>DATFSZ010000121.1:0-50401 GCA_035262365.1 Binataceae bacterium (SeqCode)
CTAGGTCGGCCCAAAGGTTCCAGGTGTAGGAAAGAGGGCAGAAGGCGCCCACCGCATTCATCGCGATGCTCGCGCCCAACAGGACTATCCCGGACGCGATCACGGCCGCCGCGCGATGCACTGTCAGGCCGCGGTCTTCGGCAAACGCCTGGCATCCAAGGATGGCGAGCAATGCAAAAAACGCGACGGTGTCGGCCAGCTCCCGGGGCCCATAGCTCCAGCCGCCCCACCATTGGCCCATCGTGGACAACACCGCCAGCTCGAGCGCGATCGCGCCCAGAGCCGCAAGCACAAGCCGCCGGTGAGACAGACGCCTCCAATAAGCGGCGATGAGGAACAGCACGAAGAGCACAATCGGGGAGTAGATGAACAACCCGCGTGCGGGACTGAGCAGAAGTCCGGCGAGCCGATGGTGCATGTGCTGGAAGCTAATCCACCAAAACTCGCGGTAGCAGGGCGGGAGCAGGGTGCCGAAAAAATACCGCGACACGCCGACAAAGGCGGCCAGCCATGCGAGCCCGCTTATCACGTAGGCGGGCAAACTACGCGGATAGGTTAGCGCGACATAGACGCTGATCACGATAATCATGATGTTTGCGGCAGGGCGCGCGAAGTACATCCAGGACAACAGCGTCGCGAGCAGCACCGGCCGGAATTTGCCGCTGCGCTGCTCCCATCGAAGCAGCAGGTAGATCACGACGCTCAGCAGCAGCAGCGTCCAGGTTTGTGGCCACAGGGCGCGCGATATGGTGGACCAGATCTGTGTTGCGAACGCGGCACCCAGGGCGATAACGGCGGCCCAGGGTATCGAGAGACCGGCAGTCAATCCGGTGGCGAATATGATCCAGACGGTCGCGGCCGCCAGCAGTGCGGCCAGCAACATTTGAATTTGATATTCGCCGTCTGAACTGTATTTCCCATCGGTTCCGATCGTGGAGATTCCAAACGCGTTGAAGACGGCCACCGCGGGCAGGGCCAGCAGCGGACCACCCCAACCCATGTAGTACAGCAACCGGTCCTTCGCCAGAATTGCCTGATACGGATAACCCCCCCGCAGCGAAAAGGCATAGGCCGCCCGCGGCTGCGCGTACTTTATGTCCACGCTGTGCCGGCGCAAGATGGTCTCGCTCATGAGGGTTGAATAGCGGCCGTCAGTAATCTGACTGACGGGCGATGCGTAAAACGCGGCGAAGACCAGGAAGAACAGAGCAATCCCTGTGAGGAAGCGAGCGTTGCCGGTCTGCGATGGCGCGGTCTGATTCATGGTAACGTCTTCCGACCGAAAACCAACCGGGCACGCAGGAGCTAGAAAGACGTCGATAATGTGTCTCGCACATGATGATTGTCAATGATAGTCAACCGTGAGCGGTGAATCTTGACACACGTGTGCGCATCGATGGCGGGTCTTGAATTCCGGCCGCGTTGGGCTGTGCGGCTTCTTGCGGGGAGTTTTGTGAATGGGGGAAAAGAATACGCGATAGGGAGCGCGAAGCGAAGGTCAGTGGGTGCCCGGCGGGCTATGTTTCCCACCCGCCGGGCGCCACAGTTGAGCGTGAATTACTTCTTCTGCTCCATCGGAGCGCCGCAACATTTCAGCGCCCCGGTGCCGCCCTTGGTTACGATGACCTGGGAGCCGCACTTGCCGCAGATATAAACTTTGCCAAGCTGGTTTGCCATGCGAACGATCGAATCCTCCTATCGATTCTAATCATCAAAAGTTGGTTTTTCAGCAGGCGGCGGAAAAACGAACCCTTAAAGCCCGCCCGCTCTTTATTTTATCCCCTAGACGCCCTTGAACAGCGGCTTGCGCTTTTCCAAAAACGACCGCACCCCCTCGGCACGATCCTCTGTAGTTTGCAACAACGCGTACAAGTCCTCTTCCAGCCTTATACCTTGACCAAGCGTCATATCGAAGCCCTTTACCACGGCTTCCTTCACCAGGCGGGCGGCAATCGGGGCGCGGCTCGTAATCGACTCGATTAACTGCCCGGCCACGACCGCGAACTGATCCTGGTTTTCGGCCAGGTAGGTTACCAGGCCCAGTTCCAGCGCGCGGCGTCCGTCAACGGTGGCGCCGGTTAGAATCATCCGCAACGCATGCGCCGGGCCGATGAGGCGAGGCAGGCGTTGGGTGCCGCCGAATCGCGGCAGCCTGCCGCCGCGCGAAAGCTGCCGCATCCCCATCTGGGCTCCGGCCGTCGCGGCGCGGATATCCAAAGCCATCGCCAGTTCCAAGCCTTCGTCGAGCGCGTCGCCGCCAATCAAGGCGACCGTCGGCTTGGCCAGCGCCGCCATCGTTTCGACCAGCTGGAGATCGACGCCATCGTCGAAGCCGGAGCAGAACACCCCGCCGGCCCCGGTCACGACCAGCAGCTTTACGGAGTCGTCGTCTTCAAGTTCGGCCGCCAATTCGATCAATGCGGCTGCAACGGCCGAATCCACACGGTTGCCGTCCGGGCCTTGAAGGGTGGCCATTACGTATCCTTGGTGGCGCTGAATCTGCACGCTGGACGCAACGACGCCCGGCCGGGAACCCGGTGCCTTGCCGGTGCGCGTCGCCGAAACAGGCGCAGCGCTGGCACGCTTGGGCTTGCGCTTCATGATAGGTCAGGGCCGCCGGTCACTCGCGCGCATTAGCGGGGCGCGCCGACGCGTTGCCTCACGCATCGGCTCCTTTGCGCAGGTCTTTGCGGAGGATCTTGCCGAGGGCATTCTTGGGCAACTCGGGCAGAAACTCGTACATTTCCGGCCGCTTGAAACTGGCCAGACGCGACGTGCAAAACGCCCTCAGGTCGTCCGCGCTGGCATCCTGGCCTGGACGTACGACCACGAAGGCCTTGACCACCTGACCCCACTCCTCGGACGGTTCACCGATGACCGCCGCCTCCTCGATCGCCGGATGGCTCATCAACACCGACTCCACCTCGGCGGGGGCGATGTTTTCGCCGCCGCGGATGATCATGTCGTCCTTGCGGCCCGCGAAAAAAACGTAGCCGTCATCGTCGATCCATCCCAGATCGCCGGTTGCGCGCCATCCGTCGCTCAGTGCGGCGTCGTCGGCGCGTCCTGCATAACCCTTCATTATGCGGGGAGTGCGGATACAGATCTCTCCGACCTGACCGGGATGCAACGTGTTGCTGTATTCGTCACGCACCATCACTTCGACGTCGGGCAGCGGTTTGCCAATGGAATTGAGCCGTTTGAGCTTCAGTTCGACTTGTTCGGGGCTGCCGTCCAGCCGATGGTCGTCCGGTCCGAGCACCGTCAACGAGGACGTGGTTTCGGTCTGACCATAGGCATTGACGAATCCCACCGTCTTGGGAAAAACCGTGATTGCCCGGCGGATTACCGGCAACGGCATTGCGGCTCCGCCATAGGCCATGTTCTGCAGGCTCGACAGGTCGGTCTTGGCAAAGCTGGGCTCATCGAGCAGCTGCTTCATCATGGTGGGAACCACGAAGGCGTGTGTCACCTGTTCCTTTTCCACCAGCGCGAGCCAGCTCTTGGCGTCGAACTGCGGCATCACGATCATCTTCCGGCCCGTCCAAATCGACGTCATCATCGCCGTAGTTCCGGCGATATGGTAGAAGGGCACGCAAACCAGTGCCGTGCCGCGGTCGGTCCCGTCGGCCATCTCCACGTTGGCCGTTACGTAGGCCGTGAAATCGTGAAAGCTTAACATCACACCCTTGGGCAGGGAGGTAGTGCCGCTGGTGTACATCAGGACCGACACGTCCTGATCGTCCACTTCCGCCTCGGCTTCGTCGGGCGCGGCGGTTTGGGCCAGGGTGGCCAGTCTGTGCATATGGCTATCGGCCGTCCCCAGCGACAGGTACTCCCTGATAGTGGTCAGTTCGGAACGCAGCCGCATCACCAGGTCGGCATAACGATCGCCCACCAGCAGTACCTTGGCCTTGGCGGTGTTGATCATGTACTGGAGCTCAAGAGCCTTGGCGCGATAGTTCAGCGGCAGAAAGGTGAGTCCGCTCTTGGCGGCGGCATAATAAGCGGCAACATATAGGTCGGAATTGGTGTCCAACGCCGCCACCACGTCATTGGGTCTTAGCCCGGCCTGCTTGAATACCGTGCTGACGCGGCTGGTGAGGTCGGCCAGCGCCGCGTAGCTATGCCGCTGCTCGGCAAAGACCAGGATCTCCTGGTCCGGAAGCACGGCTGCCGGGATAGTTAGGAAACTGATCGTGTTCACGGGCAACGCTCCATTTAGAATTCACTTTCCGCCGCGGGCGCGGGGAAGAGATCGGCCTTTCCCGGCCACCGGCGCGCCGCGAGCAGCTTGGAGCCGGGTCGCGAGGCGCCGTTCCAGCTCCAATGCGCGTTCCATCGGCAGTTCCAGGCCCTCCCAGACAGCGGTTTTGACGATTGCCGCAACCGGCCTGGGAAGCGCGCCAAGTTCCTGCGCCAAGCCCAGCGCCCTTTTTTCCAACTCCGCCGCCGGGACAACTTCGGCGACCAAACCTATACATAACGCCTGATTAGGGTCAATCCACCGTCCGGTTACGCACAAATCCAATGCCCATCCCAGGCGCAGGCGGCGCGACGCGGTTTGCGTGCCCGCCACGCCGGGAATCATCCCCGAGCCGGTTTCCGGCAGGCAGATTCGGGTGTCGTCGGCGGCCACAGCCATGTCGCACAGCAGCAGCATTTCCAGCCCGCCGCCCACCGTAAAGCCGTGAGCCGCGGCGACCGTGGGAATCGGCAGGCTGCGCATCAGGCCCCATACGTCGCGCCGAAAGCGGACCCATCGCGCCACCACCGGCGAAGGCGCCTGGCCGAACTCATGCAGGTCGCCCCCGGTGGAAAATGCCGGTCCGGCGCCGGTCAGCACCATCGCGGTGATTTCGGGGTCGTGATGCACCGCCCACAGGGCTTCGTACAGCCCGTCGCGCATCGCCACGTTGTATGCGTTGTATTGCCGCGGGCGATTGAGCGTTATCCAGGCAATCGTACCACGCTTGTCAAACAGGACCGCCGGATGATGTTCATCCTCATGGCCGTTGCGGCCGCCGTTTCCATCAGCGGATGCCAACGCAATGCCTCTGTCAGATGGTCTCCGGGATACCGGTAAGTGCTGCGGGCCGCCCACGCTCGTAGACCACATGGCTGCCGATTATGGTCAACTCGACGGTGGCGCGGGCGAGTTCGGCAGGCGTCATTTCCATCGGATCGCGAACCACGACGATTAGGTCGGCGGCCTTGCCGGCGTCCAGCGCTCCCGCGTTGTGGCCGGCGAGTTGGGCCCCGGCGCCGGAAAAAAGATGATACGCGTCGGACAAATCAATCCGTTCCTCGACGGCTAACTCGCGGTCATGCTGGTCCAGGCGTGCTGCCGCCGCCGCAATCCCGACCAGGGGCCGGGCAGGAGTGACGGGTGCGTCGCTGCCGGCGGCCAGGCGAATTCCCGCCTGGGCCAGGCTTCGACATCGGTAGGTGTAAGGAATGAGGCCAGGTTCGGACAAGTATTTCTCGCCGCGATAGAAGATGAAACCCGGATTGGTCACCACCCATGCGTTTAGAGCGGCGATTCTGGATACTTGTTCGGGCGCGATCACTCCGCCGTGTTCGATACGACTTACGCTGCGGCCAAGCGCCTCTGACCCGAGCGCCGAACGGGCCGATTCCAATGCACAGAGCGCCGCCTCGACCTCTTCAATTTCGGTGGCGTGAAAGGCGCATCCAGCGCCCACCCGCAGTGCGCTCTGCACTCTCAAGTTAAGATCCGGGTTGGACGGCTCGCGCCTGCCGCGGAATTTGACCCCCAGCACCGGTACACCGCACTCGCGTCCCAGCCGGCCTGCTGCCGCCCAGCTTTCGACGTGATCCTCGCCGAGCATCAGCGACACGTGCTGTGCGATCGCGCCCCAGGCCACCAGTTGGCCGAACATTTCAACGTGCTTCAAGCTGTTGCGGACCGTCGCGTCGGTGAACGAAGTTACACCGGCAGCCGCCAATTCGCGGCTATAGCTTTTAGCCCGCGCCTCGAGGTCGGCGCTGGTCACCGGAGGCAGGCGCGCGGTCAGCCATTCCTCCATCCCAATCACCAGGCCGCTCAAACGATTGTTCGGCTCGCGATAAAGCCGCGCCCCGGGCGGCGGGGTAAAATCCGGCTTTTCCAGCCCCAATAGCCCGATTGCTCGCGAGTTGAGCCATGAGGCATGCAGAGTTTGATGACGCAGGCGGAGCGGCTGCTTGGGTACCACCGTGTCCAGTTCCTGGCGTGTTGGACCGCGCCGCTCCTTGAGTAGTGCTTCGTCGCATCCGAACGCTTTAAGCCAGTTGCCAGGTGCGCCGCGGTCCGCAGCCTGACGCAGCTCACGCAGCACTTCGCCGATATCGCGCGCGCGGGAGACGCTTACCCCGACGGCAGTCGCCGCCGCCTCCAGAAAATGTAGATGCGAATCCACGAAGCCGGGCGCGACAGTACGGCCGTCGAGCCGAATCAGATGAGTCTGGGGTCCGACCAGAGGCTTGAGGTCCGCGTAGCGGCCGCACTTCATAATCCGGCCGCCGCTGACCGCGATCGAGTCGCTTTGCGGATGGCCAAGAATCCGGCCCTCGTGAAGCATCAGATCGGATTTTGCGCCACTCATCTCCCACTCAAACGGATGGAAGGAGCCGTATGCCCCGGCGGCACGGGCAAATCTTCACAGAATGCGGCAGCGCCCGCTGGTCGCACCCACCGCCGCCCTGCCCAAGCTTGCCGAGGGGCTGGGCGTATGCGGCGATGAGAGAGGCGGGCGCCGCCGATGTCGAATCTGACCTGGAGGCGGTTGAACTTCTCAACCCCGGCTAGTCAGAGGAGGGAAGCGGCTTGGCTTCCTTGATTTTCATCGAAGCGTCGCAGCATTCCAGCGCCCCGTCACCCGGCTTGTTGCACAAAACCTCGGTTCCGCACTTTTCGCACATGTAGCGCTTTCCCAATGCGTTTGCCATTTGCTCAGCAGTCTCCTTCTTTCAGCAGCGGCGGTCGGCTTTCACAAGGCCGCCGCGAAAATCTAGTCACTCAAAGGGCAGCTCGCTCACGACGGCGGCAATTTCGCCCTTGCCGTCCTTCACGGTGACCGGCGTTCCGGGTTGCCAGGCACTGTGATGCATTATTCCCAGCCCCAGGATGCCCAGCCGCGGCGAGGCCGCGACGCTGGTCACCCGGCCCACTTCTTTGCCGTTTATCCACGCGGTCGCTCCCGCATCCGGCTGACGCCCCGCGATGCGCAATCCGTACAGCCGCTTCTTCACGCCGCCGCGCGCTGTCGCACGCTCCACCGTTTCCTGGCCAACGTAGCATCCCTTGTTATACGAGATTCCGCTTTCCAGACGGGCTTCGAGCGCGATGGTTTTTTCGGTGGCGTCGACGCCGACGCGGGCAAATCCCTGCTCCACACGCAGGACTTCAAGGGCGGCGATACTGACCTCCCGGATTCCCGAATTGGCGGTAATCATCCCCCGCAGGAAGCTGTCCGCCGCAATGGTTTCAACTAACACAGTGAATTGTGCGAGTCCAATACGGGGCAGATTGGCGATCAGCAATCCCTCGTGCCGGGCGAAGCGCCATGGAGCAAGCCGCTCCGATGCCGCGGATACCGACGCGAGCGCGCTTGCGGCCGCCGGACCGGCCACGTCGATTACCGTTAATTCCTCCTGTTCTTCCATCTCGACGTCGTCGGCGACAAGGAATTTCTCCAGATGCTCACGCGTGCCCGGCCACAGGCTGCGATCCACCTCCAGGTACAGGGCCTCATCGTCGGCCCATACGTAGAAGTCGGCGACCACCTGCGCGTGATCGGTGAGAACCAGCGCATATGTCACCATACCGGGCTTAAGGTTTTTGACATCGTTGCTGCACATCCCGTGCAGGAACGCGACCCGGTCATCGCCCACCACGCGTACGGCCAGCCGATCCGCGCGCAGGCAGATGCCGGCCTGTGTCGTCAAGGCCTCCAGTTCCAGCGTGATGTCGCCGCCGGCTTGTGATTCGACCGCATTCATAAGTTGCCCCGTAATCTAATCACTAAAAGAGGTTTTGGATGCGCGGACGCATTGACAAGCGGTATTCTCGGGAGACAATGGCGGAGCGCACGTCGGGCGCGGCTTTCCTCGATTCGATCTATCATTCTAGCGCCGCCCGGGATGGAATATAATACGCGCACGAGGCGAGATTTATGGGCGGATTTCTTCTCGGCTTCATTTGCGGTGTCGGCGCAGCGATCTTCCTGTTCGTCTATGACGAGGGCGAGATGTTCCTCAAGCTGGCCAAAAGCGTCAAGGACGTCACCAACCGCTATAAGCAGCAGCGGGCCAGCTGAAAGCGGCCGGCGCGGTTGAGTCTGCCGATGCAAAAGCCTTCGCGCTGCTCGCGCCATGGCCTCGGGACAGGGCTATTCGCGCTATTGTTGGCCGTAGTTGGCGCCGCGGCGTTTGCGGCGACCGACGCCAAGTCGTTGTCGGCGCAGCTTAGCGACGAGGCGTTCGCGCTGCTTAACTCGGTCAGCGCCAGCAGGGATACGCCGAACCCACTGCTTGGCCCGGTCGGTGTATT
The DNA here is from genome assembly GCA_035262365.1 of Binataceae bacterium (SeqCode). Taxonomy (GTDB): domain Bacteria; phylum Desulfobacterota; class Binatia; order Binatales; family Binataceae; genus JAJPJA01. The sequence continues at coordinate 8,555 of DATFSZ010000121.1, forward strand.
TGCAGCGGATTCGCAAAAGCTCAGCTCCGCACTCCAGGGCGGCGACCGGCGCGCTGCACATGCGGCGATGGCGGCGCTCAAGTCGGATGCAGCAGACATCGATAAGGCAGCCGGATCCGGCAGGCTAGACGCGGCCAAATGGTCCGCAATCAAGCATAATCTGGCAGCACTATCCGCAAGTGTACCGGCCGCGCCCGCCTCGGCCGCAGCCGCATCCTCGGAAGGTTTGGGGCCGCCGGCGGCTGCGCCGAGCCTGCACGGGATGCGCCCGTCGGTACGAGTCGAGTCGGCGCAAATTGCGGGCGTCAACTTGTTGCGCATCAAGGGCTACATGAGCGGCACAGCGCTGCGCTCCGCCGGTATCTATGTGGGCCAGAGCCGCCTGGCCAAACTCAATGTGAAACGGGCGCCGGGTGAGCAGACGATCCGCTTCGATCTGCAGATTGAGCATCCGGTTCAGGGCGCCGTGCTCCGCGTTTACGACTCAGCCGGGCGCAGCGCCCAGGCCTCGATTATGGGAGACGCGGGAGGCGGGGGACCGATTGTAGAATCAGGTCCGCCGGTTGCACCGTCCGCTCCGCCCTCCTTGGACAGCGACGATAACGTGGCACTGGGCGGGGATGATCCCGGCTCCGAATCGAGCGCGCCACCCGCCGAAACGGCCGAAAGCAACCCGCCCGAAAGCAGTCCCTCAGAGGTGGAAGCCACGGGGGACAATACCAAGGAAATTCCGGCTGCGACGCCGCCGGTCTCGGGACCCAAGAGCCGGATGCTCAGCAATTTGCGCTCCCGCGGGTCCGACGACGTCCGTATCCGGATAGACGACATAAGCGCCCTTGCTCCGGGGACAGGCAAGTACATGGTCAGGGGTCAAATCGTCGGCAGCGGCCTGAAGCGCGCGGGCATATACGTGGACGGACGTCTGGCGCATAGCATCCCGCTTAACAGCGGCCCCGGGTTGCACGCCAGCAACTTCGCGCAGAGTTTCATCGCGGCCGGCACCGAGGCCACGATCAGGGTCTATCGCACCCGGCACGACTACACCGAGAGCTCGCTCAACCTGGCCACCGCCACGACGGCAAACAGCGCGGCCACAAGCCCGCTGGTGATCAATTCCACAATCGGCGGGTCCGGCGCGTTCGGCGGCGGTCTTAATCCCGGACAGCTGGCCGTCCAGATTACCTCGGTTCAGCCGGCAGCGCCGTCACTGTACGTAGTGAGTGGCATAATCACCGGAAGTCACATCGCGTCGGCAGGCATCTACCAAAACGGCGTCTTGGCGCAGCCGCTAAGCATCAGCGGAGGTGGGCTCAGCGGCGGGCTCGGAGGCCTTATTTCCGGACTGATACCGGGTATGAGCCGGCAGGTTTCGTTTACAGGGCGATTCAACCCACTGCAGGGTTTTGCCACCGTGCGCGCCTACGATCGCAGCGGAATGATGGCGGAGCAGCCGATTATGGCGGGAGGGTCGCCGTACGGCGCGACATACGGCACCATCAACCCTTACGGACCCAACCCTTACTCTGGAATGACGGGGTTCGGCGGGACCGGCATCGGGCTGGCCCCCGGCGTCGGTGCAGCGCCGCGCACCGGTGCGGGCGTGGGTTTGGGCACCGCGCCATGGTGAAAAGCGCAACCGGCGTCGCGCTGCCTTGCCTGAGTAGCAACCACGCATTAACTTTAGCGATATCCAACCTTCATCCGCAAAACATTATTTTATAGGAAGAATATGCTGCTTCAGGCCACTCAGTTACGTCCGGGGATGATCATCGAATACAACAAAGATCTCTGGCGCATAATGACCATCACTCACATAACACCGGGTAACTGGCGTGGGATGGTCCAGACCAAGCTGCGTAACATCAAGACCGGCTCGCAGACAGAAAATCGCTTCCGCTCTGAAGATCGCGTCGAGCGCGTGATCCTGAGCCAGGTGCAAATGGAGTTCCTCTACCAGGACGGCGACGACTTCCATTTCATGAACACCGAGACCTACGAGCAGACCACCATTCCCAAGGATCTGATCGAAGACGTGGTGCCGCTTCTCACGCCCAATCTGCAGGTCGAAGTGGAGTTTCACGAGAGCACGCCGCTTAACGTCAAGCTGCCCAAGACCATCGATTTGAAGGTGGTTCGAACCGACCCGGGGATGAAGAGCGCGGCAGTTACGAACACGCTTAAGCCAGCCACGGTGGAAACCGGGCTGGTGATCCAGGTGCCGCATTTCGTGATCGAAGGCGACACGATCACGATCAATACCGACACGCACGAGTACATGGCGCGCACCAAGTAGATCCCTCCGCCACGGCTCTCCTTCATCCGAGCCAGGAGATGGAGGGTCGGAAAGAGGTGGCCCTTGCCCTCTCTCCAAGTGCTTTGTCATGTGCGCACTTTTCTCGAGATCACTTCATGAGTTTTGGCGATGCGGACAACCTCTCCCTCGCGCTCTCCCGGGATAAGGAGAGGGGACCGAAAGAAGATTCCGCCAAAGCCCGGCGCGAACCCGCGTCCGGGCGAACAGCGTCTTAAAGTCTCCTCCGATTTGATTATCGCTCACACCCAGCCCGGCCTGGAGGGTGTTGCGATACGCGAGGCGCTGGCGCGTATCCCGGGCGCCCGCGAAGTTGGCCGGCGCAGTATTGCGGAGCGCAACGGCATGGCATTGCTGGCGGTCAATCGGCCGCAGGCGCTGCTGCGGATGCGATGCGCCGAGGACCTGTTTGCGCTGGCCGGCTACCTGCGCCCCTTGGCAAGCACGGAGGAGGGTCTTGAGCAGGCGCGCAAGCTGGCGCGCAACGCACCCTTCGTCGACACCGCGCTGGCGCGTCGCGTCACGATAACGCCCGGCAGCAGGTCGGGGCAGCGGCTGGGCTTCCGCGTGGTGGTGCGGACTACCGGCAGCCATGAGTACCGGCGCGTCGATCTCCAAAAGGCGATTGAGCGTGGAATATCGGAGCGCGGCGATCGGCGATGGCGGCTGCAGGAACAGGGCGAGGTAGAGTTCTGGGCGACCCTGCTCGATGACGAGCTGTTTCTGACCATCCGGCTGAGCGACGATCGAATGCGCCAGCGCGACTACAAGGCGGCGCATTTCCCCGGCTCCCTTCGGCCCTCCGTGGCAGCGGCGATGGCTTTGCTATCGCAGCCGGCCGAGGACGATGTGGTATTGGATCCGCTGTGCGGGGCGGGAACGATCCTGATCGAGCGGGCGCATCTGGCGCGCTACCGGATGCTGCTTGGTGGAGACAGCGACGCGCAGGCGCTCAGCGCGGCGCGCGAGAACGTAGGTCCGCGCTACAAGCCAATCGAATTGCGCAGTTGGGATGCGGCTGCGCTGCCAATCGGCGCGAGCGAAGTGACGCGTATCATCACCAACCTGCCGTGGGGCCGCAAATCGGGTTCGCACGCCGACAACCGGCGGCTCTATCCCAAACTGCTGCGCGAATTCCGCCGAGTCCTCGCGTCCGGTGGCCTGATGGTCCTGATGACTGCGGAAACTCGACTGATGCGCGAGCTATTTGAGGAGCATCAGATCGCGCCTGCCTCGATCCTTACGGTTACGGTGTTGGGCGCGCCTGCGTCGATCTATGTTTGCAGGTTTGTAAAGTAGCGGGGAGCGGGCGGAGCCCAACCAATAGGCTAATCGAAGGAGTCCGATCCGCGGCGCCGGCTCAATGCCGGTTCTCTATTTCGCGGACCGGCGCGCCAGTCTAAGCCGACAAGCTCAGGTCGCGAGCGCGGGAAGAGAATGGCTCGGGCAAGGGGACTCGCTGGGCGTCGGTCCAATTGGTCTCGAGCCGGTAAACGTCGCGGATTGGCTCGTAGAAGATGTGCACCACTACGTCGTTATAATCCAGCGCGACCCAGTAGCCGAGGTTGTAGCCTTCTATGGAAAGCGGGGTGGTGCTTTCGCGATCCATGCGCTCCTCGATGCCGCGGCAGATGGACTGCACCTGCACGTCCGAGCGGCCGGTCGCGATCACGAAATAGTCGGCGATTGAACTCAAATGTTCGGCCTGCAGAACAATCAGATCGTAGGCCTTCTTATCCAGGGCGGCTTCGACGATTGCCAACGTCTTTTGCAGCGGCGTCACGCGATAAGTCCTGACTCCTCAATAAATTGCGTGCCGTTCGATATAGTCGAGCACGTCCACGGGCACCAGGTAGCGAACCGACTTGTGTTGTTGCAGTTTTTCGCGGATTGCGGACGCGGAGATTGGCAGAAAATTCGTGGTTATGAAGTTGAGCGTTTGCCCGCTGGGATGCACGTAGAACCCGTTCTTTGAAATGTAACCAAAGCGCTGGATCGCGGCAAGGGCTCCCGGAGAGGTCTCGGCCTGGCGTGCCGGACTCCGCGAATGAACGATTATGCCGCATGACTTGATGATCTCGTGCGCGTCTTTCCAGGTATCCAGCTCCACAAACGAATCGCTGCCCATCATCAGGAACAGCGCCGCCTGTGGACGTAGCGAGGCGCGAAAATGGCGCAGCGTTTCGATCGTGTAGGAGGGACCGGCGCGGCGCACTTCGGCTTCCGACACCATGAAGTGGCGATTGCCCTTGGTGGCAAGCTGCACCATTCGCAAGCGATGGTCGGCTGCCGCCAGTCCGTCGGCCGCTTTGTGCGGTGGCGACGCCGCGGGCACGAAGTAGATCAGGTCCAGTTCCATCGCTTCGCGCACCTCTTCGGCCGCGCGCAGATGACCGAGATGGATAGGATTAAAGCTGCCGCCAAAAAGACCGACTCGCACGGGATTAATCCTCGCGCCGGTTAGATTCGCACCTGACCGCTGCCGCGGATCACGTACTTGTAAGTGGTCAGCTCGCGCAGGCCCATCGGACCGCGCGCGTGCAAGCGGTTGGTGGAAATTCCTGTTTCCGCTCCGAACCCGAATTCGAAGCCGTCGGTAAATCGCGTTGAGGCGTTGACGTACACCGTCGCGGAGTCAACCTCATGTTCAAAGCGCGCGGCAGCGGACAGGTCCTCGGTTACGATCGCATCCGCCAAACCCGATCCGTGACGGCCGATGAAATCGATCGCCTCGTCAATGGAATCGACCACCTTGATCGAAAGGATCAGGTCGAGATACTCGCTGTCCCAATCCTGCTCGGTGGCGGCAACTGCGTCATTGAGGATCGCCAGCGTGCGGGGGCATCCGCGCAATTCCACCGCCAGCGGCGCCATCCGTGCGGCCAGTTGCGGCAAAAACGAGCCGGCCACTGCGGAGTGCACGAGCAGATTCTCCATCGCGTTGCACACCGACGGACGGCTGCATTTGGCGTTGAAGCAGATTTCCTCGGCCTTGTTCAGGTCGGCGCTGCTGTCCACGTAAACATGGCAGATACCGTCGAAATGCGGCAGCACCGGGATCTCGGATCCGGCCAGCGCTGCTTTGAGCGCGGCGCCGCCACGCGGGATGATCAGATCGATAAGACCAGCGGCGCGCTTCAATATCCCGATTACCTCGCGGTCGGGGATGGGTACGAAAAACAGCGCGCCGGCAGGTGCTCCCGCATGCTCCATCGCTTGGCCGATAAGATCAGCCAGCATCCGGTTGGTCACCAGTGATTCCTTGCCGCCGCGCAGCACTGCGCCATTGCCCGCCTTCAGCGCCAGCGCGGCGGCTTCCACAGTCACGTTGGGCCGCGATTCGTACACGATTGCGATCGTCCCGATTGGAACGCGCACCTGTTGGATATCCAGGCCGTTGGGCCGCCGCCAACCCGCGATCACCTCGCCCACCGGATCTGGCAAAGCAGCAACTTGCTCGACGCTGGCTGCCATCGCCTCGATGCGCCCCGGGTTGAGCGTGAGCCGTTCAAGGAAGGCCGAGCGCACGTCCTGCGCGCGCGCCTGCTCCAGGTCGCGAGCGTTGGCGGATACAATCGCGCCCTTTGACTCGCGCAAGGCGGCCGCGAGATGCGCCAGTGCGCGGTTCTTGACCTCGCTGGAGCACAGAGCCAGTTCGCGTCCTGCGGCGCGCACGCGCTCGAGGTTCGAAATGATGTCTGTTTCGAGGCTCATGTGGAAACTCATAGTAGCACGAGATTGTCCCGATGAATTATCTCGTCGGCCAACTGGTAGCCGAGAATCGCCGCGATTTCTGAAGTGCGCCGCCCCTTGAGCCTGGCGACATCGGCGGCAGGATAATTGACCAGGCCGCGGCCAAATTCGTGGCCGTCCTGGTCCAGCAGGCTCACGCAGTCCCCGCCGGCAAAATCACCCGCCACCTCACGCACCCCTGACGGCAGCAGGCTCCTGCCCTTGTTACGTACAGCGTCGGCGGCGCCGCGGTCCAGCCCCAACGATCCAAGCGGCTTTAGAACGAACGCGATCCAGTGCTTGCGGCCGCGAATCCTGGTGCTTGCCGGCATTACCAGGGTTCCCCGCTCGCGCTCGCTGTCGATCGCGTCGCGCAGTGCGCCCGGCTCGTGACCCGAAGCGATTATCACCGCGATACCGGCGCGCGCCGCCTGGCGCGCGGCCTTGAGCTTGGAGGCCATCCCGCCGGTGCCCAACGGTCCAACCGAACCAGCGACCAACCCCTTCATGCCGGCGTCGGGGTCGGCGATCAGGGGAATCAGCCGCGCGTCGGCGCGATAGTGCGGGTCGCCGGTCAAGACCCCTTCGACGTCGCTTAGGATGATCAGCAACTGCGCCTGCACCAGCGTGGCGACCAGCGCGGACAGATTATCATTGTCGCCAAACCTGATCTCCTCGACCGCCACGGTGTCGTTTTCGTTGATAATCGGAACGATCCCGTGCTGCAGCAGGGTCTCGATCGTATGGCGAGCGTTGTTGCGGCGCGTGCGTTCGGCGAGATCCGAATGGGTCAGCAGGATCTGTGCGATCTGGCGCCGATAGGACTCGAAGGCCTGCGCGTACTGGGTCATCAGAGCGATCTGTCCGGCGGCGGCCGCCGCCTGGCGCATCGCAATCGCTGCGCCCAGCGGGGCGCCGAGCCGCGCGCGCCCGGCCGCGATCGCGCCCGAGGTCACCAGCACCACCTGGTAGCCGCGGCCCATCAGGGAGTCGATATCGCCAGTGAGCCGCGGGATCACACCGGAACGCAAGCCGCCGCCGTCGGAGAGCACCGCGCTGCCGACTTTCACCACCATGCGGCGCACGCCGCCCAGCAGCTCCGCCTTATAGATTAGTTGGGACATCGGCAGATGCCCGGATAGCTCAGGCGGCTTCACGCAGCATCGCAGCCATCGCGGCGACTAGCGGCTGCAATCCGAGCCGCTCCTGCGCGGAGATACGGAACACGTCCCATCCGGTGATACGCCTGAGTCGCCGCTGCGCCCTGGCGGCCTCATCGGCGCTCGCCAGGTCGATCTTGTTCAGCGCCACCACCGCGTGGCGGCGCGCCAGTTCCCGATCGAAGGCTTCGATTTCCCGGTGTACGGTGCTGAAGTCGCGCTCGATGTCCGAAGTTACGTCCAAAACGAAAACGAGTATCCGAGTCCGGGAGATGTGGCGCAAGAAGCGGATGCCAAGGCCGTGTCCCTCGTGGGCTCCCTCGATGAGGCCGGGGATATCCGCAACGGTAAAGCTCTGCGTGTCGCTGACAATCACCCGGCCCAGGTTGGGGGTCAGTGTGGTGAAAGGATAGGCCGCGACCTTGGGCTGTGCCGCGCTGAGGGCGCCCAGCAAAGTGGATTTGCCCGCGTTGGGCATCCCAACCAGGCCAACTTCGGCAACCAACCGCAGCTCTACCCGGACCCATCGTTCCTGAGCCGCGCCACCCGGTGTAGCGATCCGCGGCGCCTGTCGCGTTGAGGAGACGAAGTGCATGTTGCCCAGACCCCCCGCGCCTCCACGCGCGATTGTCGCGCGCTGCCCGGGCAGGACCAGATCTGCGAGCGGATCGCCGCTGGCCTCGTCGATTACCACTGTGCCGGGCGGCACCTTGACGACCAGGTCTTCGGCGGCGCGGCCGTACTGCTCCTTGCCCCTCCCCGGCTCGCCGTTGCCCGCGATCTGACGGGGCCGGTACTTGAAGTCGAGCAGCGTAGAGAGGCCCTCGTCGACCTCGAAAATGACGTCGCCGCCCTTGCCCCCGTCCCCTCCGGCAGGCCCACCGAATGGGCGGTACTTTTCGCGCAGAAACGCAACCGCGCCGTCGCCGCCCTTGCCCGAGCGAACAAAGATGCGGGCTTCGTCAATGAATTTCTTCACCGGATTTCAGCCGCTCGGCCTTTCCCGCATTCAGCCGTCGGAGAGGGCGAGGATGAGAGCGCTTGATACGCTTCAAGCACGGAAATCAGTGGTCCAAAAAAAAGCCCCGCTTGGGCGGGGCTTTGTCGCAAAGTGCTATTCGACTTTCAACCCGCCGCGGGTGCTTGCGTCTGCTCCGGTGCCGGCGGATATACACTCACCTGCCGCTTCTCGCCGCGCGGCTCGTAGCTGACAATGCCGTCAATCAGCGCGTAGATGGTGTAATCGCGGCCCAGACCCACGTTGCGTCCCGGATGGATCCGGGTACCGCACTGACGCACCAGGATGTTGCCGGCCTTGACCTGCTGCCCAGCGTAGATCTTTATCCCTCGGCGCTGGCCCGGGCTGTCGCGGCCGTTGCGCGTCGAGCCTTGTCCCTTCTTATGCGCCACGGCGCTCCTCCTCTGTCATCGCGGCTCTATCGCCGCCCGTTGGAAACGATTCGTCATGCTCGCGGCGCTCAAGCCGGCGTGTCCGCTGGGCCTGACTCGATCGCCGGGGCCGGCTCGGAAGATGGAGCCGGGGCGGGGGGCTCGGGCTCGACCGCTCCAGTCCTGATGGCCTGTATTTTCAGCACCGTCAGGTCCTGCCGATGACCCCGTTTGCGGCGATAATTCTTGCGCCGTTTCTTTTTGAAAACGATTATCTTGTTACCCCGCGGCTGCTGAACGATACGAGCGCTTACCGCTGCGTCGGCCACAACCGGTGTCCCGATTGCCGCGCTCGCGCCACCACCGATAGCCAAAACCTCGGACAAGACAATCTCGGAGCCCACATCGCCGGCGATTCGTTCGACCACAATCTGGTCGCCCGGAGCGACGCGGTACTGTTTGCCGCCGGTCTTTATGATTGCAAACATGACTGAACCAGAACCAAATTAATTATCGGACACCTTAAGGCGTGTCAACGCCGCTGCTCGCAGCCGAGGCCAGGGAGGGCCGCGGCTTTGGGAACTCTTCGTCGTCGGCAGCGGTTAGCATACAGGAGGGGGGCAATGGTCTAGGTTATCCGGGCGGCTTTGACTTTCACATGCCCTCTTTCCGAATAGAAAGGGCAAAAAGCCAACTGCGAGGTGACCAATGAATCGCATCGTGAAAGTAATCCAGGCTGTCCTGCTGGTTATGTCCCTCTATCCCCTCGGCTTGGCGGCTGGTTTCGGGATGGGTGGCGGTCCGTCGGTGGGAGTCGGAATGGCTATGGGCACCTCAACGACAATGGGCGACGGCGGCAACGCCTCCTCCGCCCACGGCAGTCCGGCAGCCACCAATCCTGCGGTAGCGGCTATGGAAGCACGCCAGCGCGATGCTGAGGTCGGAGCCGAGATCGAACAGGCGCGCAAAGCGGGCAGGAATGTGGTCTCGGCCGAGGCCGATCGGCGCAAAGCTGAAGGTGCCCTTGAGATCAATCACGGGGACGAAGCGATGGTTCATCTCGACCAAGCCGAGCGCGACATGGGCATCGTTTCGAAGACCACAGCGATGGGGACGTACACCAAGTCGTCGCTGGGTTCGGTGACATCCGGCGGCACAGAACTAAGCGGCGCCGTCGTGCATTAGGCTTTCGGCATCGCCAATCTACGCATCTCGCGATGACGCGGAGCGCTGGCGCCAGTCGTTCATCAGCGCTGCCAGGTCTTCTGTCTTCATTCCATAAGTATCGGGAAGCGCCGCTTCGTAGCCCGAGATTGCAGACGAGATTTTGCGCATCCGCCCCTGGCCGCGATGGAACTGGGAGAAGTTGAAGCCAACCAGCTTGCGTCTTCCGATTCTCGCCGTGCCGAAGGAGGCGATCTCATACCAGCGCAGCGTATGGGATCTGAACAGCGAGCAAAACGTGAAGCCTGCGCCGTCAAGTTTCAGATAAGCGCTGCCGGGGAGAAGCAGCACGCAAAACACGATTACCCCGAATCCGAAGCACAGAATTGCCAGCCATCCCATCGCGTCACCGCCCCGTACCATCAGCACGCCGGCCACGGTAAACGCCGCGCAAACGAGCAAGAACAGGACGTACTTGCTCTTCTTCGGCCAGAGGATCATTTATGGCGGCGCGCCTGTGCCGCAACCGCTTTATCCATCTTGCTTCTCTTTGCGCAAGTCGTAGATCACGGTTTGCGCCGCCATCCTTACCCGCAGTTGGCGGGCGAGCAGGTCCTTAAGTTGGTCCGAATCGGATTTGCCGGCCAGGCGGTAGCGGTCGGCGTCGCTCACCAATCCGGCGTAATCATCGATCAGCCCGTTCAGGTCGCGATATGACTGCCGATTTGAATTCGACGCCGCCTCCGACGCGTACGAACGGGCCTTCTTAAGCCCATAGTAAAACTCGCCCATCTCTTCGGAGGAAACTTCGCGTCCGCCCAGTTTGAAGTCCGCGCGGCAGTAATCGCCCAGCTTGGCGGCCAGGTCGCTCAGCATCGAGACCGTCGCTGCTGTCTGGCGGCCGTAGTCGGAGGAGTAACAGCCAGCGAGCGCGAGGCTACAAAGCAGGCCCAGCCACGCGAGCCGGCGCGCACCGGCCCGCATGGCTGGTTTGAGTTCAATCAAAGGCTGATCTCAGGCCAGATTCTTCTTGAAGAACGCGACGGTCTTTTCCCACGCCTCCTTGGCGTGCGCTGGATGATAGACCGGGCGTTCATCGCACATGAAGCCGTGGTCGGCGTCTTCGTAAACGATTACCTCGGCCTGCTTGCCGGCCTTTTGCAGGGTGGACTTGAACTTTTCCACCTGGTCCATCGGAATAAACGCGTCCTTGCCGCCGAAGAACGCCAGCACCGGCGCCTTGAGCCCGCCGACGTAATCGATCGGCGCCTTGCCGCTGGCCCCCGGAGTCACCAACCCGCCGCCGTAATAAGGCGCGCTGGCCCCGATGTCCGGAACGCGGCTGGCGGTCAGGAAGGCGATTTTACCGCCCATGCAGAAGCCGGTGATGCCGAACTTTGGCTTCACTTCCTTGAGCGATTTCAGATGATTGACGGCCGCTTGCACATCTCCGGTGACCTCGTCGTCCTTGACGCTCTGCATCAGGCGCATCGCGTTGGGCAGGTCATTGTAGCCGACCACGTTGTTGGGCTGGCGGAAGTAGATGTCCGGCGCGATCGCCACGAAGCCCTCGGCGGCGAAGCGGTCGGTGATCGAGCGGATGTTGTCGTTCAGACCAAAGGCCTCCATGATAACGATCACGCCCGGATACGGCCCGCCGCTGGCGGGTTTGGCCAGATGACAGGGCATCTTCTGATTGCCGTCGGCGATTTGAATTTCCTGTTTAACCACATCCATTGCTTGGGTTCCTCCGTGAGCAAGACTACCGGCTGGGTCAATGACCAAAGCTCTCTTTGCGGAAGCACGACCGTGGGCGCGCGGCGGCCCTGTGGTCGAAGAACTTTTCGCACAACTTTGGCCTGCGCTCAAGCTGTACCGGGCCGCACGCCGCGAAACGGACGCAAGCGGCGACGGCTCTGTTTTAAGCAGCGCTCACGGGTTAGCGTGTTTGCGCAATGATTCCGTTGCGAGACAGCGCCGGGGCGTCCCGCCTGAGCCCGGTAAACCTGCTTCTGATCGCGGCCAACGTGATCGTTTTTGTTTACGAGGTTCGGATCGGACCGGCGGCTGCGGACCGCCTGATTGCGCTTTACGGGATGACTCCGGCCAAGGTCGCCGCGATCGGATCGGTTCCGCTCCTGGACGCGGGGCGATCGCTGCTGACCCTGCTGGCCGCGCTATTCCTTCACGGCGGTCTGCTGCATCTGGCCGGCAACATGCTCTATCTCTTCATCTTCGGCCCAGCCGTCGAGATGCGGTTTGGCCATCAACGCTATCTTTACTTTTATCTCGTTGCCGGAATTGCCGGGGGCCTCGCGATGGTCCTTATCAACCCGGCCGCCCGGGTTCCGGTAATCGGCGCCAGCGGCGCGATCGCCGCCGTGCTGGGCGCCTACTTCGTGCTCTTTCCCCGCGCCCGGATCCTGACCATTGTGCCGGTTTTCTTCATCATCGAATTCGTCGAAGTGCCGGCGCTGATCTACCTGCTGCTGTGGTTTGGATGGCAGCTCTACTCGGGAATGCAAAGCCGCGCGTTCTCTAGCCTGGTGGGTGGTGTCGCCTGGTGGGCGCATATCGGGGGTTTTCTGTTCGGGCTTGCCTCCGCGCCATTGCTAGCGCGGCGCGAGACTCACGCGCCGCGCCGCACCGTCAGCAGGATAGCGAAGCGCTAGCATTATCGATTGTGCAAAACCACGACGTTCTGTGGACGCTCATCCAGGCGCCTTTCTTGCTGGACCGTGTGGCCACTCTGTATCGTCTCTCGCTATAATTCTGGTGTCGGGATTCGAGCGGCGGTCAGCAGTTGCAAATGGCTTGGTAAGGTGGGTCTGTGGCGGCAGCGGGCGGCGATATATTAAGGCGCGTTCCCCCTCAAAATATTGAAGCGGAAGAGTCGGTCCTGGGCGCGATCTTGCTGGACAACGACGCCGTCAACGCGGTGTTGGAAGTCACGGCGGTTGACGACTTTTATCGCGAATCGCATCGGCAGATCTTCCAGGCGATGGTGGATCTGGCCGACCGCAACCAGCCGGTTGACGCGATCACGCTGACCGAGAGCCTGCGCGGCCGGGGCGTGCTGGAGCAGGTTGGAGGTCCGGCCTATATCGCGGAGTTGGCCGCGCGCGTTCCGACCGCCGCCAACGCTGCCTACTATGCGCGCATCGTGCGGGAGAAGTCCGTGCTGCGCAGCCTCGCCTCGCTGGCCACCGAGATCGCGAGCGAAGCCTACGACGCGCAGACCGACGCGGACGATTTTGTCGATCAGGCCGAGCACAAGATCTTTCAGATCTCGGAGCGGCGCATCCGTCCATCGTTCCATTCGATGCCGGAGCTGACGCGCGAATCTTTAAAGCTCATCGAGCGGCTGTATGAGAATCGCGAACTGGTCACCGGCGTGCCCACCGGCTTTTCGGATCTCGATCGGATCACGGCCGGGCTGCAGCCCTCGGATCTGATCATCCTCGCGGCCCGCCCCAGCATGGGCAAAACGGCGCTGGCGCTCAATATCGCCGCTTATGCCGCGATGGACGCCGAGCCCAAAGTGGGAGTCGCATTCTTCTCGCTCGAGATGTCCAAGGAACAACTGGTGCTCCGGCTGTTGTGCTCCGAGGCGCGCGTGGACATGGCCAAGGCGCGCGCCGGTTTTCTCAAGGCGGACGACTTTCCCAAGCTGGCGCAAGCAGCGGCGCGATTGTCGGAGGCGCAAATCTTTATCGACGACAGCTCCGACACCACGCCGATTGTGCTCAAGGCCAAGTGCCGCCGGCTGGCGCGCGAGCGCAACAACCGCCTCGGACTGATAATCGTGGACTACCTCCAGTTGATGCGCGCGTCGCGTCCGGGCGAGTCGCGTGAGAAGGAGATTTCGGAAATCTCGCGATCGCTAAAGGCGTTGGCCAAGGAACTCAAGGTGCCGGTAATCGCGCTTTCGCAATTAAACCGCCAGGTGGAGACGCGGCCGGACCGCCGCCCGCTGCTGGCGGATTTGCGCGAATCGGGCGCAATCGAGCAGGACGCCGACGTCATCGGGTTCATCTATCGCGACGAGATGTACCACAAGGATTCCAAGGCAGCCGGCACCGCCGAGGTGATCATCGCCAAGCAGCGCAACGGCCCGACCGACACCGCGATCCTGACCTACCTGAGCCACTACACGCGCTTTGAGAACTTCGTCGCGGAAGCCGGCTACGTCGAAAGCGAGTACTGAAGGCGCGAGCAATCACCAATCCCTCGCCTGGGTTCCGCTACGCGGCCGGCAACCTCCCTCATCACAGGGCGAGGCTATTGGAGAAGGTCGGCGCCGTGACCCGAGTCGGCTAAATGCTCAAACCCAGCTTCATCATGTCCACCAGCGTCGGGCCGTGGATGAAGTGGCCGCCGTCCACGGTGATGGTCTGGCCGGTTACGAAGGCGGCCTCGTCGGAGGCGAGGAACGCGACCACGTGGCCGATGTCCTCGGGACGGCCGTTGCGCGGCACCAGATTATGCTCTTCGAAGATCTTCTGCACGGGCGGAGCAACCACCTCGTTGGCGCGTTCGGTAGCGATCAGGCCCGGCGCCACGGCGTTGCATCTGATGTTGCGCCGCCCGTATTGCGTGGCGACGTAGCGCGTCAGGCTGATGACCCCGGCCTTGGCGGCGCCGTACGCGGTCAGCCCGGCATCGCCGATTGCGCCTGACATGGACGCCGTGTTGACGATCGCGCCGCCGCCGGTCTGCAGCATCACCGGAATCACATGCCGGCATCCGTACATCGCGCTGTGCAGCGTAAGCTTCAGGATTCTCTCCCAGGCGGCGATGTCGAGCCCAACCACGTCAACGTCCTTGCCGGGCTCGGTGCCGCCCACGTTGTTGTGCATGATGTCGATACGGCCGTAGCGCTCCCTGGCCTTGGTGATCAGTTCGCGCACCGATTCCTCGCTGGTCGCGTCGAAATACAGCGAATGCGCGTCGCCGCCGCTGCTTCGGATCGCTTCGGCGGCAATACCGGCAGCGTCAGCGTCGTAGTCGCCCACGATCACCCGGGCCCCTTCCCGCGCCATTATCGATGCCGTCGCGCGGCCGATACCGACCGCGGCGCCCGCCACGATCGCGACTTTTCCCACCAGCCTGGCCATCAGACGATCCTCCGTGCACTGGGCTTATAGCAGTCCGTCTATACTACGGCGGCGCGCGAAATGCTCGCATGCGCGGCATCGTGCCGCCGGCCGCCGGAGGACGCAGGACGCGGGGGCGTATCGAAGAGTTCTTAGTGCGCGAGCAGGGCTTTATAGGTGGCGCCGCTCGTTCCGTCAGGGTCGGCCGCCGCGCCGTTGAACTGGCAGACCTTGAACGTCACCTGGTTGGCGGCGGTAACGTAGCACCACAACATCTGTCCGGCACTCAGAGTGACCGACATCGACGCCGCGCACGTATCGCCGAGGACTGCTCCGGTGACAGTCTGCGGCGAGCTGCTGACGCATCCGGGAATCGTGCTCGGTTTGGCCAGATTAAGTCCGAAGGTACGCAACTGCAGCTTGATACTGGAAGTTGGAGCCGGGGTAGGCGTCGGCCTGGGCGTGGCCGTATGCGTGGCCGTCGGTCTGGGCGTCGCGGTATGAGTGGGTGTGGGTTTGGGGGTTGCGGTCCGCGTTGGAGTGCGTGTTGGTGTGGCAGTAGCTACTTTGGGCGTCGGAGTCCTGGTGGGAGTTCTGGTCGGCGTTCTGCTTGGAGTTGGTGTGACCGCGGCTACGAAAGCCGCGGCAAAATTGCTGATGTCGATCGTTCCCCAGCCGGTCGCGAGATCGTAACCGGTGCCGGCGGTAAAGCCGGTGACACCATTGAGGCTGTTGTTGCCTTTGATGACGTCGCGGATTCCAACCGAGCCAATATTGCCAGCGCCAAAACCGGCTCTGGCGAGCTGATATACCTTGGGGTCGATGTTTCCCAACCGCCGGGTTCCGCCCTGCTGCTCGGCGATCAATTCGGTGATTCCGCCCCACAATGGCGCCGAAAGGCTGGTGCCGCCGATGATATCGGCCACCACCGGACCAGTGCCATCGCACCCGCTGATGTCGCACGACCCATCGTTTCCGATATACGCACCGGGAAACTCTCCGCTGGCAACCAGCGCGATATCGGGCTCGTCGCGTACGCCATCGGCGGGAACTCCGGGACCGCTCTGCCACGCAGGCTTTTTGTAAATGGTGCTTTGCCCGCCGCCGGATGCGTCGCCGTTGTCGTTCCAGACTGACTCGGCGACAAAACCGACGTCGTTGAAGTTGGAATCGTAGTTGGGGGTGAAGCCGGTGCCGCCGACCGACGTTACGTTTGGATCCGCCGCCAACTCGCTGGCGTTGCGGGTGGTGCCCAGCACGCAGCCTCCCCCGCTGGAAACATCGCCTGCCGCTCCCTGGTCGTCCGATGAGATGAAAACCGATTGTCCCTGGGTCGCGGCTTTGGCCAGCTCGGGATCGACGACGTTGACAAAGCTGCTGTCGGAAACGCCGCACAGAATAAAACTGACGCTGATCACGTTGCAGGCGTTTTCATTCACGGCGGCGCTGATCGCATCGAAAATCGCCTGGTTTTCACTGCTCGCGGTGGCCGGGTCGTTGGCGAAGTAATGCTGCTTCACAGCCGGCGCCATCGCGTGCGACCATTCGAGATCGAGCAGCGTCTCAGACTCGGCGCCGTTGAAGCCGGGGTTGGTTCCGTCGGCTTGCGTGATGGTAATGTTCGAGGCGGGTAAGGTGAACTCGCTATCGAAGTCGCTGACCGCGGTGGCCAGAAAATCCGACTCACCGACAATGCCTATACAATCATTGGCGTTGCCCAGCGTCTTGGCGAAAAGCGGCCGCGCGTCGTAAAAGGTGTACATGTCGCTGGGGCCGAAAGCGGGCTGTGAAGTACCGCTGATAAAGACGCCGGGTAAGGCCGATCCCGGAGCATTTGATCGCAATACCATTTGCGCCTGCGATCGCTCTTTTGGCTCACCAAGGGAGGGCGGTTCGAAGCGTTCCGCGAGACTGCGGAACCATCCCCAGCGTGCCGGCGCGGCACCGGCCGAATTCAAGCCGCTCCAATCGCGGCGCACGCGGCTGGCCGGACGAGCGTGTCCGAAGTTGTCCAGCCCGGTGACGCTGCCGATGATTCCAGCGAACTGTGCGGGAATCTGCGGCTCGGTGGCGTTGGAATAGGCGCGCCCGTAGCCGTAGGTCATAATCGTGGTGCCGAAGGTATGCTCAGCTTGCGCAACGCTGCCGGCGAAGCCGACATAGCGCTGGGACAAATCGCTCCGAGTGAGCTGGAAGCCTTCGGCCGTCAGCCAATTCACCACTGCCGTGAAATCGCTCTGGGTGGGGCCGAAGCGTGCCGCGAACTCTCCGGTCTGAAGCCACTGATGATACCGGGGCGATGACGGGTCCTGCAGGTCGGCCAGCAGCGTGTCCAGTTCCGGGCGGTTACGCAGCGCGAGATAGACCCGCATTTTGAGTAGCTGCGAGGGCAGCGCGTGGCCAAAGGCCCGCAGGCTTATCGCTTCGCGGGGCAGGTTGCCGCTGAGCGCGACCGGCGCAGGCAGGCCTTGTGCACGTCCTCTCGCCGGCACCCCGGCTATCAGGCAGCATGCTGCCAGGAGTGCGCATAGCAAGCGCGCTCCAGCGACAGGATTATTCGCGGCCTCGCGCGTATTGCGCGCGAGCCGGCTTCGCCCATGTCCCGGCGTGCTCATCCTAATGCGCCACGACCGCCCGATAGGTAGCTCCCGACGCACCGTCGGGATCGACCGCCGTACCGCTGACCTGGCATACGCGGAAGGTTACTTGGCCGGCCGCGTTTACGAAGCATCCGAGTACCTGCCCGGACTGGACAGCCACTGACAGTGACGCCGTGCAGACATCGCCCAGCGCCACTCCGGTCAGAGTCTGTGCGGCACTGTTGACGCATCCGGGAACGGCAGGCGCAGCCAGGTTCAGCACATAGGTCTTGCTAAGAAGCTGCGGCGTGCGTGTGGGTACGGGAGTTGGTGTCGGCGTCCCGGCTTTGGGCGTCGAGGTCGGTGTCTTGACTACTCCCGTGGGTGTCCGCGTCGGCGTCTTGGTTTGGGTTTTAGTAGCGACCGCCGGCGTATGGGTAGCCGTCCTGGTGGGCGTTTTCGTCGCGACCGCGGGCGTATGAGTAGCCGTCGGCACCGGTGTGTGCGTAGGCACTGGCGTATGGGTCGGAGTCGCCGTGGAGGCGGCGCTGGTTAGCAGCTGATATGCGCCGCGGCCATGCGTGCCAACGAACACGACGCCGTTGTTATTCTGTTCGACGTCGAAGGCCGCCACCGCTGGAATCGTTCCCAGGTTGAACGCGGCCCAGTTCGCGCCGCCATTGGTGCTTTTGAAAATTCCGATATCGGTTCCGGCATACACCGTGTTGCCGGTGACATCGGTCCGGTCCACCAGCACCCGCAGCACCGGAATGTCAGGCAGACCTCCGTCAGCTTCGGTCCAACTTGCACCGAAATTGGTGGTCACGAAGATATGTCCGATACCGGTGGAAGCCTTGAATCCCGAGATGCTCAGAAAGGCGCGGCTCGCATTTTTGGGGTCGGGTGAGATACCCGTGGCCTGGGTTTTCGCGGCGTTGAAAGGCAATGTCACCGGATTCCAGGTTCCGCCACTGTTGGCGGTGGCATTGGTGGTGTTGAAGAGCTTAAATGCCGTCGTTCCGGTCTGAATCGACAGCACCCAGGCTTTGGTGTGGTCGGAGGGGGCAAACTCGATATCCTGAATGGCGCACGCCCCGCTGCTGCATCCGCCGCTGAGATCGGCGGTTTCCTGCTCCGCGAAGGACTGCATCGCGTTGGTCGTTACGTATATGTGATGCGATCCGACAAAGACGCGTCCGGCCGTCGCAGGATCGACGGCAATCGGCGCGTAGAAGGCCGCACCCGGGTCCTTGACGGCGTTGAAGACCGTGAACAGGGCATTGACCGGATTGGTGGTGTCCCAGCTCAGGCCGCCGTCTGAAGAACGTGCCACCGGCGGAAGTCCGCCGCTGGTGGCGAACTCTCCGTAAACCAGGTTCGGGTTGACATGGTCGAAAAGCGAGAAGCCGCCATCGCCGGTCTTCACCGCGTTCCATCCCAGCGCTCCAGTATCCAGCAAAGTGCCGTTGTCCTGGAAACCCACTACGAGTTTGTTATTGAGAGTGGGATGAGGCCCAATGCCTTGGATCTGCCCCACCGGCAGGTTGGCGTTAAGGGCAGTGAAGGTCCCCACGCCGCCGCTTATCTGGCTGATTTTGAAGTTGTACAGACCGCCGTCGTTCCCCAGGTAAACAGTATTTTTGTCCGGAGCGATCGCGATCGCGTGCTGATCCGAATGGGTGCCGCCCTTGGTCCCTGGCATGAATGTCCACGAACCTCCCGAGTTGCTGGAGTCGTAGATACCGACGCCGCCAAAGAACACCTGGGCCGGATTCGTAGGCGAAACCAGCAGGGTCTGGTCGTAGAATTCCTGCGAAAAGGTGTTGGGGCTGGCGCCCGTGCCGTCAACCACGCTGCCATTGGGGTTGTTGAAGACGGGGACATTCTCTGCGGTCCAGGTGTTGCCGCCGTCGATGGTCTTGAAAAAGCCGATGTAGCTCTTGCCGTCGGTATTGCCGACCATCGCATAGACTGTACTGCAGGCCTTTGTCCCGCCGGTGCATTTTAGCGGCGCGCCCGAGGTCGGAGGTCCGATCGCAAGGCTGATGCGGTCCAACTGGCCCGGGCCGGCGGGAAAAGAGCAGGCCGGAGCGTCATTGGAGAAGCACGTCAGACCGAAATTGGTTCCGCCATTGGTGGAAATGTAAACCCCCTCCTGGTTAATCGAGAAATAAACCTGCGTCGGGTTGAGCGGATCGATAACCGCATCCGCACCGGGGCAAGGTAGCGTGCCGGCCGACCCGCAGGTGGTGTCATTGAAGTGGCCCCATGTCGTGCCGCCGTCTTGTGATATCCAGTAGCCCTGTTTGGTCCCGTCGCTCGCAAAAAAGAGCGGATCCGCGCGCCCCCCGGAGATGCCACCCGAGGCCATCGCGACGAGATGCGGCGGATTGTGCGAAGCGTCAACCACCAGCCGATTGAAGGCGATGTGGTCGAAAGTGGCGCCGCCGAGCTGGGTCCACGACGCGCCCAGATCGGTTGATTTGTAGATTCCCTGGCCGTAGTAGCAATCAGCTCCCGAATTGGCCTCGCCGGTCGCAACGTAAACGGTGGGCGGATTGGTGTTGACCGCGTCCAGACCGATGGCACCAATCGCCTGGGTGGGTCCGTTGTCGAAGATCGGTTTGAAGGTCGTGCCGCCGTCCGTGCTGAGCCACACGCCGCCCCCGGCGGCGCCCACAAACAGGCGTCCAGCCGGATCGATCGCCAACGCGCTCAGCCGGCCGCTGGCGCCGAAGGTCGCTCCCGCAATCGGGCCGCCGAAGTTGGGCAACGAGTTGGCCATCGGCTGCGGACCGACGAACTGCCATGACGGCGTGACGGCGAGGGGAGAATAGATTTGCGCCTGCTGACGCGCCGTCGCCTCCATCAGGCGCATCTGCGCGACAGCTTTCTGGCGGCCTTGGGGAGGAACGCCAAACTGCAGGCCGAGGCGCTGTGCCCAATACTCGGCGCGCGCGTTGGGATCTTCTTCCTCCTCCGCATCGCGCGCCGGTCGCGCGGTCCTGGTGGCATTGTTTGGACCGGAATTCGCCGGCATCGGCGTGAGCGCGGTGAACGCCGCGGCGCCAAATCCGGCCAGAATAAGGATGGAAAGAACGCGGCGGATGTATAATGGCGCGCGTCCGGATGTTCGTGCCACTTGCGTGATTCCTTTGCGCATCCCGAACGCCCCTTCGCGATCGCTTGCCAACAACGCGTTAACGTATCGCGCCTGCGCGCGTAGGAGAGTCGCGATTGAAATTGAAGCAGCTTTCAAAAGAGCGATGGCGCGCTGAATTGCTGCGTCTTTTGACATTGGAGGTTTATTTGTTTCCGAACGGAAGCTTTAAAACCGGACTAGCCAATAGTTCCGACAAGTTAACATCAATGACGATAAAAGGCCAGAGGGGCAAAAAAAATGCCAGTGGTGTTCCAATTAGCGTCCCAACCGGAACGCTGACGAGATGTTCCGCTGCACGGCCGCGCCAGGGGGTTGGAGGTATCGGTTGCGTGGTGCCGATTACGGCATGGTCAGGACGAGCTTTCGTCTTCGCCGGGATGCTTTGCCGGCGAGCCGGGTGGGCCGGGTTCTAACTCAAGTTGCGCGGGCGGCGGTTCCGCGTCCGTCATCAATTCCAATTGTTCAGGCGCCTGTTCACCTGCGTGCTCCGCGATGCGCTCCTGTTCGGCGGCCTCGATTTTCTGCTCAAGCTCCCGCAGTTCGCTCAGGTCGGGCAGGCTGTCCAAATCCCTCAGGCCGAAGGTCTGGAGGAACTCCGCCGTGGTGGCGTACATCAGCGGACGCCCGGGCGCTTCCTTGCGTCCGGCGATTTTGACCAGGCGCCGCTCGGTGAGAGTTTCGAGCACGGCGCCGCTGTCGACGCCGCGCAGTTGTTCGATTTCGGGCCGCGTAATCGGCTGGCGGTAGGCGATAATCGCCAGCGTCTCCATCATCGGACGCGATAGACGGGGAGGGCGGGCCGCGAGCAGCTTGCGCACATAAAGGGCATGTTCCTTGGGCGTGCGCAGTTGATAGCCGCCGGCCACCTCCTCCAGCATCACGCCGCGCGCGTCGCGATGAAAATCGGCTTTAAGTTCGGCCAGTGCCTTGCGGATGGCCTCCTTGGTAACAGGATCCAGGACGGCCGTCAGACGCGCCAGTGAGACTGGTTCGCCCGACGCGAACAGCAGGCTTTCCAGCACCGCTTTCAATCGTTCCTCATCCACCGCTTTTCCACCCTCTCCCGTTTCACCGCGCCCATCCGTGGTTGTCATTCCGAGCGCAATGGCGGCAAGGACCCATCTAAGCGCTCGGGGCGTCGGCCTCGCGTGACAGCCATATGGGACCGAAGGCGGCCTCCTGCCAGGCGCGCACCTGACCGCGCCGGAGCAGCTCCAGCAGCCCCAGAAAGAACGCCACCACCATCGAGCGGTCGCGGGCATCATCGAAGAGCGAAATGAATTCCAGCCGCTCGTTCTCCTCCAGCCTAGCCAGGATCACCGGGATACATTTGGCGACCGGGATGTCGCGCAGGTTAAGCTCCTGCGGGATTTCCTCCACCAGGCGCGCGAGTACGCCGCGCAAGGCTTCGACCAGGTCGAAAATCGAAACGTCGTAGATCGGAATTTCTTCCGCCGCCTCAAGTTTCTCGCCTGGCGCGACAAACACGTCGCGGCCCAGCAGCGGGCGTTCGGCCAATTTGAACGCCGCTTCGCGGTAGCGCTGGTATTCGAGCAGGCGCGCGATCAGATCGCGCTTGAGTTCCTCGGCTTCCTCTTCGTCGGCCGGACCTTGATAAGGCAGCAGCGCAAACGACTTGATTAGCAGCAACGTCGCCGCCATTACCAGGTATTCGCCAGCCACGTCGAGGTTGAGCGAATCAAGCAGCTCAAGGTATTCCAGATACTGCTCGGTTACGACGCTGGCCGCCACCTCCTGTGGATCAAGTTCGTTCTTCTTGATCAGATGCAGCAGCAGGTCCAAAGGACCCTCGAACACCGGCAGGCGGAACCATCGGCCGGCCTCGAGCACCGGCGTTCTGGGCGGATTGAGATTGGAATCATTCACAGCAGTATCCGCGTTACGGTATTGATGATCGGATCGATCAACCGTTCAAAGAAATTCGAATACAGCAGCAGGATCAGGATCAGGAATCCGTAGCGCTCCAGGCGCGCGAACTTGATTGCGAGTGGCAGCGGCAGCAGGCCGGCCAGCACCCGGCCGCCGTCGAGCGGAAGCAGCGGCAACAAATTGAAGATTGCCAGCGCCACATTGATTATGACCGAAGCACGCAGCATGTAGACCAGCGGTATCACGACCGTGCGCCACGCCTGGGGGTCCAACAATTGGGGCAGTTCGCGAGCTAGGAACGCGCTGGCGATCGCGAGCGTCAGGTTGGTCAGGGGTCCTGCCGCGGCGACCATTACCATTCCGGTGCGTCCGTTGCGCAGCCGGCGAAAGTCCACCGGGACCGGCTTGGCCCAGCCGAAAACGGGCAGATGCAAGTAGAGTAAAATGCCGGGCAGAATCACGGTCCCCAGCGGATCGACGTGCGAGATCGGGTTGAGCGTCAATCGTCCGGCGCGCTCCGCCGTGTCGTCGCCGAGGCGCAGCGCAACCTCGCCATGCATCACCTCATGCGCCACGATCGAAAATATAGTCGGAACCGCCCAAATCGACAGCTCCAGGATGAAATTAGTCAGGTTGTCAGAAAGCATCCCTAACTACGTAGCTTATCGAGCGTGGCGCGCGGATGAAAGGTGCGGTGGACGCGGCGCAAATGCGTGCGCGTCAGGTGAGTATAGATCTGCGTGGTTGATATATCGCTGTGGCCGAGCATTTCCTGCACCGAGCGCAGATCGGCGCCGCCCAGCAGCAGGTGAGTTGCAAAGGAATGACGCAGGGCGTGGGGATGCACCTGGTCCAGTCCCGGCACTCCAATCGCCCACGCCTTCAGGTTCTTGAAAAAGGCCTGACGGGTCATGGCACGGCCCGCGCGCGCCACGAACAGCACGTTGCTCTGGCGCTCCTTCAGCAGTTCGTGGCGTCCGTTCTTCAGATACGCGATCAATGCCCGCCGGGCGCCCTTGCCAAACGGCACCAGCCGCTCCTTGTTGCCTTTGCCGGATACCACCAGCAGCCCGGCTTTAAGGTTGAGCGCGCTCAGCCTCAGGTTAACCAGCTCCGACACGCGCAGGCCGCTCCCATAAGCCAGCTCCAGCATAGCCCGGTCGCGCAGTCCGCGCGGCGTGGCGGTATCGATGGCGTCGATTAGAGCTTCGATTTGGCTCACACCCAGGCTGTGCGGCAACGGACGTGACGGCGGACGCAGCTTGATTGCGACGGTGGGGTCCTGGTCGAGAATCTTGCGCTCGAGCAGTTCCCGCACCAAACCGCGGATGCTCGCCAGATGGCGCCGCTGGCTGGCCGGCCCCAGGCCGCGCTCGGCCAGGCTTTCGAGGTAGTCCAGCAGGGCAGGGGCGTCCAGCGCCGCGGGTGCGATGCTGCGTGCGAGGCAGAAGCGGCTGAAGCCGGCCAAGTCGCGGCTGTAGGAATCCAGTGAATTTGCCGCCAGTCCCCGCTCGGCGGCCAGACGGGAGAGATGAAGCTCGACGGCGGAGTCCCAGCCCAGGTCGCTCAAATGTGCTCCTGCGGCGCTTGCGGTGCGGGCCTTTCGTCCAGGCGCTGGAGCAGCGTCGCTTCGATTTCCCGGACCTTCCTGGCATCATCGATCTTGCGGCCGTTCGCGTCGCTCACGTAGAAAACGTCCAACGCCTGGTCGGCATTGGTGGAAATCCGCGCCAGGTGGATCTCGAGGCCCATCTCCGACAGCGCGTGGGTAATCGAAAACAGCAAGCCCAACCGGTCCTGCGTGAAAACGTCGATCACTGTGAAGCGCTCCGAAGTGCGGTTATCAACCGTCACCTCGGTGGCGACCCGCGATACGTAGGGGCGCGCCGCCACCGCGGCCGGCCGCGAGCGGGCAACCAGCGCCACGATATCCTGCGTGCCGCCCAGCACAGCGAGCAGATTGCGCTCGACCCGCTCCCATCGCTCCTCGTCCATCGCGATTGCGGCCGCCTGCGCGATGTGCGAGATGCGAAAGGTATCCAGTACCACCCCGTCGGAGCGGGTGGTGATGCGGGCGGAGAGAATATTGAGGTTGTTGGCGGTCAGTACTCCGGCGATCTTGGAAAACAGGCCATGCTGGTCGCGGGTGGCCACGATAAATTCGCTGAACTCGCGGTCGGGGAAGTGGCGATGCTGGCAGACCAGCGCGTTGCCGTTAAGCCGGCGCATCAGATCGAAATGATAAGGGATGTCCTGACGCGGGGTGATCAGGAAGTAGCGTTCAGGCATCCGCTCTAGGAATTCCTCCAGCAAGCGCGCCCGGTCGGCGTCGGCGGAGGCGAGTTGGCTGCGCAACTCGGTTTTGATCACGGCCAGCAGACGGTCCGGGTCCACCGCCTCGCGGTCACCCTGCTCCAGGAGTTTGAGCGCCTTCATGTAAAGGTCGCTCAGCAGCATGTCGCGCCAGTTGTTATAGACCTTGGGCGCCACTGCGCGCATGTCGGCGAAGGTCATCAGGTAAAGTTCCTTAAGCCGCTCGATCGAGCCCATTTCGCGGGCGAATTCCTTGACCAGGTGATCGTCCTCGGTATCGCGCTTTTGCGCGATCTCCGACATCAGCAGATGGTTGCGCACCAGGAACACCACCGTGTCAACCTGCTCGGAGTCCAGCCCCAGGCGCTGCGCCACTTCCTGGGCCAGCGCGGCGCCGCGCTCATGGTGATGATGGCCGTGGCCCTTGCCGATGTCGTGCAGCACCAGGGCCAGGAACACCAGCGGCAGCGCGTCGGCCGCGCGCGCCACTTCGGTCAGCAAGGAGACGGTGGCTTTGAACTCTCCCGTCCGCAAGCGCTCCAGCTCGCGAACCGCCACCAGCGAATGACGATCAACGGTGTAGATGTGGTAGAGGTCGTGCAGGACACGAGCGTAGAGATTGCCGAACTCGGGAATCAGCGCGCCCAGCACGCCCGCCCGATGCATCGCTTCCAGCGTCTCGGCCACCCGGTCGCGTCCGGCCAGGATCCCCATCAGGGCGGCGCCATAGCGCGGATCGGAGCGCGCTTGTTCGTCGATCAGGTACAGATGATCGCGGACCGACTGATAGGTTGATCCCGACAACTGCACGCCATGCGCCTGGCAATCGGCAAAGACGGTGACCAGGTTGAGCGGATCGCGCTTGAACAGTTCCGGATCGGCCAGGGCCAGCAGCTTGCGCTGGATGAGCACGCCGGGCCGGATCTGCCGGCCGAAGCCCAGCCGGAAGAAGCGGCCGGTGTCGGGTTCCTCGGTGATGCGTGCGATCAGTCCCTCGGCGAACATCTTGATCGTGCTGGCCTGCTGATAGTAGGCGCGCATCAGCTCCGAACTCGCGCTCTGCCCGTCGGCGGCGTTGAACCCCAGCCGCGGCGCCAGCTCTTCCTGGTACTCGAAGGTGAGCTGATCGAAATGGCGGCGGCTCAGAAAGTGCAGCGAGTTGCGCACGCGCCACAGGAAGTCGCGAGCGCGCGCAACCTCGTCCATCTCGGGCTGCGTGACGATCGCCTTGTGCACCAGCTCTTCCAGCGAGCGAACCTTGTACTTCACCTTTGCCACCCACAGCGCGGTGTGCAGGTCGCGCAGTCCGCCCTCGCCTTCTTTGAGGTTGGGCTCGAGCAGGTAAACGGAATCGCCGTAGGCGGCGTGGCGTTTGCGGCTTTCCTCCAGTTTGGCCTTGAAGAACTTGGCCTGGTTGCGGTTGAGCACGTCGCTCAGTAGGGCCTTTTCCAGGTCGGCCCACAGCGCGGAGTCGCCTGCCAGGAAACGGCTGTCGAGGATCGCGGTTTTTTCCTTCAGGTCGCTGTCCGCCATCCGCACGCATTCGCGGATGTTGCGCACCGCGTGGCCCACGATCAGCCCCGCGTCCCACAGCGCGTGAAGCATGATCTCCGCCACGATCTCCAGGTACGGACCCGGCTTCCAATCGTGCAAAAAGAGCAGGTCGATATCCGAATAAGGGTTGAGTTCGCCTCTGCCGTAACCGCCGCGCGCCAGCACGCCCAGGCGCTGATTGAGTTTGTTGAAGCGGCGATCGTGCTCCGCGGCGGCATAGACGAACAGCGCCCGCACCACGTTGTCGACAGCGGCCGTCAGTTCGCGCACGATCTCGCTGCCGCTGGCGCCGGCGAAATGACGCTCCTTGAGCGTTTCGCGCACACCGCCCAGGTAGCTCTTGGTGACCTCGCCCGGTTTGCGGGTCTCGCGGAAATCCTTGAGCAGTTGCGCCTCGTCGGGCGAGCCGCCGGCAACGGTGCCGGCCGCGTTTTGATCGGAGGAAATGCTCACAGGGTGCCCGCCGTCACGTCCTGGTTGAGGTAATGGACGATGCTGTCCGCCAACGCGTCGGCCAGGACTTGCTGATATTGCGGTGTAGCCAGACGCGCCGCCTCTTCGGCGTTGGACAGAAATCCGCATTCAACCAGCACCGCGGGCAGCCTTGGACCGACCAGCACGTAAAACGGCCCGCGTTTGGCTCCCAGCCCGCGAATGTCGTCCCCGAAGCTCGACTGTAGTGCGCTCACGGTTTGCTGTTCCATCACCTGTGCGAGCAAGGCTGATTCGGTGGCTTTATACTGTTGTTGGAGATCGCTCAAGATGTAGTTCAGGTTGGCGTTAGGCGGCGCGCCTCCGTTATCCACCGCATTCTCCATCCGTGCCAGCCTGATTGTAGCGCGATCGGTGGTGTTGTTCAGGTAGTACACCTCGATTCCCGTGGTCGGCGGATTCGGGCTCCAGTTTAGATGGATCGAGACGAACAGCTCCGCGGACAGCCGGTTCGCAATCGCGGTCCGCTGCGCCAGGGTGAGATAAGTGTCGCTGTTGCGGGTCATCACTGCCTTTACTCCGCGCCGTGCCAGCGCGCCCGCCAGCCGGTCTGCGATCTGAAGCGCCAGATCCTTCTCCAGGCGCCCGTCCGCCGAATGAGTGCCGGGGTCATGACCGCCATGGCCGGCATCGACCACCACAACAGGACTGCCCTGGACTTGCGGCTCGCCCCCCAACGCTATTGGCAGCGGCGGCGCCGGTTCCTGATCGGCACGAGCGATCTGATTCCGGTCGATCTCTGGAGCACCCGCCCTGTCCGGAGCAGGCAGTGCCGGGCGGCGGCGCGCCGCTGCGATCCTGGGCTGCGGTGCGGAATGAGCGGAGTTGAAAGCGGCGGCAAGGTCGACCGCGCCGCGCCGCGCCAGGCCCACCAGGAGCTGATCCCGCCTGCGACCCACCACGTAGTCGCATTGACCCGTCACGTCTATCTGGATACGCACTCGCCGCTGAGGCGCGGCGACAATCCTGATGGTGCCGAGCGGTCCAACCGCGGCATGCAGGAACTGGCTGGGCTCCAGGTTCGATCGCGTATCCAGCAAATCAAGCTGCAGACGGCCCATCTGCTGGCTGAGGGTCCAGCGCGGACGCCCGCTCAGTCGCACATGTACGGTGAACACCTGGCCGCGCCGCTCGATCCAGGTGCCGCGGATTACCATTGGAGCGGCGGCGGATTCGGCCACCGTGATCAAGCCGGCCAGAGTCGTCAGGCAAGAGAAAAGAGGCAAGAGGAGTGAGAAACGAGAGGCGAATTTCTCGCTCCTCACTCCTCTTCCCTCTTTTCTCTTCTTTCCAGAACAGCACTTAAGCGGCTCAGAGTATTCAGCGCCTCGATCGGGGTCAGACGATCGGGGTCAAGAGCTTTCAGTTCGTCGATCGCGCGTCTTTCGGCCGGACTAAACAGGTCCATCTGACGCGCCTGCGCGCCGCCCCGACTGCGCCCGCGCGCCAGCCGCGGCATCCCATTGGCGTCCAGTTCGCCCTGTTCCAGGTTGTTCAGGATTTCGCGCGCCCGCAGGATCAAGCCGTCGGGCAAGCCAGCCAGCTTCGCCACCTCGATCCCATAGCTGCGGCTGGCTGCGCCTTCGACCACCTGGCGCAGAAAAACCACGTCGCCGCCCCACTCCCGCACCGCCATGCATAGATTTTTGACTCGCGGCCGCTCGCGCGCAAGATCGGTCAGTTCGTGAAAATGAGTGGCGAACAGGATCCGCGCCTGGGTGCGATCGTGCAGGTATTCCGCCAGCGACCAGGCGATCGCCAGCCCGTCAAAAGTGCTGGTGCCGCGTCCCACCTCGTCCAGCAGCAGCAAACTGCGCTCCCCCAGACCGGCCAGCAGCCGCGCCGTCTCGCGCATCTCGACCATGAAGGTGGATTCACCGCGGCGCAGATCGTCGCGCGCGCCGATGCGGGTGAAGATGCGGTCCACC
Source organism: Binataceae bacterium (SeqCode) (assembly GCA_035262365.1). GTDB lineage: Bacteria > Desulfobacterota > Binatia > Binatales > Binataceae > JAJPJA01. The sequence goes on from DATFSZ010000121.1 coordinate 37,326, forward strand.
AGCCCCAACGTGGCCCGGGTGGCCGGAACAAAGCTTCCGGCCTGCGCCATGATCACGATCAGCGCTACCTGGCGCAGATAGGTAGACTTGCCCGCCATGTTGGGTCCGGTGATCAACAGCAGCTGGCGCTCTTCGGGATCGATTTCGAGGTCGTTGGGAACGAACTCGCCCCGCTTGAGATTCGCCTCAAGCACCGGATGGCGACCGTCGGCGATACTGAGCGCCGCGCCAGTATTGATGATCGGCCGCACGTAGCCGCGCCGCCGCGCCACCTGCGCCAGCGAGGCCAGGCAGTCCAGTTCGCCCGCCGCCCGCGCCGTCCGCGCCAGGGCGCCAGCGTGAGCGGATATCGCGCGAAGCAGCTTCAGGAAAAGCTCGGTCTCAAGCTCCTTCAGCCCGGACTCGGCGCTTAGGATTTTGCGCTCTAGTTCCTTCAGCTCGGGCGTTGTGAACCGCTCCGCGCCGACCAGGGTTTGCTTGCGCTCGTAATCGGCCGGGGCCCGCTCCAGGTGTGCTTTGGTGATTTCCAGGTAGTAGCCGAAAACCTGGTTGTAACGAACCTTCAGCGAGCCGATGGAAGTGCGCTCGCGCTCGCGAGCCTCCAGCCGGGCGATTACGGAGCGCGCGTCGAGGCTAAGCGCGCGCAGCTCGTCCACGCCGGCGTCATAGCCGGGACGGATCGCTCCGCCGTCGCGCGCCGTCATCGGCGGCTCGTCGCTGACAGCGGCGGCGATCTGACCGACCAAATCCGGCAGCGGGTCGAGGTCCGCGGCGCAGCGCTCCAATTCCCGGCTGCGAAAGCCGCCGAAGGCCGACTTCAACTCGCCCACCGCTTCCAGCGCCAGGCGCAGCTTCAGGCATTCCCGGGGTCCGGCCTTCAAACTCGCAACTCGGCCGACCAGCCGTTCCAGGTCGCCGATTTGGCTTAGCGCCGCGGTAATTGAGCCGCCGAGGTCAGCATCGAACAGCTCCTCGATCGCGTCCTGGCGGCGATGAATCGCGTCGATATCGAGGAGCGGATAGAGCAGCCATGACGCCAGGGTCCGGGCGCCGGCCGCGGTGCGAGTCTGGTCCAAGACCGAGAACAGGGAGCCCTTGCGGGTGCCATCACTGGAGACGACGAGTTCCAGGTGCGCCCGGCTGACTTCGTCTACTTGCAGGTATTGGCTGGCCCGGTAAAGCTCCGGAGGACGCAGATGCGCCATTTCGGCGCCAAAGGTCTGCTCCAGGTAGAGTAGGGCGACGCCGCCGGCGGCCAGCATCTCGGGCGACAATGCCGGGTTGGGCGGCCCGAAGCGCTGCGTCAGGGCCTCGGCCGCACGCCGCGAATCCCAGTAGGAATCGTCCAGGCGTGTGAGCGGCAGGCCCGCGAGGCGGTCAGCGAGGTCGCCGAGCTGCGGAGCCGCCAGTATTTCGCGCGGTCCCAGACGCCTTAATTCTTCCAGCAGGCTGGACGCGTTGCCTAGTTGGGTCACGCGGAATTCACCGGTGGAAACGTCCACCGAAGCCAGCGCGAAGCCCTCGGGCGCCGGCAGCACGACGCTGAGGTAGTTCTTTTCATCCGCGCTCAGCACCAACTCGTCGTTGACTGTGCCGGGGGTGATAATCCGGACGATCTGGCGCGGCATCAAGCCGCGCGTAGCCGCGGTAGGAGTCTGTTCGCAGACCGCGACTTTGTGCCCGGCCCTGAGCAGTTTGGCGATGTAAGGCTCGGCGGAATGATAGGGGACGCCGCACAGCGGCGCTCCTTCCCTTGAGCGCGAGGTCAATTGGATGTCGAGGATGCGCGAGGCCAGCTCGGCGTCCTCGAAGAACATCTCGTAAAAGTCGCCCAGCCGGAAGAACAGGATCGCGTCGGGAACCTTCTGCTTGATGCTTAGGTACTGGGCGATCAAGCCTGTGGTTTTGATGGCCACGTTGGCGGCTAAGATAACTGCCCAGCCGCCGCGGCGCAAAAAGGCGCGGGCGCGCGGGCCGCACACCGATACACAACCAGGTGCGGGACGTGAGGGAGCGCGGGCAATGCCTTTTTTCTTAAAGGCCGGTGAGTTGGAAAAGGGCGCGGCGCAGCTTGAAGAAATGAATCATCGCGGTCAGATAGCTGACGCGGCTGACGTTGGCCAGCTTGCCGGGACTCAGATTCAGATGATAGCGCGAATCGATCATCCGATGGATTTCCTTAGCCAGCACCACCCATCGATCTGCGCGCGTGCCTGAGTCGCCGGCCGCCATGCGCTGGAGCGTGTCGTGGTCGTAGGCGGAAAGCGCCACCAGACAATCGGCAAAAAGCTCGCTCTCGTCGCTCAGATGACGCGAGAAGCTGCCTTCGATGAAGGCGTTGAAGGTCGAGTTTTCCTCGACCAGGGAACCGTACAGATAATGGCCCAACTCATGGCCAAAAGTGGCGGCAACCACTGCGGGCGGATGAGCGGTATTGAGAAAAATCAGGAACTTGGACTTCTTGCTGACCTGGGCGCGGCAAAAAAACCCGCGCAGCGCCAGACCTGACCCGCGCCGGTAAGGCTCGGCGCGCACCTCGATCTCGCGCGGTCCGAACACCTCGCCCAGGTAACGCAGGAGGTCTTCCTTGTTCCAATCGGAAGCCAGACCATGAAATCGGCTGCGGATGTCACGCTCGATGATACGGGAAAGTTCGCCAACCAGCGGCACGGACGGCATTCCGGGCGCTTCCCGGTAGTCGGTGGCGAGCACCTTCTTGAGGTCGGCCAGCTTGACCAGCAATTGCTTGTTGACCGACGCGAGCGAAATCTGAAGCTCTTCGAGCAGCTTGGCGATCAAGGCGTCGCTTTGGCGGACTTCAATCGCGTCCAACCGGGGCGCCGGCCTCGGTTTATGTACTGTGGCGGCGGCAGCCATTCACATATAACTTAGCAAATGCGAGTCTTAGCAAAAAGTGCACATTTTCGTGAACTCTGGATAATAAAATTAGCAGACAACGTCGAGGCTGCCAAACGGAGCCAGAGCAAACCTGTTAATAAAATATGCTTGACCGAGTCGATTTGAGGCATGTTTTGGCGACGTTGGGCAAAAAATCATTGTTTTTGTTATCTTTTTCAGCCACCACTCATAAAGCCCATTAGATTAAAGCAGATGCCTGGTGGAAAAATATCCACAGCCCGAGGGAACCAACCCCTTCGGTCACGCTGGGGCGTGTTCTGACCAGGTCGTCGTCCAGTGGGATAATCAGGCAGCGGCGATGGCAGCAAAAAGCGGCAGCGCGATCGTTCTGGCCGGGGGGCGCAGCTCGAGAATGGGCAGCGACAAGGGTGCCCTGCCGTGGGGCGAAGCAACGATACTGGAGCGGGTCGTGGCGGAGCTTTCCGCCGCCTTCGATGATCTAGTGGTGGTGGCGGGGGCGAGCCAGGCCGCGGCGATGCCGGGTTCGTCCGCCGCAGGGGCGCGAGTGGTGTTGGATACCGGTGCGTTCGAAGGACCAGTCCAGGCGCTGCGCCTGGGACTCGCCACGGTCCGCGCCGAAGTCGCTTTTGCTTGCGCGTGCGATCTGCCGTTCCTGAACGCGCGGCTGGCGCTTGCGCTGCGCAACATGGCTGCGGGACACGACGCCGCAATGCCCCTGGTTCAGGGCCGGCTTCAAGTGCTGCATGCCGGTTACCGCAAAAGCTGCATGCCCGCGCTCGACGCAATGATCGCGCGCGGCGCGCGCAAGCTGCAGGATTTGGCGGCCCAACTCGACGTGCGGCGGGTGGGCGAGGACGAGCTTCGTCCCTATGATTCGGACCTGCTCAGCTTCTTCAACGTGAACACGCCGGAAGATTACGCTCATGCGCTCCGCCTGCGCGCCAAGTCCTCGCCATGAGCGGTTTGATCTGACTCTCACAACGAAACTCTCCTTGATCGCGGGAGAGGCACATACCTGATCGGAGCCGGTGATTAATCGCAGGCTAAACAGCCGGCGCTCAGAGCGTCGCCGCGGCGCGGTCGAGTTCGTCGCGAGCCTCCAATGGCTTGTCGGCCTCCACGAAAAGCGTTTCATGCGGGCGATTATCGAGCAGCTCCAGATCCGGGGTTCGTCCCTGCCGATACGCGCAGCGCCTTACCTTGTCGTATCCCGCCCCCTCGAGCATTTGGCGCATCAGCTCGAAGTCATATTGATAATGACGCCAGCTGAGCTGATTTCTGGGCTCCGAAGGATAAAAGAAATATTTCAGGGCATGCTCGCGCTCGCCGCGCTGATAAAGTGAAAAGATATACTCGAGATTCGGCACCGCGATCCTGATCGTGCCGCCCGCCTTCAGCACCCGCAAGGCGTCCGCCAGCAGCGCCTGCGCTTTGTCGCGATATAGATGATGCAGGCTGTGTGAAGTGAAGATGAAATCTGCCGAGGAATCGGGCAAAGGCACGCCGTATTTGAGGTCATAATGAACAAACGTATTTTTCGATAAAAGAGCGACGAACTCGTCGCGGGAAAGGTTCTGATGATCGGTTAGAAACCTGTACACCAGGCCAATAACGAAGGGGGAATGGCCGGCCGCCAGAGTTCTCAGGCTGCCGTCGACGTTTATCCATCCCGGGGCGACCTGAAGCCCGCTGCCCAGGTTGACCTTGACTATCTGTGCCGCCGGCGTAAAGCGGCGCCTGCGATGTATCACGCCGGACCAGCGCTCGATCGAATCGATCACGCTTCTTGAAAAATGACTATACTCAGCGGGATTTCCTCCGTTGACCGCCATGTGGTTACCAGCACACCCCGCAGGGCCCTAGATAAAAATGAGACCGGCCTGGAACAGATAGTGAGTAAAGGTGTTACAGGAAGCGGAAATCGAACCGCTTCCGTTCTTCTCCGATACTCATCGCCGATGCAAGTACGATAACCGCGTGGAACCGCGAAGAGCAAGAAAGAGTCGTTCCAACCGAATGGAAAATATAAAGCGAACACTCCATTCAGGTTGGAGGCCGGAGTGTGCAACGCAATGCTATCGTGGCGACATTGGAGTAGCTGATTGCACGTTCGACCTTCCACGCGCTGCAGGCGCAGGCGATTGCTCCCATGTGCGAGCTGTCATCATGCTCTGAGCCCACGGATCGAGCGCTTGACCGATCATATCCGCGCCTGCGGCCAATTTGTTGCTGACGATTACAGCGCCGGCGGCCAATATTGATAAGCCTCATACACCGTGTTAGACCCCTCCTTAATATGGGGAGGAATGGGTTTCCATGAGCCGCACGTACAAGGTTGTCGATTCCGACGGGCATGTGCTCGAGCCGGTGGATTTATGGCAGCGATATATCGACCCGGCCTATCGTGAGCAGGCGCCCAAATATTTTATCGACGAGCGCGGCAAGGAGATGATGTGGTTCGTCGGGCGGGCCTTTCCCGGCTTTGATGGCATCGGATCGGCTGGCGCGATCGACATCGCCAGGGGTGGCGACGATTCGGTCAAGAACATGAAGTACGCCGATGGGCGCAAAGGCGGGTTCGATCCGCACGCGCGTATCGCGGACCTGGATCTGGACGGGATCGACGCCACGTTCCTTTATCCGACGATGGGGCTGTGGATGGGCGCTATCGAGGATCCGAAGTTTGCCGCGGCCTGTGTGCGCGCTTACAACCGCTGGCTGGCCGATTACTGCAAGCCCTACCCCGACCGGCTGTTCGGGGTCGCGATGCTGCCGATGCAATCGGTGGAGTTGGCGGTCGAGGAGATGCGCTTTGCCCGCAAGGAGTTGGGGATGCGCTCCGGCTTTGTGCGGCCTAACCGCTATAATAACCGCCAGTTGGACGACCCCGCCTACAATCCACTGTGGACCGAAGCGCAGGAACTCGACTTCGCCATTGGTATCCACGAGGGGATGGGCGGCAATCCCGCAATTGGCATCGACCGCTTCCCGAACCGGGGCGCCAAGCACATCGTGTCGCATACGATGGAGATGATGCTGGCGTCCTTGTGCGTGATCTGGGGCGGGGTGTGCGAACGCTTCCCCAAGGTGCGCTTCGGTTTCCTGGAGGCGGGCGGCGGCTGGATGCCGGCTTGGCTGGACCGCATGGACCGCCATTTCGCCGACAGCCATCTGTTTTATCCGGACATCAAGATGAAGCCCTCAGACTACTTCCGCCGCCAATGCTGGGTCTCCTTTGAGCCGGTGGAGGCGTCGGTACAATTCGCGGCGGACTTCCTGGGTCCGGAGCACATCCTGTGGGCGACCGACTATCCTCATCCCGATGGATTCTTTCCCGGCGCGCCGCAGCGAATTGCGGAACGGCTGCGCCCCGAGATCCGGCACACCGTGATGGCGGACAGCGCTTTGGCGTTCTACAAACCGTAGAACGGCGCTTAAGATCGTACCTTCGCATTGGCTGAAAGGAACGGCACGACTATGGACTACGACCTGATCATCAAGAAGCCCACCATCGTTGATGGCACGGGGGCTCCGCCCTATGAAGCCGACCTCGCGATCGCCGACGGCAAAATCGCCGCAATCGGGCCGGTTAAAGGCGCGGCGCGCGAGGTGATTGACGCCGCCGGCCTCATCGCCACGCCCGGCTTTGTCGATCCGCACACCCATTACGATGCACAAATCTGCTGGGATCCCTTGCTGACCTGTTCCTCGGAGCACGGCGTCACCAGCGTTGTTATCGGCAACTGCGGCGTCGGTATCGCGCCGTGCCGTCCGCAGGCGCACGAAATGGTCACCCGCGACCTCGTGACGGTGGAAGGAATTCCATTCGACGTGCTCAGCCGGGGAATCACCTGGGACTGGGAGAGCTTTCCGCAATACATGCAGGCGGCGCAAAAGCGCGGCCTGGGAATCAATGTGGGCTTCCTGGTTCCGCTCACACCGCTGCGTCATTTCGTGCTCGGCGAGGAATCCAGCGAACGCGCTGCCCGGCCCGAGGAGCGCGGCCGCATCGCGGCGCTCTTGCGCGAGGCGATCGACGCGGGCGCTTTGGGCTTCTCCACCACGGTTTTTCGCCAGCACCTGGGCTACAAGGGCCGGCCGCTCGCATGCCGCCTGGCCGACCAGGATGAACTGGCCGCATACGCCGATGTGCTGAAGCAGGCCGGCAAAGGGGTGGTTGAGATCGCGCTGACCCAGGACTTGGGACTGCTATCCGATCAGGAATATCAATTGGTGGATCTGCTGCTTGAGCATAGCGGGCGCCCGGTGACCTGGACTGCGCTGCTGCCGCGTATCACGGATCTGAGCGCGCACGAGGCGACTTTGAAAAAGGCCGAACCGCTGATCCGGCGCGGCGGCATTCCGCAGATCGTCAGCAAGGGCAACAAGATCATGTTCGGGCTGCGCGATCCATTTGTGTTCGCGCCGCGCGCGGAATGGAAGCAGGTCTTCCATCAAAGCCTCGAAACGCAACTGAAAATTTTGTCCGATCCGGCCTTCCGCACCACCTTCGCCGAGGGGCTCAAGAAACCCGAGGTTTTCTTCTCCGGTCATTGGAAAGCCATGTCGGTGGCGGAGGTCGGCGATCCCAAGCTGAAGCACTTTGAAGGCAAGGGCTTGCTCGAAGTGGCCAATGAAATGGGCAAGGCGCCGGTGGACGCTTTCCTCGACCTCGCGGTCGCGGACAAACTCGAGACCCGCTTTTGCATCTTCGAGGACTTCGAACGCTACCTGAGCGGGCTGCTGGCCGACGATCGCACGCTGGTCGGACTGGGCGACGGCGGTGCTCACGTGGACATGTTCTGCGGCGCGGCGTACTGCACCTACATGGTCGGTCATTGGGTGCGCGATGAAAAACTCTTTAGTCTTGAGCGGGCGGTGAAACGGATGACCTCGGAGCCGGCCGACTTCTTTGGCCTGAGCGATCGCGGGCGCCTGGCGCCGGGGATGGCCGCCGACGTCGCCATCTTCGACTACGATACGGTAGGCGAGAAGGGTCCCAGGACCGCGCATGACCTGCCGGGTGGCGGGATGCGCCTGACGGTCGCCGCGACCGGCGTGCACTACACGATCGTCAATGGCCAGGTGCTCTACGATCACGGCCAGCCGCGCCAAGCGCTGCCAGGGCGAGTTTTGCATCCGCGCTGAGCGCGACCATAAGAATTGGAATTTTTTCAGGCCGAAGGCGGGGATAATGCGGCGGGCCGCGGCGCCCGCCATCCATCCGCGGGCGCTGCCCGCGCGATGTAATCTATTTCCTTGGGAAAACAGCGGCGGGCACGGCGGTCCGCCCCCGCTTGCAGATAGTCTGGAGACGCCAAAAAACATCGACAAATCATCCTGGAAACGCGCACCGGCAAGTGGGAATCGCCGTCCGCGCCAACGCCGCGCAGAATCGGAGGGGGAACATGAAGGCTTCCGGGTATCGAGCGAAATTCCAACTGGCGGTGGCCTTGGCGGTCTTGCTTCTCGCCCTGCCGGCAGCGCGAGCCGCGATGCAGGTTGTCCGGTCCTATTCCAGCAACCAGTTCAACGGCGTCATCGGGTTTACCTACAAACAGTCGCAGCCGGCGTGGCCGGCCCTGCCCAAGGCAAAACCCGGCAGCCCGAACGTCGTGATTTTCCTGCTTGACGACGTGGGCTTCGCCAACCTGGGCAGCTACGGCGGCCCGATTCGCACGCCGAACATCGACCGGCTGGCACAGGCCGGTCTGCGCTACAACAACTACACCACCACCGCGCTCTGCTCGCCCACGCGCGCCGCGCTGCTCACCGGCCGCAACCATCATTGGGTCGGCTTCGGCACGATTATCGAGGCGGCGACGGGTTATCCCGGATACAACGGCCTGCTGCCCGACGATGCAGGCACAATCGCCACCATCCTCAAGCTGAACGGCTACGCCACCTTTGCGATCGGCAAATGGCACAACACGCCGATCGAATTCACCTCGCCGTTGGGTCCGTTCAAGTATTGGCCGACCGGTATCTGGGGATTCGAGCATTTCTACGGATTCCAGGGCGGCGAGGCCAGCCAATGGAACCCCGAGCTGTTCGAAGGCACCGTGCCCATTTTGCGCGACAACACGCTGGCGCCCATGCAGGAATGGGATCGCCGGCAGGATCATCTAACCGCGCTGCTGGCCGACAAGGCGATCGAATCGATCAGGCAGTCGAAGGCGGTCAATCCGGATCGGCCATTCTTTTTGTACTTCGCCCCCGCCGCGTGCCATGCGCCGCATCAGGCGCCCAAGGAATTCATCGATCACTACAAGGGTCGGTTTGACAAGGGATGGGATCAGATTCGGCAGGAAATCCTGACCCGGCAGAAGGAAATGGGTGTGGTGCCGTCCAACACGGAGCTTGCCCCGCGCGCACCGGGCGTCAAGCCCTGGGCCGATCTGGCGCCCGCGGAGCAGCGGCTGTTCGCGCGCGAGATGGAGGTTTACGCCGGATACCTGGAGCATGCGGATTACGAGTTCGGCCGCATCCTGGGCGCGCTCCAGCAGTCGGGCCAGATGGACAACACGCTGATTATCGTGAGTTCGGACAATGGCGCCAGCGCGGAGGGCGGGCCGGTCGGCACCAGCAACGAATTCCGTACCTTCAACCGCGTGCCGGAACCGCTTGCGCGCGACGTGGCAAGGATCGGCGAATTCGGCTCGCCACTGACCTACAATCACTACCCGGTCGGATGGGCGCAGGCCAGCAACACGCCGCTTAAGTACTACAAGCAGACCGTGCATTACGGCGGAGTCCGCGACCCTCTCATCATCTATTATCCGAAGGTGATTAAGGACAAGGGCGCGATCCGCCGTCAGTTCTGCCACGTGATCGACGTCATGCCGACAATCCTTGATGTGCTGGGAATCAAGCCGCCCGCCGTTATCAACGGCGTCGCGCAAAGGCCGATCCAAGGCGTGAGCTTCGCGGCCACCTTCACAGGCGCGAACGCTCCCCCGGCGCGGCACGTGCAGTATTACGAGATGGTCGGCAATCGCGGTATCTGGCGCGACGGCTGGAAGGCGGTTGTTTACCACGCCCGGATGCCGTGGGATTCGGCCGGGTCGTTGCCCTTCGAGCGGGACAAGTGGGAGCTCTACCACATAGACGACGACTTCGCGGAAATCCACGACCTGTCGGCGAGGTATCCGGACAAAATAAAGGAACTGCAGACCCTATGGCTGGAGGAGGCCAAAAAGAACAACGTCTTGCCGCTGGACGACCGCCTGGGGCGCATTGCAGGCGCCAAGCCATGGCTGCCCGCGCCGCGCGCCACGTACATCTACACGGCCGCGACCTACCGGGTGCCTGAGATGCTCGCACCCGACATAAAGAACCGCTCCTACAGCATTACGGCCGAGGTCGAGATACCGGCCGGCGGCGGCGACGGGATGCTGGTGACCAACGGCGGCCGCTTCGGCGGCTACGCGTTCTTCGTGCAAAACGGCCGGCCCACCTTCGTTTACAACGACCTGGGCGACCAGCGCTTCATCATCGCCTCGAGCGAGGCGGTGCCGGCAGGCAAGGCCAGCTTGCGTTTCGAGTTCACCAAAACCGGTGATAACAGCGGCGCCGGCGCGCTGTTCATCAACGGGAAGAAAACCGGCGAAGGAAAGATCGATCGCACGGTGCCGTTTGTGTTCTCCGATCACGACACCTTTGACGTCGGGCGCGACACCGGAACGCCCGTCGCCGAAACCTACCGGTGTCCGTTCCGTTTCACTGGTGTTCTGGATAAGGTTGTGTTCGAGTTGAAAAACGACAAGGGACAGGCCGCCATGAAGAAGCAGGCGCAGGGCGCCGCCGAGGTGTTTGCCGGCGCGCAGTGAGATTTATTGCCAGGTGTTATGATTATGCCGTGGACCCCCGCTGCACGCAGCGCGCGCAGCGGGGGGCCAGCTCGCTTCGGACTGAAGCAGGGGAGCATCGGGCGATAGCCAGGAGGAGCAACGATGGCCACCAAATCATCCGCGATTCACGACCGGCTGAGCCATCCGGTGATCGATTCAGACGGACATTGGATTGAATACGAACCCGCCGTGCGGGAATACGTGCGGCGCTTCGTCGGCGAGCAGTCGGCGGCGCGCTACGAGCGGATCACCAAGGTGACGCTGGCCTCGGGCACCCGATTCAGCACGATGGAGCAACGGCAGAAGAGCAAGCAGGCGCAGCCCGCGTGGTGGACTTTTCCGACCAAGAACACGCGGGATCGGGCCACCGCGATGCTGCCCAAACTGCTCTACGAGCGCCTGGGCGACATGGGGCTGGACTACAGCGTGCTGTTTCCGACCTCGATCATGACGATGGTGCCGTTCATGCGCGACGAAGAACTGCGCCGCGGCGGCACGCGCGCCCTTAACACTTACGCGGCCGAATTATTTGCCGACTACGCCGATCGGATGACCCCGGTCGCCGGCATCCCCGTGCATACGCCGCAGGAAGCGATCGAGGAGCTGGAGCATGTGAAGTCGCTGGGGCTGAAGGTCGTGATGCTCGCGGGGCTGGTCAACCGTCATGTCGCGGGGGATGGCGGGCAGTCGCGGATTTGGCGCGATCCCCTGGGGCTGGACAGTGACTACGATTACGATCCGGTGTGGGCCAAGTGTTTGGAGTTGAAGCTAATCCCGACCTTTCACAACTCGACGCAGGGACTGGGTTTTCGCGCATCCACTTCGAACTGGACTTACAACCATATCGGCCATTTCGCGGTGGCGGGCGACACGCTGTGCAAGGCGCTGTTTTTGGGCGGCGTCACGCGGCGCTTTCCGCAATTGAAGTTCGCGTTCCTGGAGGGCGGCGCCGGATGGGCCTGCAGCTTGTACAGCGACCTTATCCGGCACTGGAACACGCGCAACCTGGCCGCTTTGGACTACGTCAATCCGAATAACCTGGACGAGAACCTGTTCCGCAGCCTCGCCGAGCGCTACGGCGATTCATACATCAGGGAGACCGTGCGGGATAATCCGATTCTGCGGCCCGATCCGGCGCCTCCGGCCAATCCGGACGATTTCTGGCGATGCGACATCAAACGCGGCGAAGACATCCGCGACCTGTTCGTGCCCAACTTCTATTTCGGATGCGAAGCCGAGGATCCGATGAACGCTACGGCGTTCAACCAGCGCGTCAATCCCTACGGCGCGCGCCTCAACGCCATCCTTGGATCGGATATCGGCCACTTCGACGTCAAGGACATGGACGAGGTGCTCGAGGAATCCTGGGAGCTGGTCGAGCACGGCGTGCTTACCGAGGAGGAGCTGCGCGATCTGACCTTCACCAACCCGGTCCGCCTGTTCGCCGGAATGAACCCGGACTTTTTCAAGGGCACGGTGGTGGAGAGGCAGACCGCCGCGCTGGTCGCGGGCAATTAGCCTCGTGGGGCCAATAATCAATTCCCTCGCGGATCCCTGACCGTGGAGCGGGCGAGGGTGAATGGAATACTGGTGAAGAAACTCTCCGGCGCACATACACGATTCGCCCTGGCGGCCCTCGCTGTGATCCTTTTTGCGGGCACCGCGTACGCGGAGACCTGGTACCTGATGGCGGCGGACGTCAAAACCATCAGCCAACCGCAAGCCGCCAGCATGATGATCAAAGGCGCGGTGGCGGGACCAATCCGCTTCACGTCACAGGGTAGCTTCGGAAGCCGCGCGCAATGCGAAACCGAACGCAACAAGCTGGCGCAGGACTGGCAGAAACACAGCATCATCGCGCGCGGCGGCTGGTCCCAACACGGCTTCACCAGCCCCAACGCGTTTGCCAGATGCGTTCCGGACCATGACCCTCGCCTGTCCACCTCCAATGGAGCAACGCCAACCATGGACGTGATGCTGCAGACCAGGCGAGTCCGCGGGCACTGATTGCGGCGTCCCGGGACGCCAACCCATTGGCAACGCTTCGCACGGATAGAAAAAGCCCGTGGGCACGTCGGCCGATTTTCTGGCACAATTCCCGGGTTACGGCAGCGATCTAAGCGGCGCGCGACGCCGGGGTGGTGGAAGCGGTAGACACAGAGGACTTAAAATCCTCTGGAGGGCAACCTCCGTGCGGGTTCGAGTCCCGCCCCCGGCATCAACAAAATCAAATGATTTTTGGCTTTTGCCTAAGTCTGTCTGGTCTTAAGGGACTGCCTTGACAGCCAATTTGACAGCCATGAGCCTCAAAGACGCCATTTTTGTCCAGCTTCCACCCTTTAGCGG
>DATFSZ010000122.1:0-31444 GCA_035262365.1 Binataceae bacterium (SeqCode)
CGAACAGGCGAGTGAACAGACCCTCGATGACCCGCTTGCCATCGGCGGTCTGAGTCTGTTGCGCTCCAGTACGTCAGGAAATTTCGGCACCTTCAACAATATTGCGCCGCCGGCCACCGATCCGGTTCAGTTCTATATGCCGTTCGTGGCCGATCCAGCCAACGACGAGCACCTCGTGGCGGGAACCAACCGGGTTTGGCAGTCCTGTCACCATACCGGCCCCACCTCGCTTTTTGTCTGCGACGGCGCTACCGGCAGTCCTCCAACCTGGACCTCAATCAGCGGCGATTTGACGGGAGGATGCAGTGTCGGCGAAAACTGCAACATTACTGCACTGGCCATCGCTCCGACCAATCGCGACATAATTTACGCGGTTACCAGCGGCAGGTCCGCCCGCGGGCCGTTCGCTTGGGTTACCCAGAATGCCAGCGCAATTCCGCCGGCATTCACCAACATCACTCCCCCGGGAGTAAAGGCGAGGCCGCTGACCGGTGTGGCGGTCTCGCCGCTCAGTCCCCATATGGTGGTCGTCACCGCTTCTGGCTTCATGAACGGAGTCGGCGGGCACGTGTTCATGTCCACCGACACCGGTGGTCACTGGACCGATATCAGCCTGGCATTACCTGACATCCCGGTGCTCAGCGTGATTTTCGATCCGGCCTCTCCTTCCACCAGCCTGTTTGTCGGAACCGATATCGGAGTTTTCCACACCAGCAACCTGGGAACGAGTTGGGACAATGCCAACGTCGGCACGATGCCGAACGCACCGGTTTACGAGTTGCAAACTGCCCACGGTGTCGTGGCGGCCGCCACCCACGGGCGCGGAGTATGGACCTTCACCGGAGCGCTCGTGACAGCAACCGCGACGCGTACGATCACTCCGACGCCAACTCGCACCCCCACCAGCACGCCGACCCGCACCCCCAGCCATACCGCAACGCACACGCCGCCGCTGGCTACTTCGACCGCAACCCACACACCGGCAGCGACGCTCACGCCGTCGCCAACCCCGACACCCAAGCCCGGAACTCCAGTCATCACAAGTGTCCCGGCAACGATCCTGGTGGGGGCCAGCTTCGTCATACAAGGCACCGGCTTTACCCCCGGCTCGGTAGCCAACTTCTTCGTCGCAACCTCCGGCGGTCCGGTCAACGCGGGTCCCCTAAGCCCGACAACGAAGAGCGCGACTCAACTGACAATCAACGTCCCGTCCACCGTCAGCCCCGGGCAAGGTTTCGTTTCTGTACAGGTAGTCAACAAGGACAAGGGCTTCCTTGCTTCCAACCTTGGGACCGCCCTGCTCGAGGGATCTCCCGCCGCGGGTATCCCCAGCTTGACCGCCATCAACGGCGTCGGGCTGTCGGCAACCAGCTCAAATCCCAGTTACGCCACCGACAATGTCGAGACCGTGGTGTCTCAAGGCACTATGGTCAAGCTTGGCGGACTAACCTTCGATACCGTCAACGGCGTCGCAGTCGATCTGTTCTGTGCCTGCCCAGGCGGGAAGGTCGGGCCGTTTTTCCTAAACCCTGGCAACCCCGGACTGAGCAAGACCCTGTTGAGCTTCCCGCTCCCGGCTAAAGGCGCGCTCAACTCTCCTCCCACTGGACCGGGATCCTTCGTAGTGAGCGACGCCACCGCCGCGAAGACTTACATCAAGAAGAGCAATGCGGTTTCGGTGCCAATCGGAGCCCGGATCAACGTCACGTCGGTCACCCAGGCGGGCACCATCCTGACCGTTAACGGCAACGGCTTTTCGACCCTGACGGTAATTAATTTCTTCAACGCGCAGGGTGGCGGCGCAGTGAACCTCGGTGGCCTGGGATCCGGCGGCAAGCCCAAGATCCCGTTGACCTTCGTCAACGATAACCGCTTCACTTTCACCAAGCCCGCAACTGCGGTACCCGGTCCATCATACGTGCAGGCCCTCAACCCGCCGTTTGTGCCCTTCAGCAGCTCGGGTAACGCTCCGGGCGGTGGCTTCACGCTGCACTGAAGCGCGCAAGCATCACGGCCGGCTCGAGAGGCTTTATCAGCCCTTAACGCCAAAAGGCGCACCACCTTAACGGGCGGTGCGCCTTTTGCGTCATTCTCGCTGCGAGCAGGAGCTCTGGAGCCCACTCGATCCGGGCGCCGCGGCTCGAAGCAAACCTTACTGCAAGCTAAGCGGACCGTAGGTCAAGCCGGTCGGTCCTATCAGCGTCGTCGCCGCCCCAACGAAGAACACGTGCGGTACTGGACTTCCCGTGGTCGTGATCTGGGCGGCAGTGAATTCCGCCAGACTGCTGTTTCCGGCGTTGGCCACAGTGATGTTACCCGCAGAGTTCATGCTGATACCGTTGGGATCGCCGAAACTCGTGGTTCCGCCAACCGAAGTAGCGTGCAGGGTCACGTTAGGCGCGGGCGTGAGGGCTCCACCACCTGCGATCGAAGTGGCGGTGAATTCCACCACTGTGCCGTTCGGGTCGCCGGTTGGGGGAGTAAGCTGCTCATTGGTGAACCACATGTTGCCACTGCCGTCGAACAGAATACCCCACGGGTTGTTGATGCTCGGAGTCGCAAGGCCGTCGCTGTTAAGCGTGGTAGCCGGCGTCACTGTTACTGTGCCTCCCGACGCACTTGCCGCGTTAACCACCGCGGCGGCGATCTCCACGATGGTCGTGCCGCCGTTATTGCAAATCCACAGGTTCCCCGTGCCGTCAAAGGCAATTCCCAGCGGGCCGTTGAAACCGGCACTGACGAGCACCGCGTTGGGCGACGCCACCAGGGGCGACTTTATCTGGGTGGCAGTGAATTCGAAGATCGCGTTATTGGCGGAATCGCTGACCCACAGGTTGCCGGCTGTGTCAAAGGCCGCGAATTGTGGGAAGTTGAACAAGTTATTTACTCCCACCACCGGCTTGACTATCACGCCGGGCGCCGGCGCGGGTTGACTATTTAGATGCGCGAGCTGCGCGGCAACGAACGCAAAAACCGCTGCCCCCGTTCCCAGCCCATCGTTCTTACCACCGTCAACCACCCACATAGTGCCGGAGCTGTCGAATGTAGTGTCCTGTGGAGAGGTGAAGACCTTGGTGTTAAGGAAGGTTGTCGGTGGCAGATTGAATACACCGGCGAGAACGCTTATCTCGTTCCCTGAGAAGTGCTCGACATTTGCACCGCCGCCATTGGCCACCCACACGCCCGCAAACGGCGCTATCGATGAGCTGCTGCTCCCGCACCCCACCGCCACAGCAGCGAGCAGCGCCACCACCGCTCCGACCGCACCGAATAGCGCCAAACTCTTTCCAACCGCAAGTTTGCCGTCTTCCTTGTCGTTCATCACTTCCTCTTCCTCCGTCTGGTTAATGATCGCCCCTTCGCTAATCCCTGATTCTTCAACAGCCGCTCCCGCTTCTTTTAAGCAGCCTATCGCCGCGACGCATAATATATACAGAGAATGAGCTTGGTTTCAAAACCTTTACATGGTGTTCGCAATCAACATCCATCCACCGAGCAATATACAAATCTTATCGCGGTGTCAGGCTATGCTACATTCTGTTTAGAGGCAATCGTATCCGCTCGCGGGTTCTGAATGCCAGTTTGCCTCGCCCGGACCAGACCCTTGTTCGCTTGCTTCCACCGCTTTTCTTCGCTTCTTGTATTTTCTGACCGCGTGCTAAATTGCACCGTATTCGTTCACTACGTGTTTGTTCATTTCGCGGCACCGGCTCGACGCAGCCGACTGTTTCCTTCTTACATGCTTCAAGCCTCGGAGCCTTGAATGGGGGCGGATTCTCTCAAGGCTTCATATGTTTTTGCGGTGGCAAGGTATTTGCTCTCCTACCTAAGGCGGACAGCGACCATCCTTTCTGATGCTTATTGCTTGTCGCTGCCTATGAATGGAGGTTCTAGTGATGCGAAAGTCAATCATCGCAGCCGGATTAGGCGCCGCGATGCTGCTGGCCGGTTGCTCAGGTGCTCCTCTCACCACTCGTGAAAAAGGCACTCTCCTCGGTGGAGCAGTCGGCGCAGGGGGCGGCGCGATAGTTGGGTCAACGGTAGGAGCTCCGGGTGCCGGTGCCGCGATCGGAGGCGTGCTCGGCGCGGGAACCGGTTACGTTGTTGGCAATCATATCCAGAACGAGGAGTATCGCCATAACGATTATTGATACGAATAGGGCCTCTGAAGTTTCTGGTAATCGGGCAGGAATACTTGTGAAATGCTTCTAATTCCGGGCCTTGCAAGTTTGATTCTGGCGATCTTTGTTGCCGCTGCAACAGTCAAACCCATTCGCACGCTCAGGCGGCAAAACCAGCGTTGGCATAAGGATAACCGGGCATAGCAGCCACAGTTTCCTACGCCACCCTGGCGTCACCGCCAAGACGCCGCCCGGGCGTGCAGCTTACAGGCGGAGTCCTCCGTAAAAACCAACGCAATATGGGGCCTCCCGGTTAGAGCCGTGGCGGCACAGCTATTGCTCTTTGAGTCTAATCGGATCCGACGCTGCTAGATTCGCTTAATGGACCGGGGCCTCGGACAACTTCCAAAGGAATTACTCTATGTCGATCATCCCCGCTCTCATATGTCTGGTTGTTGCGGTTGCCGTCACTGCCGCAACCGTACGGCCGGCCCACAAACTGACACCTCAGCCGGTAGCTCAACGCCGGCGCCGCCTTTCCTGGCGTCGATAGAATCAGTCTGGCAGTGCTAACCCTTCCGTGGCTCAATCGGCGCCAGGAACGCATGCAGCGCGCGCACCAGCGCCGGAGGATTGTCCAGCATCACGTGATGGTAAGCGTCCTCAATCTCGGCCATTGATCCTTGCGGCGCCGCCATCGCCATCTGCCTCGCCACCTCTAGCGTTATCATCGGGCTGAGCGCAGCCTTTACAATCAGGACCGGGCAACTAATCGCCGGCAGGTAATCGAACACGTCGAAGGGGTCGCGTGCGCGGCATCGCGGGTCGATTCTTACCACCCACGCTCCGTCCTCCTCCTGCCGGTAGGCATGGCGGGCAATCTGATTCAGCATCGCCGGCGTGGCGTGTGTCTCCGCTGGTAACAACCTGAAGCTCGCGCACGCCTCCTGGAGCGTCGCATAACGGCGCGGCTTCCAGGTCTTCATGGATTCGGTCCAGGTCAGCATTTCCTGGGTGGTTTGCGGCAGGCTGTCGATTACCACGAGGGCGCGCACTCTTGTGCGATGCGCCGCGGCGTAGGTTAGCGCCACCAATCCGCCGCGCGAATGACCCACCAGCACTGGCGCTCCCAGGCCCCAGCTTTTCACCATCGCGGCAACGTCGTCCGCATAATCCCCCATCCCATAAGCGCCCGAACCCGACCAGCCGCTCTCGCCATGCCCGCGCATGTCCATCGCCAGGGTATGGAACTGTGCGCAAAACGACGGCGCCACGAAGTCCCACCAATGACCAAAGGCCGACCCGCCGTGCAGGAAGAGCAGCGGCGGCTGCCCCTCGCCGCCATAATCCACGCAGTTGATTTCAACTCCAGCCCCGGCGAACTTTCTGTTGCGCATGACAGATCAGCGCTATACAAGCCCGGCATTCGACGCAACAGGTCATTGCCGGCAGTTTGCCAGCAGTTCCATCAATTATTCCATTGTAACGATGACGGGAGGCGCAATCCGGAATGGGGTGGGGATCCTGTACGGATCCTCGCCGCATCCGGCCTACCTTCTTTTAATCGCCTTGAGCACGTTGGGCGGCGACATCGGCAGCCCGTTGATGCGCACGCCGATTGCCCGGTAAACTGCGTTAGCCACCGCAGCCGGCGGCGGCACGATCGATACCTCACCAACACCGCGGATCCCCAGCGGATTGTCTGGCCCAGGCACCTCAACGATCCGCGTTTCGATCAACGGCAAGTCCAGGCAGGTCGGCATCCGGTAATCGAGAAATCCTGCGTTCTTCAGGTTGCCCTTTTCGTCGTAGACGTACTCTTCATTCAGCGCCCAGCCGATCCCCTGCACGGTGCCGCCCTGCATCTGGCCCTCGACGTAACTGGGATGTATCGCTCTGCCGGCATCTTGCGCGACAGTTGCGCGCAAAATCTGAACCTTGCCGGTTTCCGGATCGACTTCCACGTCAACGCAGCATCCGGCAAAAGTGCCTACTCCGCCCCGCGCGCTGACTCCCGCCTGCCCGCTTACCGGGCCGCCCGTACGCCCGAATTTCGCGGCCAGTTCCTTGATTGTCATCGGCGGTACGCCGTTGTTCCTGGAGACCAGCTTACCGTCTACGAAATCCACATCTTCCGGTTTGATTTGCCACAGGCGGGCGGCGCGATCCTTGAGTTGGCGCACCGCGTCCTGTGCGGCTTCGAACACCGCCACTCCGGTGGAATGCGTAGTGC
Organism: Binataceae bacterium (SeqCode); assembly: GCA_035262365.1. Lineage (GTDB taxonomy): Bacteria > Desulfobacterota > Binatia > Binatales > Binataceae > JAJPJA01. Next base: position 6,355 of record DATFSZ010000122.1, read on the forward strand.
GGCTGCCGCCGGTCATCGCCGTGTATCCGATCGAATCCGTATCAGCAACCATCGGCCGCACCTTGGCCGGGTCCAATCCCAACACCTCCGCCGCGATCATCGCCATCGAGGCGCGGCTGCCGCCGATATCCACTGAACCGGTCATCACGCTCGCAGTGCCGTCGTTATGCACGTTTACCACCGCTGATGACTGGCCGCCGGCGTGGAACCAGACGCCAAAGGCCACGCCGCGCCCGCGAAATGGCCCTTCCAGCTTGGATTTGTAATGCGGACTGTCCTTGATCGCCTGGCATGTCTCCACAAACCCGATGCGTTTGTATGGTGGTCCAAAGGCACGCGCGCTGCCCTGCTTCACGCCGTTTTTAATGCGGAAATCGATCGGATCCATGCCGCATCGCTCCGCAAGTTCGTCGAGTACCGTCTCCACCGCAAAAGCCACGTTGGTAGCACCCGGCGCTCTATACGCCGCAGTCTTGGGCTTGTTCACCACCACATCGTAACCGTCAACCAGGAAATTAGGCACTTCGTAGCAGCTAATCGCGGTCATCGCGCCGGCGCCCACCGGAGAACCTGGATACGCGCCCGCTTCGTACGCCAGCCACACTTCGGCGGCCGCCAGTTTGCCATCCTTGGTGGCGCCGATTTTTACCTTCATCGAGGAGCCTGAAGTCGGCCCGGTCGCGCGCAGCACTTCCGCCCGGCTCATCACGAATTTCACCGGATGGCCTGTTTTCTTCGATAGCAACAAGGCCAACGGCTCCATGTAAACCACCAGCTTGCCGCCGAATCCCCCGCCAATCTCGGCTGGGACCACTTTGAGGTCGCCCTCCGACATCCCGGCCAGCAACGCGGTCAACTGGCGTGTCTCAAACGGAGACTGGGTTGACGTATAAACGGTGGCGTGACCGTCAGGGCTGTAAATCCCCAGCGCGTTGTGCGGCTCGATGTATCCTTGATGGACCATCTTGGTTTCGAACTGCCGCTCTATGATGTGGTCGGCCTGCTTGAAACCGCTGTCGAGATCCCCGCCTTTGAATTGGACGTGGCTGGTAATATTACTCGGCTTGTCCGGCGACTCCTTGGAGCGACGTTCCGGATGCAGGATCGGCGCGTTAGGCGCCATCGCCTGATACACGTCCAGCACCGGGGCCAGCACTTCGTACTCCACCTCGATCAGATTGGTCGCCTCCTCGGCGATATGCGGTGAGGTCGCTGCCACCGCGGCCACAGCGTGGCCATTGTAAAGCACCTTGCCGCGCGCCAGGCAGTTGTTCGCGGTATGACGCAGATTGGTTGGCACTTCGCCGATCGGTTCCGCCTTGTCGGGCAACTCCGGAATTTCATCGCCGGTCAGGACCGCCTTGACTCCAGGCAGCGCCAGCGCTCTTTCGGTCTTGATTGACTTGATAATTGCATGCGCGTGCGGGCTGCGGAGGATCTTGCCATGAAGCATGTCCGGAAACGCGTAATCCGCGCCGTATTTGGCGCGCCCCGTCACCTTGTCCACGCCGTCGTGCCGCACCGGACGCGTTCCGATTACCTTGAATTCCTGTCTTGCTTCTTCAGCCATGGCTCGGTTCTCCTGCTCGGCTCAAACTACCACCATCGGAACGATCACGCACGGCAAACTCGTGCGACCCAAAAAACAACCGCTCGCTGACGCTTGCGGCTGCAACGATTCGATCCTGGCCGCGAGCATGAGCGAGCGGTAAGTCCTTGCGGTTATGTGGGTTGCGGCTGAACGCGCCGCTGCTCCTTACCTTCGGTCGATCTCACTCATGACATCCAGCGTGGTGGACTCGATCATGTCGCCGAGCTTTGAGCGCAATTCCGCCATGTGCGGAGTCTTGCCGTGGAAATCCAACGCGTCCTTATCCGCGTAAACTTCGTAGAACGCAAACTGGGTCGGATCCTTCAGCGCGCGATGCAGGATGTACTGCTGGCATCCCGGCTCGCTGCGGACTTTCTTGATCATGTCGCGGAACGCCGCCTCCAACTCGTTTTCACGTCCCGCTTTGGCCTTCATTCTTGCGATGATGACAAGTGCCATTACGCTTCCTCTCTTTTCGCTTGGATGCGCCCGCGATTGAGCAACGCCCGCCGACGCGAACCTGCGCTGGTTGTATCCGCTGCCTTGCCCTTTTGCAAGCTGCGGGCGATTGTTACGGCATCGGCCGCAGTTCTCAAAGACCTCGTGCCGGCGACACAAAGGAGCCAAGCCAATGCTGAGGTTCGACCTGACCGACGAGCAGAAAGAACTAAAAGAGCTGGCGCGCAGGTTCGCGGCGCAGGAAATCATCCCGCGCGCCCGCCAGTACGACGAACAGGCGATCTTTCCCCGCGACGTATGCGAAAAAGCATTCGCCGCGGGGCTGATCAACTTTGCGGTGCCCAAAGAGTTGGGCGGCCCCGGCATGGGCGTGCTCGACGTCTGCCTCATCACCGAGGAACTCAATTACGGATGCTCCGGGATGGCCAATGCGATCGCCGCAAACGACCTGGGCGCCCTGCCGCTCCTGATCGCCGGCAGCGACGAACAACAGCGCTATTACCTTGGGCAACTAATGAGTCACCTGCGCTTCTGCGCCTTCGCCATCACCGAGCCCGGCGCCGGCTCCGACGTGGCGGCGATGGCTACCAGCTATCATCGCGACGGCGACAGCTTCGTCATAAACGGCATCAAGCATTTCATCTCCAATGGCTCCGTGGCGGATTGGTACACGATGTTTGCGACCGCAGACCGCCTCAAGCGCCATAAGGGGATCTCCTGCTTCGTGGTGCCCGCAAACTTGCCCGGCATCACTCGTACCCGCATGCATGGCAAGCTCGGGCAGCGCGCCGCGGACACCGGTGAGATCGTGTTCGACAACGTGCGCGTGCCCACAGCCGCGCTGATCGGAAACGAAGGGCAAGGCTTCGAATACGCAATGAAGACGTTTGAGCGCAGCCGCCCGCAAATCGGCGCAATCGCCACCGGAGTCGCCCAGCGCGCGTTGGACGAATGCGTCAAGTACTCCAAGCAGCGCAGCGCTTTCGGCCAGCCGATCTCCAATTTTCAGGCGCTGCAGTTTATGATGGCGGACATGGCAGTGGAGATCGAGGCGATGCGCCTGCTGACGTGTAAGGCAGCGTGGTCGGTCGATAACGGCAATCCACGCAATGTCATTTCCAGTTACGCCAAGGTTTTTTCCGCCGACGCCTGCATGAAGATTACCACCGACGCGGTGCAGATCTTCGGCGGCTACGGCTACATTAACGAGTATCCGGTGGAAAAGCTGATGCGCGACGCCAAGCTGCTGCAAATCTACGAGGGTACCCAACAGATCCAGCGCGTGGTAATCGCACGCGAGCTGCTCAAGGATTGACACGTTGCATACCGCCAATGAGGAGAGAAAATCATGAAATACACCAGGTTGGGAAACACCGGCGTCAGCGTGTCACGGATCTGCCTTGGATGCGGAACCTACGGGGACAAGAAATGGTTCCCCTGGATACTGGACGAAGCCGAAGCGCGCCCGCATTTCACCCGTGCCCTTGAGGCGGGAATCAATTTTTTTGACACCGCCAATCGCTATTCCTCCGGTGTGAGCGAATCCATCACCGGACGATGGCTATCGGAAATGGGTAAGCGCGACGAGTTGGTCATCGCCACCAAGGTGTACGGGCGCATCGCCGAAGGCCCCAATATGGCGGGCCTGTCCCGCAAGCACATCATCCAGAACTGCGAGGCATCGCTTAAGCGTCTACGCACCGATTATGTGGACCTCTACTACATGCATCGATGGGACTTCACCACGCCTATCGAGGAAACCGTCGGCGCCTTCGACTACCTGATTGATTCGGGCAAGGTCCGCTATCTGGGGGCCAGTAGCATGGCCGCCTGGCAGTTCTCCAAGGCGATTTACACCGCGCGCGAGTACGGCCAACGGTTCTCAGCGATGCAAAACCTCTACAGCCTCGCCTACCGCGAGGAAGAGCGCGAAATGATCCCCCTGTGCGTTGACCAGGGTGTCGGAGTCGTTCCTTACAACACTCTGGCGCAGGGCTTTTTGTCCGGCAACCGCGAGCGCGGCGGCAAGACCAACACCCCCAGGGCTGCACGCGACGAATCAGCCGCCGCCTGGTATGGCCGCGACGAGGATTTCGACGTTCAGGACGCGGTCAGAAAGGTCGCAACGGATCAGGGCGTGAGCATGTCGCAGGTAGCTTTAGCCTGGGCCCTCCAGGCTCCCGGCGTAACCTCGGTAATATTCGGAACATCCAGGCTCGATCACATCGACGAAGCCGTAAAGTCGCTGGATGTGAAGCTGTCAAAAGAGGAGGTCGCCACCCTCGAGGCGCCATACAAAGTGCGTTCGATCATAGGCCACGATCAACCACAAGCCGCCCGCATGCTGCGCATCCGGTAAAACCACCCGCCATTTCTGGATTCCCTCGATCGGCCAGCGCATCCGCACAGCGCTCTAAGTGCATCAAGTAGCGCGCGCTGCGGCCGGATGCGGCGCGGCCCATAGATGAGCTTCAGCCCGAGTTCCGTAAAAGTTACAGCACCGGTTAGAGTTACTGCTCGCTCCGGACGCAAACGCCAATAACTTGAGCAAACTACAGGCGGCATGCCTGGCAGCACTCTTGCTACTGATTGTTAACCCAGTGTGGATATTGAAACGATCGAACGAGGATAGATCGCCATGAAACGATTTCACTTGTTGTTTTCCGCAGCTGCTCTCGGACTGGTATTTTCGGCTGTTCCCGCGCGGAGTGAAGAGCCGAGCAAAGCTGAGCCTCCGGCCGCTACTGCGCCGGCAGATAACACCTCTCAAAACGTACGCGACAAGGGCGGCGATACTCTGACCCCGACGAGCCAGTCGGAGTCAAAGACCGACATCAAGATGACGGCCGATATTCGCCGCGCGATTGTGAAGGACAAGCGTTTGTCCACCAACGCGAAGAACATCAAGATCATCTCGGACAACGGCCGGGTGACGCTGCGCGGCCCGGTTAACACTCCCCGCGAGAAAACCCTGATCGCAGCCAAGGCACGCGCGATCGCGGGAGCCGGCAACGTCGACAACCAGTTGGACGTTGGAAATCAATGAAGAGACCGATCGGAAGATCGGAAGGAGACGCTATATGAGTGACAAAGCTGTTTTTGGTCTTGCGAAAACCGAGGCTCAGGCGAGTCGTATTGTTGAAGATCTCAGGGTCGCGGGCTTTTCGGCCAACGATGTTTCCGTTTTGCTTCCCGACAAGTCCGGAACCCGTGACTTCGCACATGAGCATCATACCAAGGCCCCCGAAGGCGCAGTTGCCGGCGGTGCGGTGGTCGGCGTACTGGGTGGTGCGCTCGGCTGGCTGGCGGGCATCGGATCCCTGGCGATTCCGGGGCTCGGACCCTTCATCGCGGCGGGCCCGATAATGGCGGCGCTCGGCGGCGCGGCAGCGGGCGGCGCAATCGGCGGTCTCGCGGGCGCCCTGATCGGCATGGGAATTCCCGAATACGAGGCAAAACGTTACGAGGGCAAGGTGAAGGAAGGGAACATCCTGATTTCCGTTCACACCACGAAGAGCGATGAACGCTCGCGCGCGAAGGAAATCTTCGACCGCAACAAGGCGGAAGACATTTCCTCGACGTCCGAGGCACGAGTCTAGCCTTAACAATAACGCCGAGGTCCGGAACGTTCAGCGGCTTTTCGCAGCGCTCCGGACCTCGCGATTTTCCCCGCCAGAATATTCTTTTATAGTTTCATAATTTCTGCCGGAATTTAGTTTTCTTACCACCCGCCAACGCTTCGTTATGCCGAATCAACAAAGCTGTTGGCGCACAGGCAGTGTTGCGTTCTCTTCTCATCCAGAAGAGGGTGTTCCGCGCTAAAAAGTTTTGCTTGAAGTGTATCAGGCCACCTTGGCCTTCTCCCACAGCTGATTGTGGGAGAGGGACCAAGAAGTGGCTGATCGCGGTAGGGGTTTTGTTTTTTACTAGGAGTTCAATGATTCAGAATATTTCTTAAAGCAGATGGGTGACCAAGCACCACAACACCAAAATCGAAACAGGCACTCCCAATAACCATGCTATTACGTAACGCATTATCTAATCTCCTCTCTCTCTGATCCCGATCGGGACCCAGCTCTAAGTGGCAATCGCCATGCCACATGTGCGTGAATTTCGCCGGGCAGCGCTCCTGGAAATCCCGCACATGATAAGAGGAAATCTGCTTAACAGGGTTGAAATCCGGCTCGATCAGTTTACGGTTGCAAGAAGTCGGTACAATTTTCGTACCCTAACGTTGAATGCCCGCATTTGATGTCTGGTTCCCAGGTCGATCCCTGCATCTACTTTTTACGCAGACAATATTCTCCATCTACTCCGCGGGAGAACGTGCGTGCGCGTCGGCACTGGTCGCATTCAGCTCTGTCGAACCTAAGACGAGGCGCCGTGGAGCAGCCTCATTCTGTAAAACTTGATCTGGCCGGTACCCTAATCGGACTTATTGGTTTTGAGCAGGTAGAGAGTGCGTCGGCCGAATCCTAAAACTCCGGGCCACTGAAAGCGCTGGACTATAACGCTGTCGGAGAGCGGCGCGGCCGCAATCGTATAGGGCTTGAGTTTCATGGTTGTGATCGGCGGGATACCCGCTTCGAGCGCAAAGGTTTCGGTCTGACCGGGTTGCGGATCTCGATACAGGTCGCTGCCGTTGAGCGGATAGCCGGCGTCAATTGCGCCGCGCGCGATGCCGTCGTGGAGCAGCGCGTCGCGCACCGAAATTACCGCCTCCAGCCCCCGCTGCTGATCGTAAACGCCAGCCGCCGCAAACCATCCCATCACGGCCAGCATCACCACGGACAGCGCGCCGCTCATCGCGCCGTATCGGTACGGCGCCAGAGCCAACAGCAGACATCCGGCCGGCAGCAGCACGAGGTAGTAGCGATCGTTGAACAGCCACAATGGCAGCGTGCCGGCCCAGTAGATCGCCGCACTGAGGACTACCGCCAAGAACCCGGCGCTCACGCCCTTGATTTCCATCGCCGCCAGGATCAGGCCAGAAATTCCCAGGATACTGACGGCCAGCGCGGCCAGGCGGAGAGGAAAGTTTGTCCACACAAACCTGGACGGCCCGCGCAAAACGAGCACGTTGTTCCATCCTCCGCAGCAGCTCAATTCGGGAATCGACCTGGCACCCGCGTCGCTAAGCAAGACCGGGAGGATCACCGCCGCCAGCACGGCCGCAATTGCAAGTCCCAGGCGCCATCGGGACGAGATCAAATGCACCACCGCCACCGGGCTCAGAACCAGACCCAAATAGAGCAGCGGAGCCAGCAGACCGTCAGTGAAGTAGGTGCGAATCGGCACCAGGTAGAGGTACCTGAGCTTGCTTTCCCTCACATCGAGCATCCAGGGAATCGGGAGCACGGCGGTCAGCCAAAGCCAGATCAGCACGCTAACGGCGGCCGCCGCGATGAACGGGAGCAAGCGGCGCGCGCTGGAGCGGATGGCGCCGGGCGGCAGGGTGGCAAGTGTTGCAATCCCACAACCGGCCATCGCCGCAAGCGCGAACGGCCGCACCATGAACGCAGCAATCAGGACCGCCGCGCAGATCCACAGGCGCGCCCCTCCTCCCTGCTGCACCGCGCCGGCAAACATCACGTGCGCAGCGAGCAGCAAGGTCACGAACATAACGTCGGTCATGAATGAAAAACTCAGAAACAGGTAACAGGGATTGACGATCAGCAGCGCGGTTGCGAGCGTGGCCGCTTTCGAACCGGCGCCGCATCGGCCCGCCAACAAATAGAAGAGCATCGCGCCGGCCACGCCCAACAGCACCATCGACCAATTGAGTGAAACGTAATCAAGACCGAACAGCCGTGACCACAGGGCTCCATACACGACCTGCAACAGCGGCATTGCTGCGGAATAGCCCGGAAATGAAATGGTTCCGCCATTGAGCCGCTTGACGGCGCGCAGATAAATCCAGCTATCGGCTACAGGTCCATTGACCAGCGGCCATACCAGCAGTGATACGGCCGCGAACCATGTAACGGGCAATAGCAACCCAATGGCGGCCAAGCGGCGGTTGCGCCCGCATCTTGTTCCCCTTTCCAGCAATCCCTTATACTGTGCGCTTGTGACTCGACGGTCGCCCCGCTCCACAGTAACGTCCACCTCAACCACGAGTATTACGCAGAGAAATGTAATCAGGTGAAGCTATCCGGCTGCAAGGCAGTGCATAGGCGGATGATTGAGGGAAGCGGGATTCCGACCACTGGCAAGGTTCGAGTCTGAAACCACACAGGAGAATGCCAAGGTGCGGATACTGGTTACCGGCGGTGCGGGTTTTATCGGTTCCCATTTGTGTGAACGCTTGCTGCACGACAAGCACGAGGTTATCTGCCTGGACAACTTCTTCAGCGGCAAGCGCGCCAATATCGCGCACCTGAGCCAGGATCGGAACTTCGAACTGATTCGCCACGACGTGGTTGAACCAATCCTGGTCGAGGTCGATCGGATCTTTCACCTGGCCTGCCCGGCCTCACCGGTTCATTACCAATACAACCCGGTCAAGACCACCAAGACCAACGTGATGGGTACGATCAACATGCTGGGGTTGGCCAAGCGCGTCCGGGCGAGGATTCTGCTGAGCTCGACCAGCGAGGTGTACGGCGACCCCGAGGAGCATCCGCAAAAAGAGACCTATTGGGGACATGTCAATCCGATCGGCATCCGCTCCTGCTACGACGAAGGCAAACGCGTGGCCGAATGCCTGATGATGGACTACCATCGGCAAAACAAGGTGGACATCAAGATCGTTCGAATCTTCAACACCTACGGCCCGCGAATGGCGGTCAATGACGGGCGCGTGGTTTCGAACTTTTGCGTCGCCGCCCTGCGCGGTGAACCATTGACAATGTACGGCGAAGGAACGCAAACCCGCTCGTTCGCCTACATCGACGATCTGGTCGAGGGAATGGTGCGGATGATGGAGGCGCCCGATTTTATCGGTCCGGTCAACCTGGGCAATCCCGACGAGTTTACCATGCTGGAGTTGGGCCGCCTGGCGGTGGAACTGTCCAGAAGTTCATCGAGTATCGTTTACAAGCCGCTGCCGCCTGACGACCCGGCGCGCCGGCGCCCCGATATCACCCTGGCACGCGAGCGGCTTGGCTGGACGCCGAAAGTGGCGCTGCGCGAGGGCCTCACCCGGACCATTGAACATTTCCGCCGCGAGCTGGGCCTGACGCACACCTGAATCATCGCATCGGCTCACCATCTTCAACCGCGCGCCCGGCGCATCGCGTCGCGCAAAGCATGAGTGCGCGACCCGTCAACCGCATCCGCATCGATCACGACACCGTACACACGCTGCGCGCACTGCGACGAGATCTTCTCGTCCAGCACGTCGTTCAGAACCATCGCCGGGTCGCGATCCAGTGCGTCACCGTAACCGCCGGCCCCCGGCAGTAGATGCATGATCGCGTCCTCGGTCTGCACCTGGGCGTCAACGAACATTTGGGGCGGATAGTCGGTCTGAGTGCCGGCTCGGTCCAACACTACGCGAAACGGCGTGCCGTCGCCGCCCCCGCCCAGGCCGTAGGGCACGGTAGTAGTGCGGCAGGTGCGGATCAGTGCCCGCCCGGGTTTTAAGAAACGATAGGTGCGATACACCGACAGCGAGCCGCGATACTTACCGGCGCCGCCCGTGTCCGGCATCAGCCCGTACGCCTCCATCAGGAGCGGAAACTCGACCTCCAGCCTTTCCACCGGCACACTGGACCCGCCGTTTCCTGACAGCAGCGAGTTGACGCCGTCGATTCCATCCTTGGTCGGACGCGCGCCCCATCCGCCGCCGTACCAGTCCGTGAGCACGGGCGAGGCGCCGGGTTCTCCGCCGCTGTAAGCGTAGGTGAGACTGGCGACACCGCCTTCGCCGGCGGCGAAGATACGCTCGGGCATCGCCTTGGCCAGCGCGCCAAACATCATGTCGCAGATCCGCCAGAGCATCATCCCGCGGCCGCCGATCGCGGCCGGAAAATGAGGATTGAGCACGGTGCCTTTGGGCGCGATTACTTCGACTGGTTCGAACAAGCCGTCGTTGGCCGGAGCATCCGCCGCCAGCACCCCGCGCAGGCATATGTACGAAGCCGAACAGGTCAGCGAGTAGGGTACATTTATCGCGCTTTTGACTTGCGGGTCCGTGCCGGTGAAATCGACGATCACCGAATCACCGCGCACCTTCAGGCACAGCTTCAAATGTATTCCGGGACCGCCGACACCGTCTTCTTCGAAGTGTTCATCCCAAACGTACTCGCCGTCGGGAATTTTCATGATCGCGGCGCGGACCACGCGTTCGCTGTAGCGATGAAGCTGCGCGATAGCGGTTTCGAAGCGCTCCAGACCGTACTTGTCCACCAGTTCCTGCAAGCCGCGGATTCCGCGCCGGCAGGCGGCCGCCTGTCCCTCGAGATCGCCGATTACATCGTCGGGCGTGCGCACGTTGCCGGCAATGACGTCGAGCAGCGCCTGGTTGGGACGCCCCTCCTCATACAGTTTGACGCATGGCAGGCGCAGGCCTTCCTCATAAATCTCGCTGCACACACTGCTTTGGCCGCCGGGGAAACGCCCGCCGATATCGGAGTGGTGTGTGACCAGGGTGGAAAAGCCGATCATCGTCTCATGCCAGAAAATCGGGGCAAGGAGCACGATATCGGGCAGATGGGACAGTCCGCCATAAGGATCGTTGGAAGCCAAAATGTCGCCCGGACGCAGCTTGCCGGCAAACTTCTTCAACACGGCCGGCATCACGCCACGGATATAGCCCAGGTGGAAGCCCGCGCCCTGCCCTTGCGCAATTACACGCCCGCGCGCGTCGACCAGCACCGTGGAGAAGTCACCGATTCGAGCGGTGATCGATCGCGCGGTACGCTTCATGGTATTGCCCATCTCGTCGCCGATCGCGGTCAGGGCGTTGTTGATTACTTCGAGCAGGATCGGATCGACGGTGTCATCCATGTCCCATTCCTTTGGTCAGCCTTTCCCGTGAGAGTCAGGGTGTTTGCTGTTCATACCAAATCCGCGCTCTCATCACTTCGCCGTAGCACCACATTGGCGAAGTTATCCAGCTCCGCCCTCCATCCTGGTGGAATCACGATGGTGGTGTCGAACTCCTCGATAATCGCCGGGCCCGTCAGCGCCGCGTCCAGTAGAGCGTGGCGCGCTACCACTCGGGTTGGCATCTCGCGCGCCTGAGGGCCGAAGTATGCCTTGCGCAACTGCCCGGCGGCCCTGGGCATGTCCTTTGCCGCGCGCGCAAAGCTGGCCGCCAGATCGCGCACCGCCACGCTGCGCGCGGGGGCGGTTGCGCGCACGCGCACGCTGACGGCCAGGACCGGATCGCCGTCGCGCCGGTAGCCGAAATTGCGCTCATGTTCAGGATGGAAAGCGCGTTCAAGCCATTGAGCAAGGTCGCCGTCGGCAACGTCTGGCGGAATCCTGAAGCTCAACTCCGAATCCTGGCGCAGGTAGCGCAACTCCGCGCTGCGCTCAAAGCGTATCTCCGCTGCGCCCGCTTCACGCATGAGCCGTTCGCGCAGCTCCTTAACCAGCTCCTCGCAATGATTGCGCAGGGCCGCGCCCTCGAGCTGATCGAGTCTGCCCATCACGCTCTTGACCGCGTCGTAGCGCAAATCCGCGAACAACAGACCGAGTGAGCTGAACAGTCCCGGATAGAGCGGCACGTACACCCGGCCAATCCCGATATCAGAGGCGAGCTCCGCGGCGTGGATCGGCCCTGCTCCGCCGAAGGCAAGCAAGGTATATTCGCGCGGGTCGCGACCGCGCTCGCTGGTGACCGACCGAATCGCACGCGCCATCGTGGCGTTGACCACGCGATGGACCCCGAAGGCGGCCGCCGACGGTTCCGTTTTCAGCTGGCGGCCAAGGTGGGTATCGATCGCGATGCGCGCCGCCTCCGCGTCGATCGGCACTGTGCCGCCTGCGATGCGATGCGGATTCATGTAGCCGAGCACGACGTTGGCGTCCGTGACGGTAGGTTCGGTCCCGCCGCGCCCATAGCATGCAGGTCCTGGAACGGCACCCGCGCTTTGTGGCCCCACCCGCATCAGCAGGCCCTCTTCGATGCGCGCGATACTGCCGCCGCCCGCGCCCAGTTCGACGATGTCGTAGGCGGGCACGCGCAGCGCGTAGCCCGCGCCCTTCATCAGATGGCTCGATGCGTTGATTCCGCCACCGACCTCGCCCTCGTTGGTTTCCGCCGCCTCGCCGTTCTCGATCAGACAGGCCTTGACTGTCGTACCACCCATGTCGAACGCGACCACGTTGGGCAGCCCCGCCTCGCGCGCCAGGCTGGCGGCGGCCAGCACGCCCGCAGCGGGCCCCGATTCGATCATTCGGACGGGAAAGCGGCGCGCGTGCGCGGCGGTCATGATTCCGCCGTTGGACTGCATGATCAAAATTTCGCGCCCATACTGGCTCAGTTCGCGCTCGATTTTTCCCAGGTAGCCATTCACCGCGCCCATCAGGTAGGCGTTGAGCACGGTGGTTGACGCGCGCGGGTACTCGCGGATTTCGGGCAGCACCTCCGCCGATGAACAGGCGTCGGCCTCTGGCATGATTTCGCGCACCAGCGCCATCGCGCGGCGCTCGTGCCCGGAATTGACATAGGAGTGAAGGAAGCAGACCGCGACCGCTTGGGTTCCCTGCGCGCGCAGTGAATGCAGCGCGGCGCGTACTTCGCCTTCCTCAAGGGGCGTGCGCACCGCGCCGCTGGCCATGATGCGCTCGGTCACCTCAAGACGCCGCCGCCGCGGGACCAGCGGCGGGATGCGATCCCAGAAGATGTCGTAGATGGCGGGACGCTGAAGCCCGCGTATCTCGATCAGGTCGCGAAAGCCGCGGGTACAGATCAGACCGGTGAGTGCACCCTTGCCTTCCAACACGGTGTTGGAAGCGACGGTGGTGGCGTGGACCATCCGTGCAATCCCGTCCGCGCCGCAGCGCGTCATCGCATCCTGCACGCAGCGGCCTACATCGGGACCAATCGTGTCGGGTAGAGCTAAAATCTTGTACGTAAGAATCGGCCCGTCGGCGGCCGCGATTACCACGTCGATAAAGGTACCGCCGACGTCGAATGCCACCCGCAAACCTTCCGTGCTCATCGGGTCAATTGTTTCTCAGGTGGGCCGCCGCAATGCAACCGCGCCGGTATCTGGCGCCGCGAGGAAAGCAATTGAAATCAAACCTCGTCGTTTTTGCGCGGGATTGCCGTGGGTGGCTGTTTTCGGTAAACGACTTTATCTGTAGCGGGCGGCGTCTTTGCCGTCCCTGCTTATGGGGGGCTCTTGCACACGGCCAAGCTATCAATTCCGGCACCTTGCACTGCCAGTTCGCGTTTTCTTTTTCGGCACCATATGCAACCCGACGATTGAGCGATCGTATTAGAAGGTGGGGACATAACAAAATCATGCCAAGCGCAGCTCCGAACCTGACCTATCAGGAACAGACCCATGCGACGATGCGGGCTTTGCTTGAAGCGGCGTCCGACGCGGTGGCGGTTGTGGGACCTGACGGGCGCTTCCTTAAATTGAATTCCGCCGCCGTCGCGTTGACCGCCAGGGACGGCGGCGGCGATGTGCGTGGCCGCACGCTGTACGAATTCATCATGCCCAAAGACAACGCCGCGGCGGAACAGATCCGCGAACTTTTGCGCAGCGGCAGGGCTGGCAGCGTCGAATGCGAAGCGGCCGGGATCAAGGGCATCCCTCGCAGGTTTGAATTTCGCCTGGTCCCGCTCCCAGCCAGCCCGGGGCAGGAACGGCGCTTCGCCCTGTTCTCGCGCAATATTGCAATGCTGGAAGCTCAGGCACAACTGCGCCTGCGGCTGGCACAGCAGCGCGTGATCGCCTCACTTAGCCAGAACGCCCTGCGCGCGACGAACCTTCAGCGCTTGCTGGAAGAGACCGTGGCGGCGGTATCCAAGACGTTGGACGTGCGATACTGCATAATAATGGAACTGCTGCCCGGCGGCACAACCATGGAGTCGCGCGCGCTGGCCGGATGGGATTCAACTCAGCAATTCTTGATCGAAGTCAACGGTTCCCATTGTGGTTGCAGCTTGCGCTCCCGCCAGCCGGTTATCGTAGATGACTACAAAAGCGATGGCCGCTTTGTACTGTCTCAGCCAATCCTGGACGCCAACCTTCAGTCGGGCTTGAGCACCGCAATCGGTGGGCAAAAGGGACCTTTCGGAGTACTGGCCGTCTATTCCAACCAGCGGCGGAAATTTACCAACGACGACATCGCCTTCGTCGAGTCCGCCGCCAATATCGTCGCCCAAACGGCGGAGCGGCTGGCCACCGATGAGTCTCGGCGCCGCGGCGAGGAATATTACAGATCCATATTGAATAACTCCGCCGACGGAGTGTCCGTGGGTCAACGCTATGGCGCCCTTGCCTTTGCCTCTTACTCGAACGCCATGATCTTCGGGAGGACACCGGAGGAACTCACCGCGACAGATGGTTGGGCTTATGTGCATCCTGAGGATCTCGAAGCCTCCAGGCGCGCGTATGACGCGATCTTTGAGTCTGGCGCAGGAGCCTTCGAATGCCGAGTCAGCCGGGCCGATGGTACCTGGGTGCATTGCGAGATGACCGGCCGGACCGTCGTGGATCCCAGTGGCCGCACTCTAGCGGTGATCAACACGCACGACATCAGCGAGCGCAAAGCGGCGGAACGCGCCATCCTGGAGACCCAGGCGCAGCTCCGCTCGCGCCTGGAGCAGCAGCGCGCGGTGGCGGAACTTGGTCAGCGCGCGCTGCGCACCACCGAGGTTCAAACCCTGCTCGATGACGCAGTGTCAGTGCTAGTCAGGACTCTGGACTTCGAGTATTGCAGCCTGCTGGAGCTCCAACCCGATGGCAAACGGCTGACCATGCGAGCGGCGGCTGGATGGGATATCGAATCCGCATTCGTTACCGAGATCGGTACGGGGTCGCAAGCCGGTTACACGTTGATGACGTCGCAGCCCGTTATCGTCGATGACTTTTCGACCGAGACGCGCTTCAAGGTGGCGCTGGCCGTATTCGAGCGCGGTCTGCGATCGGGCCTCAGCACCGTAATCGCGGGAAGCAAAAGACCCTACGGCGCGATCACCCTTTCCTCCACCAAGCACCGCAACTTTAGCGCGGATGACACCGCCTTCGTGCAATCCGTGGCCAACATCATCACCGAGGCTGTGCAACGGATGTCCAGTGAGCATGCGCTGCGGCGCAGCGAGGAATACTATCGTTTGGTCATCCAAAACAGCTCCGATGCTATCGCTGTAATCGACCGGGCCGGGATCGTCAGGTATGCGAACGACGCCGGGTACACCATGTTTGGTTACCCGATCGGTAACCCTGAAGCACAAGAGGGACGCCCCATTGTGCACCCCGATGACCTGGATATGGTGCGCCACAGTGTGGCCGCTGCGTTGGAGACCGGGGCCTGTACTCACGAATGCCGCATCCGCCGTTACGACGGATCCTGGGCGCACTGCGAAGTGCGCGGCACCCGCATCATGGATATGGATGGGCAACCGGTCGGTGTCTTCAATACGCGCGACATCAGCCAACGCAAAGCGGCCGAAGACGCCCTGCTCGAAACTCAGGCTGAGCTCCGTTCACGCCTGGAACACCAGCACGCGATGAGCGAACTGGGGCAGCGAGCGTTGCGGGCCGCCGAGCTTGGCCCGCTGCTTGATGAAGCCGTGCACAAGATGGCCGCGGTACTGGAAGTCGAATATTGCGCCATTTTGGAGCTGCAGCGCGACGGAAAGACACTGCTGCCGCGAGCCAGCGTAGGATGGTCGCCTGGAGTAGATCCGCCGATGGAGGTCGGCACGGGATCGCAGGCGGGTTATGCCCTGCAGTCGGGGGGACCACTGATCGTGGAGGATTATGAGCGCGAAACGCGGTTCACTCCGCGGGCTTCTACATTCAAGTTCGGCCTCAAATCCGGCCTCGCCATCGTGATCGGAGGACGCGAACGTCCTTACGGCGCTCTGACCGCCACCACAACCAGAAGGCGCAAATTCACCCCCGACGATGTTTCCTTCATCCAGGCCATGGCGAATATCGTGAGCCAGGTGGTCGATCGGTTGGCCACCGAGCAGGCGCTGCGCCGCAGCGAACAGTACTTCCGCACCCTCATCCACAGCACGTCGGATGCGCTATTGGTGCTCAAGCCCAATGGCACAGTTACATTTTCAAATAATTCGGTGCGCCAGTTTGGACGTCCCGAGGCAATGTTTCTCGGCACCAATGGTATGGAGTACGTTCATCCCGACGATCACGAAACCTGCCGCCGCGCAATCGCCGAGACGCTCACAAAGGGCTACAGCGAATACGACCTCAGAATTCGCGACATCAACGGGCAATGGCGAAGCTGCGAGGCAAGAGCTGTCTTGAGCAGCGACCCTGAGGGCGAGCCTGTTATCGTTGCCAGCACCCGTGACATCACCGAACGCAAGCGGCTGGAACAGCAGGTTCTCCAGGCCCGAGATGCGGCATTGGAAGCGGCGCGGGTTAAATCGGAGTTCATGGCGAACATCAGCCACGAAATCCGCACTCCGCTCAATGCCATTGTCGGTTTGACCGGACTGCTCCTCGACACTTCGCTTACCAGCGACCAGCGCGAGATGCTGGACACCGTCCGGACCAGCTCTGACGCGCTGCTCTCACTGGTGAACGACGTCCTGGATTTTTCCAAATTGTCGGCGGGAAAATTGGAATTCGAAAACATCGACTTCGACCTGCGCGATACGGTCGAAGCAGCGTTGGACATCTTCAGCGCGGCGGCTCGCCGCAAGGGAATTGAGCTGGCGGGTTCCATCGACGCCGCCGTTCCTGTCGCGTTAAACGGGGACCCTGGGCGGCTGCGGCAGGTGCTCTATAACCTCATCGACAATGCACTGAAGTTTACGCAGCGAGGCAAGGTGCGAGTACGCGTCGCGCTGGAGCGCGAAGACGATAGCGGCGCAAGCCTGGCATTCGAAATCGAGGACAGCGGCGTCGGTATTTCGCCACAGGCCCAGGCGCGCCTGTTCGAGCCCTTCACCCAGGCCGACGCGTCGGTGACCAGAAAGTACGGCGGCACCGGCCTGGGCCTGGCAATTGCGGCCAACCTGATCAGCCGGATGGGCGGCAACATCGGCGTCACCAGCGAACTGGACGTCGGCTCCGTTTTTCACTTCACGGTCAGGCTAAAGAGGGCCCTTACGGCCCCACCACCGTCTTCCGCCAAGACCCCGCGACCGGTCAGCTCCGCGCCTTCACGGAAATTGCGAATTCTGGTGGCAGAGGACAACATCATCAATCAGAAGGTGGCGCTGCGCCAGCTTGCCAAACTGGGCTATCACGCCGACGGAGTGGCCAACGGCTACGAAGCGCTCCGCGCGCTCGAAAAGGTGCCTTATGACGTCATACTGATGGACTGCCAGATGCCCGAAATGGATGGCTATCGCGCCACTGCCGAGATCCGTCAGGCGGAACGGCGCGGCGATGGCCGGCATGTTGTGGTTATCGCGATGACTGCCAGCGCGATGGAGGGTGATCGCGAAAAATGTCTCGCCGCAGGGATGGACGACTACCTGTCCAAACCAGTCTCGATGGAGAATCTGTCCCGGGCGCTGGCCCGCGCCGCCGGGGACAACGCCTCGGATTCCGCATGAAATTCGAAAATGGGCGGGTTAGCCTTTGATCAAACGGCGCAGCTCTTCCAGAGGGACCGGCTTGACCAGGTAATGGTCGAAGCCCGCCTGCTCGGAGCGGCGCCGATCCGAAGATTCGCTATAGCCGGTCACCGCAATGAGAGTCATCTGCTGCAGACCCGGAAGCTGGCGCAGGCGCCGCGCCAATTCATTGCCGTCCATTTCGGGAAGACTGATATCGACCAGTGCAACTTCCGGCTTGAAGGATTGCGCTGCCTCCAGCGCGGATGGACCGTCGTACGCCAGGTGAGTCGCACAGCCGTAGGTCTTCAACACCTCACACAGCATTTCCGCGGAGTCGCGGCTGTCGTCCACCACCAGAACTCGCTTCTGCTGAACCTCTCGGGTCTCGTTGCGCACCATGGATGTCATCGGTGAGTTGGCTGGCGCCAAGGGTCCGGCCTGCCATCCGGCTTTAACGATTCCTTCGCTGTGGGCCGTAACGCAATCTCCTGTTCAGAGCTGGGAAAACAATACCGCCGCCTATCTGAAGCGAGCTATTTCGCGACGTTGCGCCGGAGCAGTTAGCACTCGGCCGACGCCGCTAACAGGAGCCTTTCACCCCGGTATTCTTTTGGCAACCAATTACCGATCGACAGGGAGGTTTCGCGTCGCGCGGCGCGCAATTCGCCTGGATAACGGAGGAACTAGCTCGCTTGAGCCAGGTTGGCGATGGATTCGGAGTACTTTCCGCGGAGGGGTAAATCCCGCGCCGCCGGCGCACGGCGCGGGATTACTCAAATCGCCTATCGAATGTCAGGCAGGCGTCAGGGATTGCAGGTCGCCGGATGAGTCGATGTGTTTGGGCTAAGACACAGCGGTCCCAGATTGGTGGTCGCATTCGGAACGCTTATCATCGCCAGTGGACCGGCATGGTGCTCCCCGTTGAACGGGGTAAATCCGGTAAAGCCGCACGCAGCTGCGTCGGCCGGATCGTTGAACCAGAATCCCACGTGGAAGGTATTGGTCGGCGGCAGCCCCACGATAGGGTCGAAGCCAAAGATTTGATTGACGAAGATGCTGCGGATGGTTGCCGAGATTACCCCCGCGCTATTGGCCTCGAGGTCGCTCTGGTACCAGGCGAGTCCGAAAACCGGGTTCGTAATCGGGGTACCATTAGCCAGGAACGCACTGTTCTGGACGGTGAACAGATCGAATGCCAGTCCCGGCTTTATGCCGACTCCGATGATCGTCAGGTCATCGTTAAGGGTGCCCTGAGTGACAAAAACGTTTGCCCCCGGTGTCGAGGCCGGCGTGCGCCGCAAGCAGTTGACGAACTTCGGGTTCGCTTTGAGGGTAAAACCCGCCACCAATTGGGCGTGCGCGCTTTGACCCATCAGCACAATCGCCAATCCGCCAGCCAGGAACGCTAGAATTTTGGTTCGCATCAACAAGACCTCGTCAATTTGTATTTGCCGGGCGCTACGGTGCGCCGCAAAAAGCGGCGCACCGTCACACCTATAGGCCCATCCGGTAGAGCTTGTTGGCGTTGTCGAAAACGATCTTGGCGGTCACGTTTTCGGGCACGCCGCTGAAATCTTTGGTGATCACTTCACGCGAATGGGGCCAGGTCGAGTCGGTGTGCGGGAAGTCGGAGGCCCACATGTAGTTGTTCTCACCAAAAGAGCGGTATCCGGCCGGTCCCGTCGGGTCGTCCTGAAAGGTCGCCCACATCTGCCGGCGTACGTAGTCGGAAGGCTTCATCTTAAGTGGCTGCTCGTCGTTAAGCCCGGTGAACTTCTCAAAGGCGTGGTCCAGACGGTACATGAAATGCGGCAGCCATCCGGTGTCGTTTTCCGCCGACACGATCATCAAGCGCGGGAAGCGCTCCAACACGCCGCTGACGATGATATCGGTAAGCGATCGCTGCACCTCGTGGATCAGACTCATATAGCCGCGCATGGTCGCGATATGGCCCGGAACGCGCTGTTCCGGCGCCGGCTTGGGACCGGGCGCCTGATCCCGCGCGGTGATTACGTGCAGCGAAAGCGGCATCTGCAGGTCCTGCGCGGCGGCCCAGAAGGGGTCGTACACGGTGCTGTAATAGGGCCGATCGGCCGGCGCCGAACCCCAGATCATTGCGCCCTTGAGCCCCCGCTGTGCGCATCGCGTCAACTCCTTGACGCCCGCGTCGATGTCCTCAAGCGAGATGAGCGCGATCGCGTGCAGGCGGCGCGGGTCGTGCGCGCAATACTCGGCAACCCAGTCGTTGTACACCGCAAAGCAGTCCCGCTGCAGTTGCGCGTCGTCCAATCCAAACAACGGCATTCCCAGCGTGGTGTACAGAACCTCCGCCTCGACGCCGTCAATATCCTGGTCCTTGATGCGCTCCACCGGGTCCCATCCCGCGGGGCGCGCGGCTTCGTAGCCGTGGGTCAGATGCTCGCGCAGTTCCTTGCCGCTGCGGCCCGCGCCAAAGCCGCCTGCAACCGCGAAAGGCCTCACGCCGGGCGCGACGAACAGATGGCCCTTGGAGGTTAATTTGACCTGTGGCGTGCGATCGCCATATTTCTTGCCCAACCGCTCGGTCCATAGATCGGGCGGTTCCATGGTATGAGAATCCGCTGAGATTACGCGCAGCGATGACATGTTTTTTATCTCCCGATAGCGGCCGAATACTCGGTCCGTCCAGGTTATCTTCCTGTATCTTTATTAATCACCTAATGGACTCAATGGCAAGAAAAAACCAATGGCGGTGCTCGCACTTGCTCGCCTCTGCCCGGCTTGTACAGGCTAGACGAATAGTAAATTGAAGGTTCGAAAAGATAGCCGATAAAAGTAGAAGTACGGGACTTTGAAGGCAAGCCGGAGGGAGGGACGAACCATTCGGGGCGCCAGGCCTTGGCGCCGGCAGATACTTGTGGACGGCTGCGACTCACGCTTGCGTGGACACCACCTTTTCCCCTTCCTTTAGATTCTGCGGCGGCTCGACGATCACCTCGTCACCATCGTTAAGTCCCTGCCGAATCTCCACTCCGTCCTCGAGTTCGCGTCCACGCTTGATCGCGACGCGCTCGGCGACTCCGTTTCGCAGCGTCCACACATAGGCCGCGCCGCCCTGTGTAATCACAGCCTTCTTCGGCGCCAGCAGCATGGTCTTGTCTTCGCTGCCCCCGCCGGTGGTCGAGAAGCTAACTCTTGCGCTCATCTCGGGCTTCACGATTTCGAGGTCTGGTTTGTGGATACTCACTTCGACTTTGACGGTGCCCTTCTGGCGGTCCGCTTCGGGATAAATCTTGACCAGCGTGGCCTCGAAGGAACGGTCGGGGTAGGCGTCGGGCACGACCCTGGCGGGGGCGCCAATCGCGACCTTGGCGATGTCAGCCTCGTTGATATCGACTTCGGCGCGCATGTCGTCGGTGTCGGCGAGCTGCACGATATCGGTCGCGCCGCCCCCGGCCTGGATATTACCGCCATAGTTGATGGTATCGCCGAGTTCACGATACTTTTGCAAAACGATCCCGTTGATCGGTGAAGTGATATAGCATTGGCTCACGTTGAACTTGGCGTAGTCAATTGCGGCGTCGGCACGGGCCAGGCTGGCGCGCGCCACCGATAGCGCGTTTTCCGCCACGTCGAGGGTGTCTTTCGATTCAACCCCGCTTTCGTAAAGCGCGCGCAGACGGTCTGCCTGCGCCTGCTTCAGCTTGACGTTGGCGACCGCAAGTGCCCGGTCGGCAATCGCCTGTCGCAACTGGGCGCGATAGTCGCGGTCATCGATGCGCGCCAGTAAGTCGCCGCGCTTGACGTGCTGCCCTTCTTCGATCGGCTCCTCCACTATCTGACCCAGGATCTTGGTACCAATGGTGATGTACTTGTGGCGGGTAACGACATATCCGGAGCCGGTCAGTACCACGCCCGGCTGTCCCGCACGCTGCATCGTCACGTAAGCGGTCCGCACTTCTAGCGGGCGGCCCAGGGTGCGCTGGTAAACTTCGTAGGCGCCGGCCGCGGCCACCGCACCGATTAGCAGGATCAGCACCAGCGGCAATAATCTCAAACGGCGGCGCGGCTCGGGGCTGCGCCTGATTCGCAACGCTTCAAGTTCGCGCATTCGCTGCGGCGCACCGGCCTTGTCGGGCGGGGGTACTCCCACTCCCTGACCAGCGATGTGACCGTCAGGCGCTTTTATCGACACGGCTTCAGCTCCTGCGCAGCGCGTCAACCACGCTCAATCTCATCGCCTGGCGCGCCGGCAAAAATCCGCCCGCCACGCCCATCACGGCGGCGAACAGCAGGGCCTGTATCATTATCGCCAGCGTGACCCTGAACTGGAAGGACAGCGTAGAAAAGGTGACATAGTTGCCGAAGGCAGTGGACAGCCCGTTGAACGGGAGCGCCAGCGCCACACCGATTAGACCCGCCGCGACCGCCAGCGTCAACGATTCCAGCAGGAAGGATCCCATCACCGCACCGGGGCTGAAACCGAGCGCGCGCAGCGTTCCGATTTCCTGGGTACGGCCGGCCACGGCGGCATACATCGTATTCATCGCGGCGAACACCGCTCCAACCGCCATGATAAGGGCCACCAGCATCCCCAGCCGCCGCAGCTGGCTGGCTACCACCGACTGATCGCGGTAATAGTCGGGCTCGGTCTCGCCCTGCAGGTTGATACGCGGGTCGTCGGCCAAGCGCCGTATTAGTGCCGCGGAGTCCGCGCCGGGCGCCATCTTCATGACCACGCTGGCATAGTAGGAGCCGCGCTGGGTATCGTCTTGTACCTTCTGCGCCCCGGCCCAGACCTCGGATTCGAACGAACTGCCGGCGGCGTCGAAGATTCCGACCACTTTCCATGAACCGCGTCCCAGGCGCATCGTCGATCCGATGGTGCCGTTGGCGTAGCGCTTGAGCAGCGCCTTGCCCACGATCGCCTCGTTGAGGGCTGGATCGAACATACGTCCCTCAACGATTCGCACCTTGTCGTGAACCTTCATCGCCACCGGCTTCACCCCGCGCAGGACGATATTCTCCCGGCCACCGCCGATTTTCTCCATCAGCACCTGTACCGGCACCTCGGGTGAGGCCAACGGCTGTCCGTCCTTGTCGCGCCTTATCTGCGGCAAAAACTTGAGTGCTTCGAACTGATCGAGGCTAAACGCGGAGCCTGTCTCGGTGGTTGACCCTTTGCGCACCGCGATCATGTTGTCGGGCGAGCCGCTGTCGCGGATTGTGCTGTCGAATCCCGCTACCATCGCCATGACGACCACGAACACCGCCACCACCAGGGCAATTCCGCCCGCTGTCATGGCGGTGGAAACGCGCCGCACCAGCAGGCTGCGAACGTTGTACTTAAGCGGTATCGCCATCTCAGCCCACCGCCCGCAGCGTGTCCACGATACTGCGCCGCGCCGCTGCCCCCGCCGGCACAAAGGCGCTGAGCAGCCCAATCAGCGCCGCGACCGCGAGAGTCTCAAGCAGCACGATGGGCGGCATCCGGATCGCCGACAGCGGTCCGGCAGCCGGAGAACCGGACGAAAATGCCTTGAGCACGAGGAATGCGGTGCCGCATCCCAGCACGCCTCCGATCACGCCGATGAGCAGAGATTCCGTAAGCAACAGGCCCAGAATCAGACGCGAGCTGAAACCCAAAGATCGCAGCACCGCGATTTCTCCGCGCCGCTCGCGAATCGACATGGCGGCGGTGTTGGCGGCCACCAGTCCTATGGTGAGTACCACGATCAGTCCCAGCACCTCGGCCAGCGTGAAGAAGGCCTTGTAGTTGTCCATGAAGCTGCGCATGAAAGACCCTTCCGACTCGCTCTGCGTTTCCGCCGATGAGTTGGCAAACTGCCGGTCGATATCGGCAATCACCTTGTGAACCGAACCTGCATTGTCCACCCGTACCCAAAAAATGGACACCATTCCCGGCCGTTTGAGCGCTTCTTCAAGGTAGTCACGGCGAAAGAGCAGGAAATTAGGAGGCGCCTTGCCGCCGATCGTACCGACGATCTGAAGGGTGACGTTGATCGGGTAAACCGTGCCGCGCAGCATGATTTGCTGCCCGACGTGCAGGCCAAAGCGCTTCATGGTGCCGGAGCCGACAAACGCGGCCGTGCGGATCTTGCGGAACTGTTCGAAGGCTTGATGAGAGATGTCCCAATCCGTCCACATCGGTTCGACCTGCTCTGGATCGACCGCGAGGTTCGGGAAAGAATCGGAGACCTCGTGATAAATGCCGCCGAACCAACTCTCTCCTACCACGGCCACCACGTGCGGAGTGGTTGCAATACGCGTCCTGTATGCTTCGGGCAACGCGTAGGTCAGGCCCGCCTCATTGTGGACCGCTACCCGCACTGAAGAGGCGGTGTCGGCCAGCAACTCGTTGGCCACGGTGGGCAGGCTGATGAGGGCGGAAAAGATAAACAGCGAGACCGCGATCGAGAAAATCGTAAGCATCGTGCGCCGTTTGCTGCGCATCAGGTTTTTCAGCACCAGCATTGCGTATTTCATAGCGCTTACCTCCCTAAACGGCAGCCTTGGCCCAGCGCATCAAGTGCGGCCTGCCGAGTCAAAAATGGGAGTGGGACAACGCGCGTCCCGCCACCCTGAGGGTTGAATCTTACACCACTGGCGCTGAGACGTCGCCAGCCCGCCTAAAACTGCCTTGGCTGACCTGTGTCCCGCTGAAATCGGGCTCAGGACGACGGAGGAGGGACGCCGGCTTCAAGATTGCCGCGGGCGTTCGCAAAAGACAGTTTGCATAAGCCGTCGTGGCTCTCCGCAAAGCCTGTCCAAACCTACCTCGAAGCGATTGGGCTTATCTCCGCAACCGCTGTTATAACGCAGCGAGGAATCTGAACCATCTCGGGCACGGCCACTGTGTCAGTGATTGCGCAGCCATTCGAGTGACACGGGGCGCTGCAAGGCACCCGAATCCGGGCGTCGCTGCGGCGCCCCTCCCACGCCATTTGGGTGAGAAAATGCTTGCAGAATAAAGACTACGCGCGGCGCTGCGGCCTGCGTGTCGCGAGCTTGCGCATCTCGCCGGCCTGCTGATCGCTTAGCAGCATATTGATGGTCTGGCTGACGAATTGGGGCGCGGCGCCGCCGCGGCCACTGTCCGCAATGCTGGCAATCAGCTTGATGATCTCCAGGCGCAGCTTGTGGCTCTGATTGATCGCGGCGAGAGAGGTCTCGGCCGCGCTGCGCGCGCCTTCGGCTGATTCGCCTAACAGCTCGACCAGGCAAGCAACCAGCAAGGGAGCGTCGGCCACCAAGTGGCCGGACTCGAAATGACTGCGGACGTCGCTGGCAGACAGGCCGCAGCAGTCCAGCCCCGCCAGGGCCTGGACTGCTGCGGCCCCCTGGAACAGCCGCAATTCGACGTGTCGGCG
>DATFSZ010000123.1:0-5180 GCA_035262365.1 Binataceae bacterium (SeqCode)
CGCGCCGCAATACGTCTCCCGCGGCGGCGGCCTGGCAATGATCGCCGCGGGCTCGGCCTGGCTCGTGCTTTAACCGCCGCAGCGAGCGGGATTCTTTACTAAGGGCCCGTCATGTGGCTCAAAGCGAATCGCTCGCCCGCAGGTGCCCGCAATTTGACTCTCCGTTGCGTCAGTTCGGCGTCCACGCGCAGCTTGCGCGTCGGCGCGGGATGGTCTCGGCACTGCCTTCCCGGCCTACGCCTTATCCAGCCAGGCCTCTACTGCGAATTCGTCCGGCGGGATGGAATGAACGCTCACGTTCTTCAATTGGATGGCGTCCTTGCGCCGCCGGCGCCCCGCGCCGCCCGCCACTGGAAGCGATTGGAGGCCGCCCAAAATCTTAGGCGCGTAGTAGAAGAAGATCTTGTCAGCGAAGCCGGATTCGAGCACGCTCCAGTTCACCTTGCTCCCCGCTTCGATCATCAGCGACAGATATTTCTCGCGCGCGAGCAGTTCCAGCACGCCGGGAAGGCTGACGCGGCCATCACGCCGCTCCAGCACTTCCACGCGCACGCCCATCGCTGCCAAACGCTTGCGCCTTTCTGCAGATGCGGCCGAGGTAGTTACCGCCAGCACGTCCTCCCGGCAGGATGTCGCCAATGCGGATTCCGGCGGCAGGCGCAGTTGTGAATCGAGCACGATGCGCAACAGGGGCCGGCTGCGCTCCAGGCCGGTCCGATCCGTCAAGCGGCAATTATCGGCCAGCACCGTGCCGATGCCGGTCAGGATCGCATCGGAGCGGTGCCGCAAAATCTGCACATGCGCGCGCGCCTTTTCGCTGGTGATCCATTCCGGTGTATGGCCCAGCGCCAGGTCGTCCTCCGGCGCGGCGATCTTTCCGTCTAGCGTAAGCGCGGCCTTCAGCGTGACCAAAGGCCTGCCGGTTCGCATGAAGTGGATGAACGGCTCATTCAATTCCGCGGCACGGTCGGCTCCACTGGCGTCAAGTTCTACTTGAATCCCCGCTTCGCGCAACCGCAAGAACCCGCGGCCCCGCTCCTGCGGATTAGGATCCTCCATCGGCGCAACCACCTTTCGGACGCCCGAAGCCACGATCGCGGCCGTACAGGGCCCGGTGCGGCCCTGATTCGAGCAAGGCTCCAGCGTGACGTACATAGTCGCGCCGCGCGCCCGGTCCCGAGCTTCTTCAAGCGCCACAATCTCGGCGTGCTTCATTCCCGCGTAGGTGTGGTATCCGCGCCCCACCACCTCGCCATCCCGCACCACAACCGCACCCACGGCCGGGTTCGGGGACGTGCGCCCCAGGCCACGGGAGGCCAGCTCCAGAGCCTCTTCCAGGAAGGAATTTAGCGCTTGCATTAATCGAAAATCGACGCCACGAACGTCTCCGGCTCGAATGGGAGGAGATCGTCGATCTGTTCGCCCACGCCGACGTATCGAATCGGCAGATTCAGCTCGCGCGAAATGGCCACTACCACTCCGCCCTTGGCCGTCCCGTCGAGCTTGGTGAGGATGATTCCGGTGATGGCTGACGACTCCATGAATTTGCGCGCCTGCTCCAGTCCGTTCTGCCCTGTGGTCGCCTCCAGCACCAAAAGCGTTTCATGCGGCGACCCCGGAATCACCCGCTCGGCCGTCCGCCGCATTTTTTCGAGCTCCGCCATCAGATTCGTTTTCGTGTGCAGCCGCCCGGCGGTATCCACAATGACGTAGTCGGCCCTTCGCGCTTTGCCTGCCAGTAGCGCATCAAAAAGAACCGCGCTCGGGTCGGAGCCTGCCTGTTGCCGGATCATATCGATGCCGGTGCGCTTTGCCCAGATCTCGAGTTGTTCAACGGCAGCGGCGCGGAAGGTATCGGCGGCGCAGAGCAAAACGGAGCTTCCGTCGGACTTCAGTCGGTTCGCAAGCTTTCCGATGGAAGTCGTTTTGCCTGTCCCATTTACGCCGACGATCATAATCACGGTGGGCGGCTCGGCCGCGCGAGTTACGGGCCGCTCGGTCGCGTGCAAAATCTCCAGCAGATATTGCCGGATGAGGAATTTGAGCTCTGCGGAGTCGCCTACTAAATGGCGCTCCACGCGTTGGCGGATGCGCTCCAGGATTTCCGCCGTCGTCGCCGTGCCGATGTCCGCCGTGATCAATGCGTACTCCAGCTCGTCGAGCACGTCCGTATCGATCTCTTTTCGCCCGCTGATCGCATCTTCGAGCTTTTCCATCAGCCCGGCGCGCGTCTTTTGCACGCCGGCCTTCAGGCGATCGAGGAGGCTAGGTTTGGAGGTGAGCATCGGAAGGATTTATTCGATTTTAGCGAAACCGCGATCGATCCTCTTCGCTCTAAAATGTTGGCATGAGGCGGCGCGCGTTTCTGATGGCGGCGGGCACCGGGGCTCTTTCCCCTTGGAATACTCGGGCGCAGGCTTCGCTCGGGACCTTGGCCTGGGTGGAAGATGTGGCGGGCGGAAGCCTGTGGGTTCGCGACCTCCCGGACGGCCCGCCATTGAAGATTGCGGCGGCGGGGGGCTTGTATTCCCCCCGATTTTCGCCCTCGGGTCAATGGATCGCGTTTCAGGATCAGGCCGATAAGCAATGGATCGTGGCGCGCGACGGGCAGGCCGTCGGGGCTGAACAGCTCCCGCCCGAAGATCGATCGCTTCTGCACTCCAACGGCGTCTTCGCGCCCGATGGCCAGCGCAACGTCTTTTCGCGCGTCGTTCCCGGCAAGAGCGGAGATGATTCCCGTATCGGGCAGCTCTGCATGGCCTCGCTGGCCGCGCCGGCGGATCCCGAGCCGCAAGTTTTGGTCACGAATGAACAGGGCGAAATGCAACCCTACGCGTGGACGCGCGACGGCGAATCGATCATCTATTGGAGCGCCGACGAGTTCTCTGCATCGACTTGGTCCGACGGAGTGCCGCTCAAAATCGTAAACGTCCAGACCGGAATGGTGCGCGATCTGGGCGTATCCGCGCTCGCCGATGAAGATATGCTGGACCTCGCTCCCTCATCCGCCGGAAACAAGCTCGCAGCCACCGACGGCGGCGGCCGCGAGACCTGGAAGGGCAAACGGGTCGCGATCATTGATCTGGACACCGGCGCCGTTCGTCACTTTTTTCCGAAAGATGTCGCTTCCATGTGCCCGTCATGGTCACCCGATGGCTCGCGCATCGTCTGCTCCGCCGGGCCTGACGCCGACATCGCGTATAACAACGCAAACGCAGGCCGTACCTACACGGTTGTCCGTCCTGATGGCAGCAAGGCGATTGAAACGATCACGCCCGATTCAAACATCGGCATCGGCGGCGGCGAGGAGGCTCACGTCTATTTGCAGCAGCGCAAGATCTGGCTGCTGGACGTTACCGGCGGCAATCCTCCGAAGCAGCTCACCAGCGACGCGCGCCACCGCGATGAAGAGCCTATGTGGTCGCGCGATGGCAGCCACATTTTGTTCGCCCGCATGGACTACGATGGCTACCAATCGCTGTGGCTCATGGAAGCCAGCGGCGCGAATGCCGTCGAGGTGTGCCGCGTGCAAGTTTCGGACGATTTCGGCAACCCCGACAGTTGGTTCGGTTATTACGGCTACATCAATTGGCGCAAGGGATTTGACTGGCGCCGGTAAGCTCCTCTAGCGCGCGGCTACCGCAACCGGACCCTCAAAAAGCGCCACTTCCACATCCCCAAACGGACCCAGCCGGCGCGTGCGCCACTCATGAAACTCCGGGCGTCGCCGGAACCAGCTTTGCCAACCCAAAACGTTTCTGTCTCCTCCGTAAATCAGGAATCGCCCGGCGGAAGAGAGCGTGTGCTCTGAAAGGTCCGCCGCATATTGCTCCGACTCCCTCGAGCGCTCGAAGGGAAACAGGTACGGCTTGCCTCCTACCGGATAGATCAATAGATGGCAGTACAGAAAACCTGGCAATGGATAATCCGGTTGCCATATGGGAGACTTCGCCTCAATAAACGGGCTGGGATAGATTACCGGCGTGGAGGGCGAAAGATTCAGGGCTTTGATGGTTGCCGCTGCATCGCGCCAGTTGGAGTTGTCGTGTCGCGGCCGCGCGGTGCTCCATTGGCCCAGGAACAGCAGCGCTCCCAGGCCCAGCGCCACGGACATAGGCCGCCATTGTTCTTCGGGAATGAAGCAACCGGCGATCGCCGTCGCGGCGAGCCCGGTTGCCGGCAGCACCAGCGAAAGATAGCGCGGCACGAAAACGCTATTGCCCGTGAAGCGCGAATACAAGAACAGCGCCAGGGGAAACCACAGCCACCATCCCAGCGACACGGCCGCGTCCGAATATGACCGCGCGAACCCCCGCCGCGGCCACTGAAAAAACCATCCGATGGCCCACGCGCCGCCCGCCGCAATCAGAGCCAGCAGGAAATGGTACGAGCTTCGCAGATCGCGGAGGGTTGGCGGGGGGACAATTACGTGCGCACCCGCGTGCTGGGCCACCATCAAAGCCCGCGCGGCGACCGGAACTAGCGCCGCCGCCATCAGCGCGAGAATCACGGCGGCCCTCCGCCACTTGACCGTCGTCTGGCCGGCCGCGACGCGCCAGATCGCGTACCCAACCAAGATCGCGTAGAACGGCCAATAGATCAGGTGAACGCGCCAGAGAACCGCGGCGAGCGCGGCGAAAATCACTCCGTCGCTCCAGCGTCCCCGGTCCAGCCAGCGAATCTCGAACCACAGCGCCGCGCACGCGATAGCGGTCCCCAGTCCGTAAGGCCGCGCGTCGGCGGCCTGGTAGTTGAAACCCTTGAGCGAAAGGCACGCGAACACCGCGAACCAGGCGGCCTGTGGATGAATCAGCCGCGCGGCCAGCAGCGCGATAAAGAATAACGCCACGCCCATCAACGCTACTGAAGGAATCCGGTAAGCCACTTCGGAGAATCCAAACAGCCTC
Organism: Binataceae bacterium (SeqCode); assembly: GCA_035262365.1. Lineage (GTDB taxonomy): Bacteria > Desulfobacterota > Binatia > Binatales > Binataceae > JAJPJA01. The sequence goes on from DATFSZ010000123.1 coordinate 4,908, forward strand.
TCCGAGATATGCGGGATGGAGTAATAAATCGTTTCGGTCACCTGCGGCGCCACCGCCAGCGAAGCGTGCTGGGGCCCATAGTGAATCACGAAGGACGTTACCATCTCGTCCAGCCAAAAGCTCGAAGGCAGGGGGACGATCCAGAACCGCAAGATGCAGGCTGTCAACAGTGCAATCAGCAGCGGCGTAAGGTAACGCGGCCTCGGGGCCGCCTCGGATTGAACCCAGGAGTGTCCAGCCGTCATCTCCGCGCCCCAGGCGCAGCTACTGCCG
>DATFSZ010000124.1:0-70748 GCA_035262365.1 Binataceae bacterium (SeqCode)
GCTCGCCTCTCAAATCGGCCGGGGACGAAGCTCAGCCGCCCACCCGCGCTCCGGCGCTCGGCGAACACACCGTCACCGTGCTGCAAAATCTGCTGGGCTACGACGCGGCCAGGATGGCGCAGTTGCGCGAGCGCGGTATCATCTGAATAGGGATGCCGATCCGCGCAGGAGGACAGTCGATGACCGAAGCCGTAATCGTTGACGGGATACGCACGCCAATCGCCCGGGCGGGCAAGGACAAGAGCTACTACGAGAACATTCGCGGCGACGAACTGGGCGCGTTGTGCGTACGGGAGCTGTTGCGGCGCAATTCCAAGGTCAATCCCGCCGAAATCGAGGATGTGATTTGGGGATGCGCGAATCAGTCGGCGGAGCAGAGCCTCAATATCGGCCGGATGATCGCGCTGCTGGCGGAATTGCCGGTGGAAGTCGCCGGCACCACCGTGGACCGCCAGTGCGGCTCCAGCCTGCAGGCGCTGAACTTTGCCGCACAGGCAATCATGACCGGCGCGGGCGATATCGCGATCGCCGGCGGCGTCGAGCACATGACGCACATCCCGATGGGCTCCGGGCTCGCGCCCAACAACCGCCTACTCGAAATGTTCCCGCGCGATATGTTCTTCATGGGTCTGACGGCGGAGCGGCTGGCCGCGATGCACCACATCACGCGCCAGCAAGCAGACGCCTTTTCACTGCGGTCCAATCAGCGGGCGGTCGCCGCGCGGTCGCGCTTCGCCGAGGAAATCGTCAAGGTCCCGATTGGCGAGGGCAAGCTGGCAGAGACTGACCAGGGTCCACGCGCCGATACCAGCCTGGAGAAGCTTGCCGCGCTGGCACCGTCCTTCAAACCGGATGGGCAGGTCACTGCCGGAAACTCCTCGCAGATTAGCGACGGCGCGGCGGCGGTGCTGGTGATGAGCGCGGAGCGCGCACGCGCGCTGGGCGTACGCCCGATGGTCCGCATTCGCGCCACCGCGGTCGCCGGCGTCCGGCCGGAGATCATGGGATGGGGCCCGGTGCCGGCCACCGCCAAGGCGCTGGGGCGCGCCGGACTGAAGATGAACGACATCGACCTGTTCGAGATCAATGAGGCGTTCGCAGCCCAGGTGCTGGCCTGCAACACAGAGATGAAAATCAATGAAGACAAGCTCAACGTTAATGGCGGCGCGGTGGCGCTCGGTCATCCGCTGGGATGTTCGGGGGCGCGGCTGATGACAACGTTGATTCACGAGATGCGCCGGCGGGGGGCGCGATTGGGCGTCGCCACGATGTGTATCGGGATGGGCCAAGGCGTGGCCACTGTGGTCGAACAGATCTGAATTGGGCAGGATGTTGCCGGAACTCGGATGATTATCAGATCGTGGGGCTGGCGCACAGGTCTGGCCGCGGTGTTGGCGGCCGGCTTTTTGGTTTCACCGTCTTACGCGGCTGGTAAGAAGACGGTCCTCATACCGGCGGGCGTTCCCACGCCCGCACCCGCGGCGCCGGCCAAACCCAAACGCAAGCTGCTGAGCTTCACGCTCAACGATCTCAACGGCCATCACGTCAAGCTTTCCACCTGGCGCGGGCGACCATTGGTGGTGGACTTTTGGGCCACCTGGTGCCCGCCCTGCCGGAAGGAAGTGCCCGAACTTAACGCCATTTACCGGAAGTATCGCTCACGCGGACTGGTCGTGGTGGGTGTGTCGGTGGACAAGGTGCAGGGCGACGGCGTCAAGTCGGTGGTGCCCTTCGCCAAGGAATTCAAGATCAGCTACCCGATCCTGATGGCCGACGACGCGCTGGTCGAAGCGATGGACCTCGACAATATCCCCACCACGTTTTTCATCGATCGCAAGGGCAAGACCGTCGCCCGCCTGGAGGGCCGCGGCAAGTCCGGCGAACTGGCGACAGCGGCGAAAACCCTGTTCCGCGATTGAGCATTCAACTGTTCGGCACGACCACCGCCGCATAGAACGCAGCGGGCGCGAAGCGTAGGGAAAACCGTTGAAGCGGGGCACCGTATGGATTCGCCTTCGCGGGCGGGGTTAGAATGCTTCAAAATGTTGGCTGAAGATCTCAAGAAACTGATCGAGCAAGGCCTGCCCGGTGCGCATGTTGAAGTGCGCGATTTCACCGGGGGCGGCGACCATTTCGAAGCCCTGGTGGTAAGCCAGGACTTCGAAGGCAAGACCCTGGTGGAACGGCATCAGGCGGTGTACGGCGCGCTCGGCGACGCGATGCGCGCGCAAGTCCATGCCCTGACGCTCAAGACGTTAACACCGGCGCAGTACCAACAGCGGAGGTAAACACAAATGGCCCAGGATGTAACCGAACGCATCCAGAGCGCGGTCTCGAACAACAAGGTGATGATCTTCATGAAGGGAACGGCGAGTTTTCCGCAATGCGGATTCTCCGCCGCCACCGTGCAGGTCTTCGAGCAGCTCGGCGTCCCTTTCGAAACCGCCGACGTGCTGAGCGATCCCGAGTTGCGCGACGGGATCAAGCGCTTCACCAACTGGCCCACCATCCCCCAGGTTTTCGTCGGCGGCAAGTTCATCGGTGGATGCGACATCGTGCGCGAGATGTATGAAAGCGGCGATTTGAAGACCCTGGTCGATTCGGTGATGAAGTAAACGCAACCGCCAGGTGATCCACGGCGCAGCGGCTCCGTCCGCTCTCCTTATCCCGAGAGAGGGCGAAGGAGAGGTCATAGCTATCGCCATATTCAAGCGCCGGCTTCGAGCAGAAAAGTGCCCATAGTGATGGTCACGGCACAAACGACGGGTAGAACCTTTCCCCAATCCTCTCCCAGGATAAGGAGAGGGGGCCGGAAAAGACGATGAAGGCCGGCGAGGAGTTCTTTAACTTCTACAATCACGACTTCGTCCGGGTTGCGGTTGCTCTACCCGCAGTCAAGGTCGCCGACCCCACCTTCAATGGTTTTCAGATCGTCGAGATGATGCGTGCCGCGGCCGAGCGCGGAGCGATCGCAGTGCTGTTTCCCGAGCTCGGACTTTCGGCCTACTCCTGCGAGGACCTGTTTCATCAGCGCGCCCTGCTCGAGGGATGCCGCACCGAACTGGGCCGGATCGTCAAGGCCAGCGAGATATGGCCGGTGTTGACCGTGGTCGGGACACCGCTGCAGGTCGATCACTTGCTGTTCAATTGCGCCGTCGTGATCAACCGCGGTCATATCCTCGGCGTGGTCCCCAAAACCTATCTGCCGAATTACCGCGAGTTTTACGAAGCGCGCCAGTTCGCTCCGGCCTCCCACGCGATCAGCGAAGCGATCGAGCTGTGCGGGCAGACCGACGTCCCATTCGGCAACAATCTTTTGTTCGAAGCCGATCAGCAGCCGCTACTCAAGTTTCATGTCGAGATTTGCGAGGACCTGTGGGTGCCGATTCCGCCTTCGTGCTTCGGGGCGATGGCGGGGGCGACGGTGCTGCTCAACCTCTCCGCCTCCAACATAACGGTGGGCAAAGCCGGCTACCGCCATCAACTGGTGGCCGGCCAATCGGCGCGATGCCTGGCGGCTTACGTTTATTCGGGGGCCGGTCCGGGCGAGTCCACCACCGACCTCGCCTGGGATGGTCACGCGCTCATTTACGAGAACGGCAACCTGGTTGCCGAGTCGCAGCGCTTTGCGGTCGAGCCCCAGATTATCTGCGGCGAGATCGATCTCGAGCGCCTGACGCAGGAGCGGATGCGCCAGACCAGTTTTGGCGAGGCAACCCGCCGCGAACGCGAACGGCTGCGGGCGTTTCGTACCATCCGCTACGCCACCGAATTGCCGCGCGACGTCCGCCTGATCGGCAGCCGCATCTATGAACGCTTTCCCTACGTGCCGTCGGATCCCGCCACGCGCGATGAGCGCTGCGCCGAAGTTTACGACATCCAGGTGCAGGGGCTGGTCAAACGGCTCTCCGCCACCGGACTCAAACGCGTAGTGATCGGCATCTCGGGCGGCCTGGATTCAACCCAGGCCTTGCTGGTGTGCGCCAACGCGATGGACCATCTCAAGCTGGCGCGATCCAACATCCTGGCCTATACCATGCCAGGCTTTGCCACCAGCACCCGCACCCTGGCCCAGGCGCGCCGCTTGATGAAGGCAATCGGCTGCGAGTCCAACGAACTGGACATCCGCCCGGCGTGCCTTCAGCTGCTCAAAGATATCGGCCACCCCTATGCCGAAGGCAGGAAAGTTTACGACGTAACTTTTGAAAACGTCCAGGCCGGCGAGCGCACCAACCATCTTTTCCGGCTGGCGAATCTGCGCGAAGGTTTGGTGGTGGGTACCGGCGACCTGAGCGAACTGGCGCTGGGATGGTGCACCTACGGCGTCGGCGACCACATGTCGCATTATGCGGTCAACGCCAGCGTGCCCAAAACGCTGATTCGCCACGTGATTCGATGGGTCGCCGAAACGGAGCGGGTAGGCGCCGAAGCCAGCGCCGTGCTGGCCGACATACTGGATACGCCTGTCAGTCCGGAGCTGGTGCCCGGCGGCAGCGGCAATTCCGAGCCGACCCAGGAGACCGAGGCTACGATTGGTCCCTACGAACTGCAGGATTTCAATCTCTACTATACTTTGCGCTTTGGATATCTGCCGTCCCGCATCGCCTTCCTCGCATATTGCGCCTGGTCGGATCGGCTGCGCGGCGGATGGCCGGGCGTCGCGGCGGAAAAGCGCAATCAGTATTCGATCGGCCAAATCAAGAATAATCTGCGCATTTTCCTCCATCGCTTCTTTGCGCTTAGTCAATACAAGCGCAGTTGCATCCCCAACGCACCAAAGGTCGGTTCGGGCGGCTCCCTGTCGCCACGTGGCGATTACCGCGCACCCAGCGATAGCGAAGCGGCGGTCTGGCTAGAGGAACTCGATCTGATTCCCGACTCCGAGTAGCCGCTCTGTGTTGAAAACATTCGCCGCTTGGATCGCAGCCGGCGCCCTGCTGGCATCTCTGACGGTCTCTTGCGCGCCGGACCAGCAAGCCAATCCGGCGCGTGTTTCCTCCGTCGGAAAAGCCGCGCCAATCGCCTACCCGGGAGCAACCGGCGCGAACGACGGAGCGGCGGACCAATCGGTGGCCGCGCCGGACGGCCTCTTCCAGGACGTTCAATCGCCGATCGGTCTCGACTACGCTCCGGAGGCGCGATGCGCCGACGAAAATCCGAACTGGATTTTCGGCAGGCGTCCCAGGAATTGCAATCCTCAACTGGGACAGGACGAACGCACTTGCGGCCATACACTTGCCACCTGTCCGAACCTTTGCCTCAAATGCTACAGCGATGATCTTGGCTTCATCCGGCATGACCTGCAGGTCAACACCATTACTATATACCATCCCAACTACTACGTGCTGAAAGCCGCACGGCGGCACCGGATGAAAGTGATAGTGGGGTTGCCCAACGATGCTGTGCTGGGGCTTGCCACTCCGTCCGATCGGTCAGATTGCTTTTACGGCGGCCTACCGCTTGCGCATTGCGGCACAAATTACGCCGCCGCCATGCTGGACGGCGCCTGCAACGACAAAGTGGGCGGCGATCCGTTCAAGCCATGCGCCATGCGCTGCTCGCATCATTTAGAGCCCGCCCGTCAATGCGTAAACGGCGACTGCACGTGCCAGTCGGATTCGGACTGCCTGGGTCCGTCCAATCATTGCCGCGCCGGCAGATACCTGGCTCCGTTGAACAATCCCGCCAGTGGCGAGTTTTTGAGCGACGGAACCGTTATCGGTCTCCAGCTGGGCAACGAATTTTCGGCCGGATGCGATGTCGTTCATGTCTCCGGGCTGGATCAGCCCTGCTGCAGCTACAGCAAGAAAACGGGTCAGTGCAACGCCTGGGTCGTAAATGCACGGATGTACAGCCTGGCCGCCCAAAGGCTCCGCACGGCGCTCAACCAGCGTGGTGCGCAGAAGGTCAAGATCAGCGTTGCCCTGGTTGAAAAGCAGGGGCGGAAATTCTGCCAAAACGGCAAGCCGCCGCCCGGAATCGACCTGATCGCGTCCCATCCTTATTGCGACTTCGTTGCCGAGATGCCGGCGTTGTGGTCGACGATGGATGGGAAACGATGCTGGCGGCAGGCGCGCTACGAGAAATTTCCGGTCGACCAGAAGGCATGTGGAGTCGCGAATACTTACATCGGCGAGACCGGATTCAACAGTGGATGTCCCATGCCCGGACACGACGCGGCCTTGCTCAAAGCGGAGAAGGACTTCGTCAACGCGATGGTAGCTGACGAGCCGCTATGCAAGGGGCAACCGAACCCGACCGCGCCGTTTCCCAACTCGCTGTTCGAGTTCACCGACGTCTGTCCGCCCGGCGGATGCCTGGCCGGATGCGGCGACCCACGCGAATGCAGTTACGAATGCTGCTGCAGGCACAACTGCACGGGAAGCTATGTGTGTAGCTCCAACTGTCCCAAATGCATCGGCAACGGATACTTCGGTCTCTTTCGCACGCCGGGTTACGCAACGGTCGGTTTTCCACTCGAGCCCAAATTTGATCCGACTCCGTCGCTGCTCTGCCCCGCTGCCGGCGATTAGCCGCTGCCGGCGATTAACCGCCGCCGGCCATTCGGAAATTAGCCGCCGGACTAATGTGCCAGCGCGGCGGCGCTGTTGTCGCTCTGGGGACGTATTGCCTTGCTGCTCTGCCACAGCCAGAGCACGAGCAGGACCGGGACCACGGTGCCGCTGAACCAGATCAGCATCCAGTAGATATCGTTGAGCGAAAGCATCGCGGCCTGAACCTGGAATTGATGGTAGATCGCGGCGAGGCCCTCTTTGTGACCGGAGAGCTGGTCGGGCAGACTCAGGAATCCGGGCGAGCCGGGCATCCGTTTCGGCATCATGCCCATCCGCCACGCATCGAAAACCGACAGATGCTCGCCCAGGTAGCTCTGATGGATTTGCTGATGGTTGACCAGCATCGTACTCATCACCGACACGCCGACCGCGGCGCCGGTGTTGCGTATCATTCCGAACAGGCTGGCCGCGTAACCCATCCGCTCGCGCTCCACGCATGACAGCGTGGCGGCGGAAAGCGGCGGGAAAAACAGCGCGAAGCCGCCGCTCATCATGATCGGCGCCCACACGATTTGCCAATAGCCGATCTGCAGATTCCAGTGCGCCATACTCCAGAGCGACGCCATCTGGAGCAGATAGCCCACCGCCATCAGGGGGCGCGTCTTTATCCGCCATCGTTCCAACTGCCCGATAAGCAGCATCGCGAACATCGCTCCCAGCCCGCGCGGCGCCAGCACTATCCCGGCCTGCCAGGCGGTATAGCCCATGAACTCCTGCAGGAAGACCGGGTTCATCAGGTTCACGCCGAAGAGCGTGAAACTCATCATTACCTGCAGTGCAATCGCTATTGTGAAGGCGGGTATCTTGAGGATTCGAAGGTCCAGTATAGGATCGGAAAACTTAAGCTCGCGGACGACCAGCAGCACCAGCGACGCCACCGCCCCCACCGTCGCGTAAGTCACCCACGGTGAGGCGAACCAGTCGGCTCGCTGGCCCCGGTCGAGCACCAGTTGCAGCAATCCCAGGCTGAGCGCGATCAGCGCGATTCCGGGATAGTCGACGCCGCCGCGCCGGGAGCGCGTCTGGCGCAGGTAAGGCGGATCGTGCAGAAAGGTCGTCACCATGACGATCGCCGCGATTCCGACCGGTATGTTGACGTAGAAGTTCCATCGCCACGACCAGTTGTCGGTGATCCAGCCGCCGATCGTGGGGCCCATGATCGGAGCCGCCATCATCCCGATACCCCAGAAGGCCATCGCCATCGCCTGCTCTTCGGGCGGAAAGGTCTCCATCAGAATCGCTTGCGAGGAAGGCTGCATCGCGGCGCCCGCCAGCCCCTGCACCAGGCGGAAGAAAACTATCTGATTGAGGCTTCGCGCGGCGCCGCAGGCGGCCGAAGCGAGCACAAAGCCGGCCACCGAGAGCAGAAAATAGCGCTTGCGCCCAAAGCGCGCCGAGATCCATCCGGTCATCGGAATCATGATCCCGTTCGCCACCAGGTAGCTCGTTACAACCCACGTGATCTCGTCGATGCTGGCCGAGAAGCTACCCTGCATGTGCGGCAGCGCCACGTTTATGATCGTGGTGTCGAGAGTTTCCAGGATCGTGCCGAGCATAACGGCGATCGCGACGATCCACTTGTGCCGTTGGAAGGCCGCAATGTCCGGCGCCGCCGCAGCCGGCTGGGATGGCAGCGATTGAGCCTTGGGACTGGCGCTCATCGGCAGGCCTCGCTGTTATGCCAGCGAACCCGCAAACTCAAGAATTGCCGCGGCGCGATCATGACTTCGCTTAAAAAGGTCAATCACTTCTTATCTTCCATGAGCAGGAGGGAGGCAAGGGACCGCGCCGGCTCGCCGCTCTTGACCGGCTCGTGTTGCCATTTGAGTCGAGGCGAAGCCGAGAACAACACACGGCATGTGCGGCGCGAATCTGTTACTGTTTTGTGAAGAGACGTCCGGAAAGGAGATTGGGCGAGCATCGACGTTGCACGATTTCATTGCAAGCGCCCGCCCATAGCTGCCCATGCCCAACTCAGACTCGCGGCATCGCCGCGCTCTAACCCGCCGCCGATTTCTGGCCTTAACCATCGCGGGAGCATCGATGGCAGGAACGTCGATTCCAATCCTGGCCGAGGGCGCCACAAACTCGCAAGGCCAAATGCAATACCGCAAATTGGGCAGCACGGGAGACAAGGTTTCAATCGTGGGTATCGGCGGCGCCCATCTGGGCGGCGCAGGCGAATCGGAGGCTATCCGCATTGTGCGCAGCGCGATCGATAACGGCGTCAACTTCATGGACAACTGCTGGGATTACGGCGGTGGCCTGTGCGAGGAGCGGATGGGCAGGGCGCTGCGCGACGGCTACCGGCAGAAAGCCTTCCTGATGACCAAGATCGACGGGCGCGACAGCAAAACCGCCGCCCGCCAAATCGATCAATGCCTGGCGCGCCTGCAGACCGATCGAATCGACCTGATCCAGTTCCACGAGATCATCCGCATGTCCGACCCGGAGCGCATCTTCGCGCCGGGCGGCGGGATGGAAGCGGCGCTGGCCGCCAAGCGAGCCGGCAAGGTCCGCTTTATCGGCTTCACCGGACACAAGAGTCCCGCAATTCATCTGCACATGATGAAGACGGCGGTGCAGCATCACTTCATGTTCGACGCGGTGCAGATGCCGCTGAACGCGATGGACGCCCATTACGACAGTTTCGAGCGGCAGGTTCTGCCCGTGCTGCTCAAGCATAAGATCGGGGTGCTGGCGATGAAGACTATGGGCGGCGGAGTAATCCTGAACAGCGGCGTGGTGACACCCGTACAATGTCTGCACTATGCGATGAACCTGCCGACCAGCGTGGTTATCACCGGATGCGATTCGATGGACGTGCTCAACCAGGCACTGGGCGCCGCGCGCGGCTTTCGTCCCATGAGCGCCGAGCAGGTGGCGTCAATCCTTGCCGCCACCGCCGAATTCGGCGCCAATGGGCAGTACGAACTCTATAAAACGACCGGTCGCTTCGACGGCACTGAGCAGCATCCTGAATGGCTGAGCTGAGCCGGCATTCCAATGGTGCCCAAATCGACAGGCGAAGTGGCAATCCTGACCGGGCCGCCGGGAGCCGGCAAAACCACCATTGCACGCATGGCCGCGGAGGGTTCGAAGAGTCCCGCCGTTCACCTTCACGCCGATGACTTCTGGCATTTCATAAAGAGCGGATGGATTGCGCCGTATCTGCCCGAATCTCATGCGCAGAACGCAACCGTGATCGAAGCGGTGGCACAGGCGGCGTGCAGCTATGCGCGCGGGGGATACCTGGTGATGGTGGACGGTATCATCGGGCCATGGTTTCTCGGTCCGTTCCGAACTTACGCGCACGAGTCGAATTTGCGTCTTTGCTATATGATTCTGAGGCCAAATCTGGCGACGGCATTGCGACGCGCACAGACCAGGGGCGGCCAGGCCCTCACGGAGACCGGTCCTATCGAGTCGCTGCACGGTCAGTTTTGCGATCTTGGTCCGTTGGAGCGGCACGTAATCGACACATCAACTCAAAACGCGGCGGCTACACTGCAAATGGTGCGCGATACGATGGCTGACGATCGTTTCGTGTTGAGTGCATGATACTTGCGGTGGGCGCGGGCCCTGGAGTTGGCCTTTACCCCAACTCGCAAAGGTTTTGATAGACTTCGCAAATTCGGACGGACTAAGAAAATAGAACAGTTGGGGAACGCCGTCATGGCAGCAGCCAAATCCAAATCAGCCGCACTTCGCGCCCGTCTTCGCCATCCGATACTGGACTCGGACGGGCATTTGCTGGAGTTTCTTCCGGTCCTGACTGAATACCTGCACAAAGCCGGCGGCTCACAGGCCGTCAAAGAATTTCGCGCGGCCTTCAGCACTACTTACCTCAACTTTGGCTGGTACCGGCAGACTCCGCAGGAGCGCCGCGAGCAATGGTCGCGCCGCCCTCCCTTTTATATGGTCCCGGCGCGCAAAACCCTGGACCTGGCCACCGGCTTGTTTCCCAAGCTGCTCCACGAACGGATAGACGAACTAGGCTTCGCTTACGCGGTATTGTATCCGACCATGGGACTGCACGCGCCGATGTTCGCGAACGAGGACATCCGTCGCCTCGGCTGCCGGGCGCTTAACGATTACTACGCCGACCTGTTTGTCGAGTATGGCGATCGGCTGACGCCGGCCGCGGTTATCCCAATGCATGCCCCGCGCGAGGCGATCGAAGAACTGGATTACGCCGTCGGCAAGCGCGGGCTCAAGGTGGTAATGCTGCCCAACTACGTCAAGCGTCCGATCGCGGCCGCCGCGGCGTATCCCGAGACCGCGCGCTACACGTTTAGGCTCGACACCTTCGGTATCGACAGCGAGCACGACTACGACCCGGTGTGGGCCAGATGCCAGGAACTCGGGGTGGCCGCCACTTTTCACAGTCCGGGAGAGGGATGGGGCAGCCGCACGTCAATCTCCAATTTCGTATACAACCATATCGGCCATTTCGGCGCGGCGGGAGAAGCGACCGCCAAGTCGCTGTTCATGGGCGGCGTGACGCGCCGCTTTCCGAAACTAAGATTCCTGTTTTTGGAGGGCGGCGTAGGCTGGGCGCGTTCGCTGCTATGCGACCTGCTGGGCCACTGGGAAAAACGCAAACTGAGCGAGGTGACCAAATACGACCCGCGCGTCATCGATCGCGAGCGGCTGACCGAGCTGTACCATCGCTACGGTGGAAAGCTGTTCCGCGAAGCGGTGGCCGGCCGCGAGGCAGCGCAGTTCGGCACCAATGTCGAAGACCCTGCGGACGTGGATGAATTCGCCGCCTGCGCTATTGAAAACAAAAACGACGTGCGCGATCGCTTTGTGCCGAATTTCTATTTCGGATGCGAGGCGGACGATCCCGTCACGGCCGCCGCTTTCGACCTCAAAGGCAATCCGTTCGGAGCGCGGCTCAATGCCGTCTTCGGCTCTGACATTAGCCACTTCGACGTGCCCGACATGAGCGAGGTCGCACTCGAGGCCTACGAGATGGTTGATCACGGATTAATCTCCGCGGATGATTTCCGCGACTTCGTGTTCACCAACCCTGCCCGCCTGTGGACCGCGCTCAACCCGAACTTCTTCAAGGGCACTCCAGTGGAAAGCGCCGTACGGGAGCTGCCTTCGAAGTAATTCCTCCAAACCGGGAAGTGTTGCAGGAGCGCATGGCGCACTATCGCAACGAGCTTGCCCGACGCCAGCGGGCGGGGGTGTTAGTCAATGACCAGGCGGGCGTTTTTACGATCGCGCATTGCACGGAAAGCGCCAGGGAAGCGGTGGAAAATGGCGCCTTGAGCATCATGCAGGCCAGCGGGCTCAAGCACGAGGAAGTTTGCGCCGAGCCTCAGGCCAGGCGGTAGAGCCGGGCCGCGCTCTCGCCCAGCACTTTGCGTTTAGCTTCGTCGGAAAGTCCTTCCATGTGCTCTCTCAACTCCGTCACCGCGCCCGGAAACGTGCAGTCGAAATGCGGATAGTCGGAGGCCCACATCAGATTGTCGGCCCCCAGCACATCGACGGTTGCCTTAAGCGTAGTCTCGTCGGGATCAAATGAGATCCAACATTGGCGTTTGAAGTACTCGCTGGGTTTCATCCGGAGCCACGGCACCAGAAAACGCAGCTTGTCGTAATGGCTGTCGAGCCGATCAAGCCAATGGCAGATCCATCCGCCGCCGGACTCCAGGAAAGCAACCTTCAGGCGCGGAAACTTCTCGAGCACACCACCCAGCACGATATCCATGCAGGCCAGTTGCATCTCAAGCGCGTGCGAGATTACGTGCAGGCGGCATGAATCGCCCCGGTAACGCTCGGACCCGACTGTGGGCATGGTTAGAATCGTTCCCTCGTGCACGCTTACGCAGCAGTCAAGATCCTGCGCATGCGCCCAGAAGGAATCGTAGGCCGGATTATCCAGGCGCCGCCCGTTATATGGATTGGGCCGCACAAAAACTCCGGGCATCCCCAGTTTGTTCACAGCGCGGCGCATTTCCCTTGCGGCCTCATCGGGGTCTTGCAAAGGAACCGCGCCGATACCGATCAGACGATCGGGATAAGGTTTGCAAAAATCGGCCAGCCAATCGTTGTATGCGCGGCATGAGGCTGCCGCGAGCGGCAGGTTGGAGATTCCGCCCAGAAAGAGGCCGAGCGAAGGGTAGAGCACGGCGGTATCAATTCCTTCGGTGTCCATGTCCGCGATGCGTGCATGCGGATTGCCACCGCCGGGCTGGGCCTGATCGTAAGGATGACTCTTGCGCTTCACCGGGTCGGCGTAGCCCCCAATCACAAAGGAAGCGCCGAGCGCGGTTGGTCCTTTGCGGCCGAACAGCACCTGGCCGTCGATCCGCACTACGTCCCTGCCCGACTCATCGGTAATGACCTGCGGCGCGCGCTCGCGAAACTCGGGATCGATGTAGTCAACAAACGCATTGCAGGGCTCGACCACGTGCCCGTCGCCGTCGATAACCTTCATGTGCTTCTCCATCGGTTCAAACCTGTTCGCTATATCAGACCAACTGGCGGCGTTGACGGCCACCATATTCCAGGCGGCCGCGGTTTTCCATGCGCTACACAGCCGGCAATCTTTGCTTTGCCTGCGGCTGTCCGGCGGGCTAATAATTCCATTGCGGTGACCTGCCGCCCAGGGTTGGACGAACTAATTTACCAAGGAGGACCCCCATGCGCGGAGTATCACACGTCGCGGTTGGTGTCCGGGACATGGACAAGTCGCTGCGCTTTTATCGCGATCTGCTGGGGCTGCGCGTCGTGCTCGACGAGGTGCAGGACATCGGTGGAATCGCGGCGATGAGAGAAGGAGCGGCCGCCAGGCCCTCGCGCCGGGTGGTGCATCTGGTCTGGCAGGACGAAGACTGGGCGCCCTTCGTGGTGCTTTCGGAATTTCGCGGTGTCGAATCCGGACCACCGCCAAAGCTGAACCACGTGGGCGTCAACCATTTTGCGTTCTGGGTGGATGATCTCAAAGATCGCGCCGCGAAGCTGGAGCAATCCGGAGTAAAGTTTCAACTGCGCCCCAGCGAGGTCGCCGGGCCGACCTACGGCGGCGGCAAGAGCGACAAGGTCATGACTTGCATCTTCGAGGATCCGGACGGCACTCTGATCCAGTTCGACCAACGCATGCAATGACCAGGGCAAACTTCCGCCTCGAACCAGCGATCGGCTTCTCCCGTTGGACCTGAATTACAGCGCGCAGGAAGAGGCGTTCAGACAGCGGGTACGCGACTTCCTGAAGGCCAGTCTGCCGCAGGGATGGGGTTCGCCCGGCTATATCGCGTCCAAGGGCGACGCCTACGTGGATTTCCTGCGCGGCTGGCAGCGCCGCCTGTACGACCACGGTTTGCTCGGGCTGGAATGGCCCCGCGAGTTCGGCGGTCAGGACGCGAGCCTGGTGCAGAGCGCAATCTTTGGCGAAGAGCAGGCGCGCGCGCACGCGCCTCATCCGCTCAACGTCGTCGGGCTGTTCCTGACCGGCCCCACCATACTCGCGCACGGAACCGAGGAGCAGAAGCGGCGTCATCTGCGCAAAATCCTCTCCTGCGAAGAAATCTGGTGCCAGGGATTTTCCGAACCGGGTTCCGGATCGGATCTCGCGTCCCTGCGGACGCGAGCCGAGCTTGACGGCGATCACTTCGTCGTCAACGGCCAGAAGGTATGGACCTCGCTGGCGCATATCGCGGACTGGTGCATGCTGCTGGTGCGCACCGATCCCGCCGCGCCCAAGCATCGCGGCGTCAGCTACCTGCTGGTTGACATGAAGACGCCGGGAATCCGCGTCAAGCCGCTGCGTCAAATGACCGGCGACGCCGAATTCAACGAGGTGTTTTTCGAAGACGTGCGCGTGCCGCGCGCCAACCTGCTGGGCGGTTTGAACAACGGATGGCAGGTGGCGATGACAACATTGATGAACGAGCGCGGTGCGCCGGTAATTTCCGTCGGCACGCAGTATTACGTCCTGTTCACGGAGATCGTCGATCTGTGCCGGCGCAGCCGATTGCGCGGGGCCCCCGCGCTGGGCGATCCGCTGCTGCGCCAGCAGATAGCCCAACTCTATCTGGAATTGCAGGGGATGAGGCTTACGTCCTATCGCGCCTTCTCCACGATTCTGAAGGGAGACGCGCCGGGGCCAGAAGGGTCGATACTGAAGTTGATGTGGTCGGAGACCAATCAACGCATGCAGGATCTGGTGATGGCGGTGCAAGGCCCTGCCAGCCAACTGATGGAAGGTTCGGCGCACACGATCGATCACGGCCGATGGCAGTTCGAGTTCCTGTACTCGCGCGCCAACACGATCCAGGGCGGCACGTCGGAGATTCAGCGCAACACGCTGGCCGAGCGTGTGCTGGGACTGCCGCGCTCGCGGTGAATCTTTGCGTCCAGGAACGCCGATGGACCCCAATCTGACCCCCGACGAAGAAAAGTTCCGCCGCGGACTCAGAGATTGGCTCGCGGCCAATCTGCCCGAGCATCCGGACGAACAGGACACCAGCCGGCCCGATTGGGTCGAGCCGGCCAGGGACTGGCAGCGCAAAGTGCTGGCCGCCGGATACCTGGCGCTGTCATGGCCCAAGGAGTACGGCGGGCAGGGGCTCGCACCGATCTACCAGGTGATCGCCAACGAGGAGATGGCGCGCGGCGGCGCTCCGCGGCTGGTCGGAGAGGAAGGTCTGATGACGCTGGGTCCAACGCTGCTGACGTGGGGCAGCGAGGAGCAAAAGCGCCGCTACATCTCATCGATCATCACCGCCGAGGAGATCTGGACCCAGGGATATTCCGAGCCGGAGGCCGGTTCCGACCTGGCCTCGCTCACCACCCGCGCTGAGTCCGTGGGCGATCATTTCGTGGTCAACGGCCGGAAGCTTTGGTCCTCCTACGCGCATGTTGCCGATCGAATGTTCGCGCTGGTCCGCACCGACGCGACCCGCCCCCGCCATCAGGGGATCTCCTATCTGCTGATTGACATGCGCGCGCCGGGCGTGGAGGTGCGGCCGCTGGTGCAAATCGACGGTAAACGCGATTTCAGCGAAGTGACTTTCCGCGACGTGCGCGTGGCGCAGAAAGACCTGGTCGGCGAATTGAACAACGGCTGGCGGGTAGCCAACAGCACGCTGGCCAATGAGCGCGGCAACATGGGTTTGGCCTCGGGTCCCCTGATGGCGTTCCCGCACTTTCTTGAAATCGCAAGGCGCGTCAGGCGTGGCGGCCGTGCGCTGGTTGACATCCCGTACTTTCGCCAGCGCATTGCGGATTTGCAGATCCAACTCGAAGCTCTGCGGCTGCATTCATACCGCCAGCTCACCAATTCGATTCGCGGCCGCGGCGGCGGAGTTGACGCGATGGTGACCAAGCTGGCTGGCAGCGAACTGGGACATGACCTGGCGGCGGCCGCGATGGAGATGTTCGGCGACTACGCAATGCTCGATCGCGGCGAGTCCGATTCGCTTCAGCGCGGTGAATGGGCCCGCCACCTGATGACGTCTATCGCTTTTCAGATCGCCGGGGGTACCTCGCACATCCAGAAGAACATCATCGCGCAGCGCGGGCTCAAGATGCCGCGGGAACGCTAGGGCAGCGGCTCGTTTTCAGCCTTGGGCAGACCGAAGCTGTCGATCAAGGCGGTGAGTTCTTTGGGCGTGGTGACTCGCGCGGTGCACACGTTGCCCGCACACACGAACGCAAACGCGTCATGCAAATCGGGGTCGGGGGCCAGGAGTTGCGCGGCCGCCAACGGCCCTATTCCCGGGTTGGATTGCGGGTCAATCCAGGCCAGCACCTTGCCCGGCCGGTAGGCGCTTTGCGCCGCGTTCAGCAGCGGCAGTGTTGCCGCGTCCCCGGGCGACCCGTCCACCACGAGTAGCGCGTAGCCATGCATCCGCTCCGCAATCGCGCGGCCGACCGTGGCCAACATCAGCGCCGCGCCCACGCTCACCGGCGCATGGGCCAGCAACGCGGTCGATTTCTGATCGTAGCCGTGGTCAGGGGCAAGCGCGTCCAAAATCGCGAAGTCGCGGGCCGCCACGCCCTGAACCGAAGGCACCTCGCCGTCGAAATACGATTCCACGCCGTCAAGCCACCGGCCGGCGGCCGTCTCCTGCTCGTCGGCCCTACCGGCATTTCTAATCGCGCCGCTTTGGCTGTCGCAAAAGTCCTTGAGGATGATCTGAGCGATTTCTTCGGCGCGCTTGAGCTCGCGGCTTTGACCGGAGACCTGGTAGGCGGCCAAAAGAGCATTGAGCATGTAAACCTGGTCGGCCGCCAATCCATGCACGCATGAACCCGCTTTGCCCGCGACGTGGCAATAGCTGCCGTCGGGCATGCGCGCCTGCGCATAGAGATAATCCAGGTTGTCCAGCGCCATGCGCTCAAAACGCGGATCGCCAAAGGCCTGTCCGGCATCGATCAATCCGCTGTCCATCAGTGCGTTGCGATCAATCAGCACTGCGGGATCCACGGCCGGTACGCGGCGGCGGCTGCGCGCTGCGCGCAATTTGGCGAGGGCTTGATCGATAAGCTTTTGCGCGCGGTCCACGGGCATCTTCAACTGCGCGCCAACCTGTTCGGCACCGATCGCGGGGCGCAGCAACAGGCGCCCGTCGGGAGCGGTTGGGGGATGATCGTCCAGGCCAAAATACAAAACCGCGGCCTTGTACTCGTTGCCTTTGAGCGCGTCGGCGATCTGCGCTTTGCTCCACGTGTAGAACGCGCCGTCGTCCCCGGGGAACGCGTCCGCATCCTGGCTTGCGTAGAAGGCCGCGTTGGTCGGATTGAGCAACGTGTTTTCGACGTAGCCCGCCACGCTCAGCGCAACCTGCTTGAATTGCGGATCGCCGCTGATTTGAAAGGCGTGCGCATACGCCGACAGCGCCAGTGCCTGGTCGTAGCTCATTTTTTCGAAGTGCGGCACCTGCCACGCCTGATCGGTGGAGTAGCGATGAAAGCCGCCGCCCAACTGATCGTACACTCCGCCGTGCGCCATCTTGCGCAGGCTCTCGAGCGCCATGGCGGCGAACTCCCGATGACCGTAAAAGCCGGCCGTCATCGCGAACTCCAGACCGGGAAATTCGTAGAACTTGGGTCCTTCGCCGAAACTGAATCCGCCGTTGGTGTGATCGTAGGCGTTGCCCATCCCGGCCAGCAGCTCAATGATCGCCGGCTTGTCTTCGGTAACGACCTTCGACACGGGTGACTTCTTGAGCTTGTCGTTGAGCGCGGCGGCCTGCGCGGCGACTTCCTTGTGCCGGGTCTTGTAATCCTCGACGACCTGCTTGAGCACCGCTTCCATGCCCGAGTCATGGTTGGGCGCGGCCGCGGTAGGCGGCAGGAAACCGAAGGCGGCAAACAGCGCGCCGTCGGGCATCGTGAAGCACGTCAGGGGCCATCCGCCGTTGCCCGAAAGCTCGGCAGCAGCGGCCTGGTAGTATTGGTCGATATCGGGGCGCTGATCGCGATCGACTTTGATTGGCACGAAGGACTGATTGATTAGCGCCGCCACCTGCGGATCGGCGTAAGTCTGCTCGTCCATGACGTGGCACCAATGACACCACATCGCGCCGATATCGATCAGGATAGGCCGATTCATCCGCTTCGCCATTGCGAAGGTCTCGGCGCGATAGGGCTGCCATCGCACCTGCTGCGAAGCCGCCTGACGCAGATAGACGCTGGAGGCGTCCTGCAGGCCGCCGGCCGGAAGTACTTCGGGCGCCTTGGCGGCAGGCGCGGCGGCACTCGCACCGCGGGTAGCGGCGGCGCCGGAAAACGCCGTGGCAAAGCTCAGCAAGGTGACCAGGGCAAGATTAATGAAAACTCTGTGCATCTGATCGTCAGCATCTTAGCAGAGGTGGCGACAACGAAGCCCGCAAATTTTCTTGAAATCTTCTGCGGCGGCCGCACAGCGTCTTTGATGCATGACGGACAGTGAAATATGCTCGAATGCGGCGACTTGCAATGGCGAATCGAATTTCGGAACCCGGCGCATGGTTGGATTACGGGCGGCCGCGCGCGTCAATTTCCCCGGTGAACTGCTGATGCGCGAATCTCCTTCCCCGGAACGCGGCCAACCACCGCAGCGACAGCGTGGCAAGGTGATTTCGATGCCCACCCCGATCGTCGTGCGCCGCCGCCGCTACATCCGCCTGGGGATGGCGCTTTTGGGGGTGGTTCTCGTCACCGCGATCGTTGGACGCGTGTATTTGACCACCAGGCTGCCGCAAACCGCGGAGCAAATCGCGGGCGTCAGCGAAGAAGAATCGCGGATTGTTGAGCTGGTTAACCGCGAACGCGCCAAGGCCGGCGTGGCCGCGCTGAAGCTTTCCGGGCGCCTGGCGGTGGCGGCGCGCGGCCACAGCTACGACATGGCGCTGCGCCGTTATTTCTCGCACGATAGCGCCGACGGGGTCAGTCCCGAGCAGCGGCTGCGCGGCTCGGGGATCGAGTACACGGAAATGGGCGAAAACATTTACACCGAAGACCTGCCCAACCCGGCGCTGCTGCCGCAACGCGCTGTCGCGGGATGGATGAACAGCCCCGGGCATCGCAAGAACATGCTCTCGCCGCGCTTCGATGAAACCGGCGTTGGCATGGCGCGTGCGGCGGATGGTTCCGCATACGTCACGCAGGACTTCGTCCGGAAGTGAGGCGTGATGGACTTTTCAAGGCTGGCCGATCTTGCCGGCGCCCACGCCGGGGCGCGGGCGATCCAGGTCGCGCTCAAGCTCGGGATGTTCCAGGCGTTAGCCGGACGCCCGCTTGGCGCAAACGAACTGGCCGCAGCGATTCAATGCGACGCGCGCGCAACCGGATTGCTCGCCAATGCGCTGGCCGCATTGGGGCTGCTTGAAAAGCAAGCGCATGAGCTGAGCCTGACCGGCGCGGCGCGCCGCTTCCTGCTTGCCGGTTCGTCCGAATTCCTCGGCGGGATGATCCTGTTCGACGAAGCGATGTTCCCCTTGTGGGCACGCCTGGAGGACTCGATCCGTTCAGGCAGGCCGGCGCGCACCCCCGACATGTTTCAGCATCGCCCCGATGAGACCGCGCGTTTCATCCGTGCGATGGACAGCCTGGTCCGGGCACGTGGCGACGCGGTATGGACGGCGGAGCATCTCGACCTGCCCGAAACCGGTGCGATTGCCGATGTTGGCGGCGGTCCGGGCACCTACCTGATCGAATTCATGCGCCGCCATCCAAGCCTCAAAGGTGCGATTTTGGATCTGCCCGCAACTCTGGCGGTCGCCCGAGAGGTTCTGAATGAACGCGACCCCGGGCTCGCCGCCCGCATCGAGCTGACCGAGTACGACTATCGGCGCCAGGAGATGGCGGCCGGTTTCGACGCGATTTTCCTCTCCAACATCATCCACAGCGAAGACGCCGAGACCAATCGCGCGCTGCTGGGGAGGTGCTATCGGGGGCTGCGGCCGGGCGGTATTGTGATAGTCAAGGATCACGTAATGAATGCCGACCTAACCGAGCCTGCCGGGGGTGCGGTCTTCTCGCTGTATCTTCTGCTTACCACGCCGGGACGGGACTACAGCCTCGATGAAGTTACGGGGTGGCTGCGCGATGCCGGCTTCTCCAGTGTCGATTGCCGCGCGCTGCCCTCGCCTCCGTTCAGCTCGTCGATTGTGACGGCACGCAAGGCGTGAGTTGAGCTGCGATTCGAAAAATATGTGGCGGTGGCGCGCCGCGAAATTCGGGAGTCTTCTGCTGATGACGCTGTACTGCGGCGGATGCGCCGCGGCAGCGGCAACTCAACTCGTGCCGCTGGCGTTTCAGGCGGCCACTTTCGCCGGCGTCAGCGTGGGCAGCGCCGTCACCGGGCGCGACCCGACCGAGGACACCGAGGACACGGCAGAACGATGCGACGCGCTGGCCAACACACCGCCGTATATGGGCGAATTGATTCACGGTGAGAATGGTACCGAGTCGGTACGGGGCCTGATCCTTGGCGAGGAGGGCGGCAAACCGAAATGGTTCCTTTCCACCACGGTGACCAACCTCGCTTCCTTGCAGTTTACGCCGCCGATTTCGGCCTCGTCGGGCGACCCCAAAAAGCGCAACTTTCTCGCCTACGCCGCAGCGCAGCCGCAAAATGATCGTGAGAACAATCAACTTATCGCCTTTCTTGCTTCCTTCGAGTCCGGTCCCGGTGTGTTGAGTATCGACGGGCGCAATTATCGCTACGCGTGGGTGGAAAAATTGCCATGCTTTCAACCCGCGCAGTGACACCTGGCGACAATGACCGTACTCGATTGTGCTGGCGCGGCCGCTGGCTTGTGGGCGCGGTGGCTGCCGGCGCTATGTTGGCCCTGATGGGATGTCCTGGCGTGACAGCTTCCGGTCCGGCGCCCGCTTCCGGCCAACTGCAACCCGCCTCATGGCCTTCCAACGCGATCACGGTCGGATACCTCGGCCATGCGACCTTGCTGATCGAATACCTGGGCGTGCGATTGATTACCGATCCGACTTTCTATCATCGCGTGGGATTGAATGTCGCCGATTTGTTCACCGTCGGTCCCGTGCGCCGCGCACCCGTTCCGCTCAAACCCAACGCAATCCCTCCGCTGAACCTGATACTCATCACACATGCACACATGGATCATCTCGATCTGCCTTCGCTTGCGGCGCTGCCCAAAACCGCAACGGTGGTGAGCTGCTCCGGATGCCGCGACCTGATCGAGCCGCTGGGCTATACCGATGTCAGGCCCTTGTCGTGGGGTGAAAGCACC
The DNA here is from genome assembly GCA_035262365.1 of Binataceae bacterium (SeqCode). Lineage (GTDB taxonomy): Bacteria > Desulfobacterota > Binatia > Binatales > Binataceae > JAJPJA01. Next base: position 21,293 of record DATFSZ010000124.1, read on the forward strand.
TACGTGCGGGGGCTGAAAATAACCGCAATGGGCGCGCGTCATTGGGGCCGCCGATGGCCCTGGGAGGCGGACCGCGGCTACAACAGCTATGTGATCGAAAAAAACGGGGTCAGGATGCTGATTGCGTGCGACTCGGCATTCACGCCCATCTTCTCGCAATTGCAGGACAATCCGCCTCTGATTGCAGCGTTTTCGATCGGCGCATACGATCCGTGGATCCGCAATCACGCCAATCCCGAACAGGTCTGGCAAATGTTCCGGGAAAGCGGCGCCCGCTACCTGGTACCAATCCATTGGGGTACGTTTAAGCTCTCCAAGGAGCCGATGGATCAGCCGCTGCGCCGGCTGATCGCCGACGCGGGTCCGCGCGCCAGCGCGATCGTAATCAGGAAAGTGGGCGGAGTCTTCCAGGAAACAGCTCCGGAACTGCGCGCATCTGTTGCCTCTAAACCTTCGGGCAGCATTGTGCGAAACTTGTCCGACCATTCGCGATCGAAACCGGAGGTGGATCCATGAGCGACCTTATAGTGGTGGGCTATAACGACGAACACCAGGCCGAAGAAGTGCGGCTCAAACTGCTCAAGATGCAGCACGAATACCTGGTGGATCTCGAAGACGCGGTCGTGGCGGTGCGCGACAAGGAAGGCAAGGTCAAGCTGCATCAGATCCACAATCTAACCGCGGCGGGAGCGATTTCGGGCGGTTTTTGGGGCGCGCTGATCGGGCTTTTGTTCCTGAGCCCGATTCTGGGCGCCGCGATTGGCGCCGGCGCAGGCGCCGTAGGCGGCACATTGAGCGACATTGGAATCGACGACAACTTCATGAAAGAGCTGGCCGGCACGCTTGCGCCCGGCACTTCGGCGCTGTTCGTGCTGGTGCGAAAGATGACGCCGGACAAGGTGCTGCCCCAGCTCCAAGGCGCCGGCGGCAAGATCATCCAGACGTCGCTGTCCAATGAGGACGAGGCCAAGCTCCAGGCCGCGTTGAACGCCGCCAAAGCACCAGCCTAACGGAACACACGGGCGCCGGCAAAAAAAAACGCGGCCACAAACAAAAACGCGGCCGCGAGATCCAATCAGCGCGCTGCTGCGTCTCCAGAAAACGTAATTTGCCCGCGTTGCCTGGCCGTGCAATTGAGAGGACGTTCTCTTGAGCACGGCGGGAACTGAACGTAAAGCCCCCCTGCTGGCTGAGACGGAGCGCGGAATTTATTCGGTCTGCTGCTGCTGTTTCATTTCCTCCAGTTCGCGGCGTTGGCGTTCGATCTCCTGCTGCTGTTGTTCAATCTGGCTCTGCGTCTGCTGCTGCTGGTTCTCCTGATTTTGCATCGAGTTGCCGACCGCATAACCGCCCACTGCGCCCATCGCACCGCCGATCGCGGCGCCGGCGCCCGGATGTCCAACGGCGGCGCCGATTATCGCACCAGTTCCGGCGCCCAGCACGCCGCCGCCCAGCGTTCCCTCTTCCCGAGTGCTCAGCGGCTGACTGCCGCTGCAAGCTGACAGCATCACGGCCAGCACAAGTGTACAAATCGTTGCCCCAATTAAGCGCGGCATAGAGTTTTCTCCCTCCCGGTCTGCAGCCTGAAGCCTGCGTCTCTAAAGGCTACCTCGCGTCGGCTGGATATGTCGCCATGGACTGCTGTGGCATCCAACTGCGCTCGCTGCTCTGTTTCTAGCCTAGCAGACCGCTATGTTGCGCGACACACGCCACATCTCGGCTGGTGACTTGCGCGTAAATCCCTAGGTGGTGGGCGAAAATATCACGGAAGGAGGGCGAAGATCCGCGCCGGGGCGCCCGTGCCGCCGCCAATTTTGATAGGAGCACAAAAGATGATCGCGCCCGCCGGCGGCAGTTGGCCGGCGTTGGCCAGATTCTCAAAGGCGGGACGGTTGGCGCCCAACCACAGGCGATGCACCGGGAAGTCCTTGCTGATTCCGGGGTCGATACTCGCGGTATCGATCGCAATCGCAACGACGGTGCGATGCTTGAGCAGGAAGTCGACCGCCTGCGGCGAAAAACCCGGGAACCGCAATCCGGCAACGTCACCCGGCTTGTCGGTGCCCATGTAGCGCTTGCGGTCGGGCCAGAACTGACTCCATCCGGAACGCGCGACCACGATGGCTCCATCGGCGATCGGCCCGTATGCCGCTTCGTACTTGTGGATGTCACCCACGGACAGGGTGGCGTTTCGATCCTTGGCGGCGCGCGCGGAGAAATCGATCACGGCGGCGGGGCCAATCATCTCGCGCAACGGAACCTTGTTGACCGGATCGCCGTGGCGATTGAAGTGCAGTGGCGCGTCCATATGCGTACCGCCATGTTCGGGGGAGTCGAAATAGCCTGAGGAATAGAAATAGCCGCCTGGCGTCGGGCCGAAATGCTCGTAGTGGTATTTGAACCCGCTCTCCGTGGGCCAATAGATAGTGCTGTGGTCGAGGGTGTGAGTCAGGTCGATGATGTTAGCGGTGTTGACGCCGGGCATCCGCGCAAACGCCGCCGTCGCCAGCAGCGTCCCCATGATGATCGCCATTGCGAGCCGTTTCACTCTTGGCCTCCATCTGGATTTGTGCACCCGGTGAATATCTCGCAGTTCAATCGAAAGATCGCCGGCGCCGAGTGCGCGGGCGGGAAAGTTCACGCGCCGGCGGCATGGAAATTGGCTTGAGGTGAGATACTCTCCGTCAGTCCGCCATCGGCAGGGCGAAGTGGACGCGTTCGGTGGCCACGCTGACCAATTCCACCTTGGCTCCGCGCTCGGCGAATGCGCCGATGATCTCTTCGACCAGCCATTCCGGTGACGATGCGCTGGCGGTCAGCCCCAGCGAGCGGACTCCGTCGAGCATCGGCGGCGTCACGTCCTTGAGCGAGTCGACCAGATAGGCGCGCGCGCCACGCATCCTTGCCACTTCGACCAGACGGTTGGCGTTGGAGCTCTGCTTGGACCCGACCACCAGGATAGCGTCGGTGGACTCGACCAGCTCTTTGACCGCGTTCTGCCGATTCTGGGTCGCATAGCAGATGTCGTCGGTTTTGGGGGTGACCATCTGCGGGAAGCGGCTCTTGAGCGTATCCATGATCTCGCGGGTGTCGTCGACGCTGAGCGTGGTTTGCGTGACCGCGGCGGCGCGCGACGAATCGGGGATCTGCACCGTGCGCGCTTCCTCGACGGTCCCGACCAGCATCACCTGGCCGGGCGCCACGCCCACCGTGCCGTTTACTTCTTCATGACCCGCGTGGCCGACCAGGATGACCGTGCGTCCCTCATCGGCGTAGCGGCGGACTTCAAGATGAACCTTGGTGACCAGCGGGCAGGTCGCGTCAATCACGCGCAGGCTGCGCTCGCGTGCGCGGTCCCATTCACTCGGCGCAACTCCGTGGGCACTGAAAATAACGCGTTGGCCGTTCGGAATTTGGTCCAGGCTTTCCACGAAGATGGCGCCTTCGGCTTCCAGCGCCTCGAGCACGAAGCGGTTGTGAACGATCTGGTGGCGGACGTAAAGCGGCCGGCCATAAGCCTTGAGCGCGTTGCGCACCGCTTCCACGGCACGCTCCACTCCGGCGCAAAACCCGCGCGGTTCGGCCAACACCACCTTTTCAACGTTGCTGTCGTCTGATTGCATCTCCTCACCGTTTCCAGATCGTAATTTTGCAGCCCTGGGTCCAGCTAGTGATCGGGATGGGCGTGCGGCGGATGCGAGGTCTGGCAGCCGACCCAAATCTCACCGCCTTCAAAATGCTCTTTCTTCCAGATCGGCACGATCTCCTTGATCCGGTCGATCAGGAAGCGGCAGGCGGAAAACGCCTCGGCCCGATGCGGCGCCGAAACGGCAATCGCCACCGACGCCTCGCCGATCTCGACCACACCGATACGATGAGTGATCGCGGCGCGAGTGATTCCCCATCGGCGAACGGCCTCTTCGGCCAGCTTGCGCATCTCGCTCAGCGCCATCGGTTCGTACGCTTCGTACTCAAGCCGCAGTACCTGGCGTCCGGAGTTTTCATTGCGCGTGGTGCCGACAAAGGTCGCGATCGCGCCCGCCCCCGGATCGGCGACCGCCGCTTCCAGCGCCGCTACGTCGATACGAGAGCGCACAATCTCGATCGGTCCCTGGATGGCTTCGCCGACGCCTCCGCTCACGGGTGGAATAAACGCCACTTCATCACCGTCCTGTGGCAGGAAATCCGGTTTGACATATTCCTGGTTCACGGCAAAGGACAACGCTTCGTCCTGGCCTGTCAGCGCGGGAAACTCGCGCGTCAACGCGCGCCAGACTTCACCAACCGACACGCCGTGAGAAAATTCGCGGTTCAGTTCTGAGGCCCCGGCGCGCTCGCGCAGGGTCGCGAACAATTTAAGCCGCAGCGTCATACCAGCCCCAACTGGTTGGCCATATGTCCCAGCTCCGGCAGCAGCAGCTTTTCCAGTCCCAGGCGACAGGCTGCCGGCGATCCCGGCAGCGATACCACGATTTTCCCGGCGCTGACTCCGGCGATGGCGCGGCTGAGGAACGCGGCGGATCCGATTTCCTGGTAAGAGAGCATCCGGAACAGCTCGCCGAAGCCGTCTAATTCCTTATCGAGCAAGCCTTTGACGGCTTCGTAAGTTTGATCGCGCGGGCTGATGCCGGTGCCGCCGTTGATGACGATCGCATCCAGCGCGGAGCGATGTGCGCTCACCGCCGCAGCGATTCGCGAAGGCTCGTCGGGCATAATTTCATAATAGCTCACCCGGTGCCCGGCGCCCGCGAGAAGCTCACGGATGAGCTTGCCGCTGGCGTCGGTAGCCTCTGTGCGGCTGTCGCTAACAGTGATCACGCCAATTGCAAGCGGTCGGCCTGGCCGATGCTTGTGCTCATGGACAGACATCGCCACGGATTATAACACGCGCGAGCGCGCAAACGAGCGCCCGCGCGCGAGGTATCACTCGGCGCCCTGGCAGGGCCACACGGGCCGTCAACGCATGCGCAGGTTGAACGCCTGCCGGCCCTTGTCGCCCGGGCGGGGGTCGAATTGAACCTCGTCGCCTTCGCGAAGGTCTTCGAAGCGGACCTTGGCTGCCAGCTTGGAGCGATGGAAAAAAACCTCGTCCATGCCGTCGTCGGGAACGATAAACCCGAACCCCTTGTCCTTGATGATCTTCTTTATAGTGCCGTACACAACCGCCTCATTTTGGAATCGGCAAACGCTATTCGCAACCGACTGCTCGATGCTACGATCAGCGAGCTTACCTCGACGCGGCCCAATGTAAAGCATGCGGCCGGCGATTTTCGATTGAACTGGCAAAGGAGGCGCCCTTGCTCAAAGCAGTGACGCTGAAGGAAATCGAGCGCATCTTCGAAATTATCGAGCCGCTGGGAATCTCGCGCGAGGCGGTGGTGATTCCGCTGCGACCCGAACATCCGGGCCGCGTGCGTATTCTGCCCAACGGCAAGCTGGAAATAGTCGTCGAGCGCGACGATGATCTCGATCAATGGATGGCCGGACTTAGTGATCGGATTGCGGCTTTGATGAATCAAGCGGGCTGAGTTCGATCAGCACCGCGCCGGCGTCAACCATCTGACCTTCGCTGACCGCGATCCGTTTGACGCGCGCCGGTCCTTCCGCGCTGAGCGTGGTTTCCATCTTCATCGCTTCCATCGTGATCAATGGCTGCCCAATCTCCACCAGGCCGCCTTCGACAACCATCACCCTGAGTACCTTGCCCGGCATCGGCGCGGTCAGGATGGGCGTCGTCAGGCTGCGGCGCGCGCCGGCGCGGCTTTCGAGCAAGGGGGTGAACCTGAAGGATTGCGGGCCGATGCTGACCACGATCGAATCGCGCAGGACGGCTGCGAAGGCACGCACACGGCTGCCGCCGCATTCAATCAGCATCGCGCCGTCACCCAGCGTCTGATTGACCAGTTCGCTCGGCGTACCGTCCACGCGCGCCTCGATCACGGAACCTCCGCGGTCCACCTCGACCTCGAATTGGCGCCTGGTACCGGATTCGCGCAGCTTCATCGCCGGCTCCCGAAGTTCAACGGGCCCAGCCTTTCCCACGGCGAGCGCCCGCGGCTGTCCTCGGCGGCGGGTCGCGCGCGTGGGGCGGTGCCTGCCGGACCGGCTTGTGCAGCCACCGCAGCCAGAACCGCTGCTGCCTTTATCGATTCTTCCGGCGGACTCCAGGCGGGCAAAAAATCGCTCACGAAGCCGGTTGAGAGGTCGCCGCGCGCGAAGCGTTCGCTGGCCACAACATCGCGCAGGAATGATGCCGTGTGCAGCACCCCGGTGAGCATGAATTCGCCTAGCGCGGATACTGTCCTGCGCCGCGCCTCCTCGCGGTCGTATCCGTAGGCGATCAGCTTGGCGAGCAGGCCGTCGTAATAGCTTGAAATCTCGATACCGGGAGTCAAAAACGTATCGACCCTGATCCCGGGGCCGGCGGGCAATTGCAGATATGCGACGGGCCCCGCCGCGGGACGAAAATCATTGCCGGCATCCTCGGCGTAGATACGGCATTCGATCGCGTGTCCGCGCGGCGAAGACGGTGCGGTCAGCGGTTCGCCCTGCGCGAGGCGAAGTTGAAGTGCGACCAGATCGCAATCGAAGCGCAGCTCGGTTATCGGATGCTCCACCTGGAGCCGGGCGTTGATTTCCAGAAAGTAGAAGCCTTCGCCCTCGACCAGGAATTCGACGGTACCGGCGTTTTGATAGCCGACGGCGGCGGCCAGGCCGACGGCAGCCTCGATCATTCGCGCACGCAACGCGGGTGTGACGCCGGGCGATGGCGATTCTTCGATAATTTTTTGGTGACGGCGCTGGATCGAGCATTCGCGCTCGCCCATGGCAATTACGCGGCCGTGCGCATCGCCGAGCACCTGGACTTCCACGTGACGCGGCCGCGCCAAGTATTTTTCGATGAACAGCCGCCCATCGTTGAACGCGGCCTGCGCTTCGCGTGCGGCCGCTTCCAGCGCGGAAGCCAGCGCGCCCTCCGCAACGACGACGCGAATTCCGCGTCCCCCGCCGCCGGCCGCGGCTTTGATCATGATTGGGTAGCCGTTAGCGGCAGCGAAGCTGCGCGCGCTGGCAATATCCGCGGTCTCTATGCCCGCCACGATCGGCACGCCAACACGCCGGGCGAGTTGCCGTGCGCCGACCTTATCGCCCGCTGCGCTCAACGCCGCAGCGCTCGGGCCGACGAAAGTCAGGCCGGCCTCTTCAACGGCGGCTGCGAACGCCGGGCTTTCGGACAAGAATCCATACCCCGGATGAATCGCGTCGGCTCCCGACGCCAACGCCGCTTCGATGATCGCCGCAGCATTCAAGTAGCTGAGCAGCGCCTCGGGCGGACCGATCGGTCGCGCTTCGTCGGCCGCCGTCACATGCGGCATCGCCGCGTCAGCGGCCGAGAATACCGCTACGGTTTGAAGACCCATCACACGGGCGGTGCGGATGATTCTGAGCGCAATCTCACCTCGATTGGCCACCAGCAGCTTTTTGATCTTGCGCGCGGACATTTTCTTGAGAGACCGATCCTTGGCGAGAGTTGCGGCTCGTTCCAATCCGCGCCAAGCCTAGCACGCTTCAAAGCGCCTGCCGATGCCGATCGCAGCTTGAACGCATCGCAGAGCGCGCCGGGTTTGCGGTTTGCAAAGGGTACGAAAATTTTTTGTTTCGTATGGTCAAAACGATTGACCCGTTGGGTGATTAGAATATGTTTGATCGAGTCTCCGTAACGTGCGCAGGCTTCTTCAGCTGAAACTTGCGCAAAACGAAGGAAAATTTTGCATGAGGGAGCCTCCGAGTTAGATGACGCAAGACACCTCCGCGATTCGCACCGTATATGATTTCCCCGTCGCCGCACACATCTGCAATGACGGAAGGGTCCACTACACGAAGTTGATCAGGCGGGCGCGCGCTGAGCAACCCGAGGGGGTTTGCCCGCAGTGTCAAGTTCTCTTTCAATACCGCAAGCCCCAGCCGCATCGACCGGGCCGGGGCGCGACGCACGCATAGACGGAAGCCGCCGTCTGGCGGCATCAACCGTTACCTGACAATTTGACGGCCGCATTGGGGGACGGGGCGAAGTGTCTTCCGGCCGCGCAGCGACGCGGACTTGCGCCCTTTAGTTGGCAGTTTTGGCGGGATCGACCGACACGCCCGGAGGTGGCGGTCGCCGCGCGGGCTCCTCGCGAACCGTACGCCCGCGCCTGTTGTCACGCACCAGGACAATCGCCAAGCCCCGATAGTAACGATTCTTGGCCGAACCGACGTACTGGTAGCCTTCGCCCGGATCGAACCACACCGTGATGTTAGGGATGAAAGGGCGCGCCACTATGTTGAGCCATCCAAGGTCCGGCGTCAGACCCATCTGCGCCAACTCGCCCGGATAGTAGCTCCACCGTGCGATACCGTTCTCGAGCTTGGCGTCAACGGTAAAAATGCTCGGTTTGGGGGTACAGTCGAAGACATGAAAGCGAACGCTTGATTCGCCCTTTTTGAGCGCATACTCGAGCGGAACAACCGAAGCCGCGCCGACGTAGGTGTCGGGTGGAAAATCCAGTGCGTCCTCATAATGGCTGTCGTCAATCTCGTTGCTCCAGGTGCACGACGCCTGACCCGACTTGAATTCGGCCTTCTCCCGCAACTGCGGGGAATCGTTGCGGTTCATGAAATTGCCTTGAAAGGAGGTCACCACCGGCAGCGGATTTCCCGCCTGATGTTCCATCATGACCCGCTCCCAATCGCGCTCCCCGCTGGCGTAGTGAGTCTCGCCAATGATTTCCACCGTCTTGCCATCTTCTTTGATCGTGTATCGGGCGTGGCCAATGACCAGTTTGCGATCGGGGCTGTAAAGCGTGAGATCGACAGGCGATGCCAGGAGTGTTCTCAGATTGACGGCGGGCTCGGCGTTGGAGGGGTCCGCCCGGAGCAGCAGCAAGAGCATCAAGGCCGCAATTACAATGAGGATAGCTTTGGTCATACAAGGTCGAACTTTGGCCAGCAATTCAATTGCTACATGAAAACGGTCGAAAATTGAGCCTCCATGAATGTTCATAATGGCATCGATAAGGCAATTGGGGAACCGCCAATATTGGACCCGCCGCCCCGTCACGGCAGAGCTTGCCTGCGCCGCGCTCGATGGCGAAGCTCTACTGCATGCTCGATAGTTGGATGGCGAAAAGGCGATGGTTGCGCAGCGTGCAATCCCGCGTTGCGGCGATTCTGCACGGCGCAGGCATCGGAGCCAACCAGGTGACCGCTTTCGCGGCGTTCACGGGAGCGCTGTCGGGAATCGCCTTTGCGTATGGATTGAGCGTTGCCGGGCTTGCGGCGTTGTACGTCAGCGCGACGTTGGACGCACTTGATGGAACGATCGCGCGCGACTACGAACGGTCCACCGCCTTCGGAGGCGTGCTCGATTTGACCTCCGACCGTCTCGTGGAGGCGGCGGCGCTGCTGGGAGTGGCCTGGTATCGTCCGATGCTGGGTTTCGCCGCGCTGGCGGTGCTGGCGAGCTGGTATGTCAACATCACGGTTTTCCTTGCTACGGGCTCCGCGATGGGCGGGGATGAAAAGCTCATTCGGTATCCGCCCGGCCTGCTGGAGCGGACCGAGGCGATGGCGTTTTTCACCGTGCTGGTCTTCGCCGGAGGAGCGGGAGTCTGGGTCTGTTATGCGTATGCGGCGCTGGAAATTTGCACCGCGATCCAGCGGCTTGATTTTGCCCGCCGCCACCTGCGTTGACGCGTGAAAGACGCTCGCAGCAAAGAGGATTGTGCCGGGCCTAACATGTGTTGCTTCGCAAATCCGGTTGTCTTACTTTCCTGAAAGTTTGGACCGCCCTCACCGCCAGGTGAACTATGGATTTTGATCTGAACGAAAATCAACAAGAGCTGCGCTCGGCGCTGCGCAGCCTCTTCGAAGGCGCTTGCGACATCCGCCACGTCCGCCAGGTCGCCTACGACGGCGACGGACGCGACCCGGCCCTGTGGAAGGCCTTGAGTGAGGGTGGCTGGACCGCGCTGATGGTGCCGGAGGCGGAGGGCGGCTCGGGACTGCGTTTCGAAGACTTCATCGTGCTACTCGAAGAGTCCGGTCGGGCTGTGGCTCCCGTGCCACTGAGTACTACGTTGCTGGCCGGACGGCTGATCGCAAACGCACCGGCAGGACCCGCGCGTAGCGATACGCTCCGGCAGATTGCCGCCGGCACGGCCAGCTTCACGCTGGCTTTGGGTGAGGGCGTCAAGGCGGAAGCTACGGGCGGTAATTGGCGGCTGGACGGCAAACTGGAATTTGTTCCTTACGGTCCGCTGGCGGCGACGGTGTTGGTGGAAGCGGCGCTGCTGGACGGAAAGCGTGGTCTATTTGCGCTGCCCACCGACGCGACCGGCGTCAAATGGTTGGACCTGGACGTCATGGACCGCACCGTGCGCCAGCACGAGATGACGCTGTCGAACGCCAGCGTAGCCGCCGCTGCGTCGATTTTCGGCACCGCCGATGCGTCCGCAGCAATTCAGATCCTGGTCGATGAATGGCGCGCCGCACTGGCGGCGGAAAGTCTGGGCGTAGCCGAAAAGATGATCGAGTTGTCGGTGGCCTACGTTAAGGAGCGCGTCCAGTTCGGCAAACCGGTGGGGTCCAATCAGGCGGTCAAGGTTAGAATCGCGGAGATGGGCGCGGTTATCGATCGGCTGCGCTCAGCGGTCTATTACGCGGCATGGGCGATTGACAGCAACGTGCCCGAGCGCAAGGTGGCGATCGCGATGGCCAAGGCGGCGGCTTCCGGGCCGGGTGCGTTTGTCGGCACGCAGGCAATCCACGTGCACGGTGGAATCGGATTCACTTGGGAATACGATCTCCATTTGTATTTCAAGCGCATCAAGAGCAACGAGCTGCTCTTGGGCGACACCTCGGCGGCGCTGCAGCAGATCGCGGATGAGGTGCTGTAGTCTGCGCCTGGAACGACTGTGATTGGCTGAGTCTGATCTGAAACTTGTCGGGCGGTGACGCCTCACTCACCGCGGTGACGGCTCACGCCTTCGTGAACAGCTTCATGAACGACTCGAACGGAGCCGTGGGCCGACGCAGCGTCTCCAGGTTTTCCGCGAGGTGAGAAGCAGTCTTCATTCCGACCAGCGCCACGTTTACTCCCGGCGTTGAGCGCACGAATTGGATCGAACGCTGCGCATCAGTGCGCAGACCTTCCATGGCCTCGGCCACCACCTCCGGCAGGCGGTTCGTCAGCCGACCTTGCAGCAGTGACGCGCTTGCCCAAACCGCGACACCAAGAGCGCGGGCGGCTTCAAGCATCGATAGCATCTGGTCTTCGCCTTTGATCTTTTGATTGTGGGTCGTGAACGCCTCGGGCATCGCAAGGCTGTAGGGCAGCTGTACAACTTTAAAATGATGGTTTGGTCCAGCGACGGCCGCCGCGAGGTCGACTAATTCCTGCAGCGACAGGTAATCGGCGCTGTCCGGCTTCACCCGGTAGCCGTTCCATGTGGCGGTGCCATAAACGCCGATCGCGCCGTCGGCAACTTTACGCTCCAGAAGCTCGAAGACCAGGCGCACGCGCCGCATGAATTCCGCTCGTCCCACGGCGGCAACCTGCGCCTCAGGGTTGTGCAGGAAATAGACGTCGATTGTTTCGAGTCCAAGGTTGGCGCGGCTCTTGTCGAGCATCGCCTCGATATAGCGCGGCGTCATGCAGTGGGAATTATCGACCAGGTCACCTGGTCCGATAAGTCCGGTCTTAACAAAGGCGGCCTCAAAATACTCGCGCGGGTTGTCCGGCATGTCGCCGTCGAAAGTGATGTAGCCGCCCTTGCTGGCGACAACCAACTCCTCGCGCCCGGCGCTGCCCGTGTCAATCAGTTGCTTGATTGCGGCGCCGATCGATCGCTCACTGCGCTGAAAACGGTAATTGACGGCGCTGTCGATCACATTGACGCCGCCGGCGACCGCAATCTTCGCGGCTTCGCGATATAACTCGTCGGTCTCGGCGTCCATTTCGCCCAGATAGGTCCCGATTCCAAGCGATGACGCCGCCAATTCAAACATCGGACGGAAATTGCCGGGCAAACTCGTGAACCTGGCCGCATATGAAGCCGTGCCACCTCGAGTCGCTTTGCCTTTTAGCATCATTTGGTTCCTTGTGGTCGGTTACGGAAATCCCAGGCAATTGAGCGGCGCTAGTTCGCGCGCAGCGAGGGATCATAGATGAGCTGAATCACAACTCCGTCGGGGTCCCTGATATAAAAGGAGGAGGTACCGTCGCGATGTTTGCGCAGGGGCTGGACGATGTCGAGCCCGTGTTGTCGGGCCCAGGAAAAGCTCTGCTCCAGCAGCGGGATTCCGGCCACGAAGAAGCCGATATGGTCCAGCAGTCCAGCACGGCTCGGATCGACGACGGGTTCGCGATGGAGCGCAAGATTGTCGGATCCGGAGCTCAGGTACGCATTGTCAGGGTCGGGCTGCCAAACCACCCTCATGCCAAAGACCTCCATGTAGAAGTTCTTTGATCGCTCCACGTCGGAGACTCGCAGCGCCACGTGGCGCATTCCAAGGGTTTCAATCACCTGCTTCTCCAGAACCCGTCCGGCGGGTCCGTCTTGCTAGCCTTAGCCGTGACACTTTACACGATTGGACGCTCTGACGGGCATCAGAAACCAGGGTTTGAGGGTCTTCCCCCGACGTTGACAGGGGCATTAGGCCGGCACTAAATTAAAACGCTATCCCAAAATGGCAAAGGGCTCCGGAGGAGGCCAACGATCAGAGGACAACAACGTAATGGTTCGCCGCGACAAAACAAATTACGTCATCCAGTCGGTGGCGCATTCGCTTGATGTGCTGGAGCAATTCTCGCGTGATGTGGACGAGTTGGGGGTCACGGAATTATCCAAGCGGCTGAAGCTGCATAAGAACAACGTTTTCCGTCTGCTCGCAACGCTGGAAGCACGCGGGTATATCGAGCAAAACCGTTCGACGGAAAACTACCGGCTCGGCATCCGCTGCCTCAATCTCGGCCGCAGCTATATCAACCACATGGGCCTGGTCCGGCAGGCGCGTCCGATACTGTCCGAATTGGCGCGCAAATGCCGCGAGAGCACCTTTGTCGGGATCGTGCGGCGTGACAGCGTGGTGCCGTTGGAAGCAGCGGAGCCCGAAGACCGGGTGGTCAAAATCACTCCGCCGATTGGCGATTCGCTGCCGCTGCATTGTACCGCGTCGGGTAAGGTTTACCTGGCCTTCGAAGCCGATGAGGAGTTGAAGTCAACCCTTCCCGAACAGATGCGCACGCATACCACCCAAACGATCGCGGACCGCGCCAAGCTGCTGGAGCAGCTCGCTACGGTCAGCAGTGCCGGCTATGCCGTCGATCACGGCGAATACATGGAGGATGTGTGCTCCGTCGCCGTGCCGATTCGGGATTACACCCGCACAGTGGTCGGATCGCTGGCAGTAGCGGGACCGGTTTACCGAATTCCCGCCGAGCGAGTCGCCAACGAAATCGCACCGGTAATTCTGGAGGCCGGCCAGGACCTCTCGCGACGCCTGGGCTACAACGAATAGAACGCCGGAATCAGCGTGTGCTTTCGCCGGACCTGATTTGACTGAAACTGCCACGGTTGTTAGTTTCCCTTCGGCTTGGCTCGCTCCTTTCGCTTGAGTGGGGAGCCGCCGGGCGCTGTGCCTCGCATAGCGGCCATTCCTAGGAGCAAATTGGTGAAAATTCTGGTACCGCTGAAGCGCGTTCCCGATCCTGCCACGACCATCAGGATCCTTGCGGACGCAACGGGTATCGCGACCGATAACGTCAAATGGGTGATCAATCCATTCGATGAGATCGCAATCGAAGAAGCCCTGCGGATCAAGGAACGTCTGAAGACCGGAGAGGTGGTGCTACTGACCATCGGTCAGAGCAATTGGCAGGAACAACTGCGCACCGGGCTGGCGATGGGCGCCGACCGGGCCAAGCTGGTGGTGAACGACAAACCGCTGGATACGCTGGCTATTGCCCGCGTAATCGCCAAGATCGTCGCCGAAGAGCAGCCCAAAATGGTGATCCTCGGCAAGCAAGCGATCGATGACGATTCCAACCAGGTCGGACAGATGCTGGCCGAGATGCTCGGATGGCCGCAGGCGACCTTTGCTTCCAAAATCGACATCGATGGCGAGCGCTGCACCGTGGTCAGGGAGGTGGACGGCGGCCTGGAGACGGTCGCCTTTCCGCTGCCGGCCGTGGTCACCACCGATTTGCGCCTCAACGAGCCACGTTATGCTTCGCTGCCTGGAATCATGAAAGCGCGCAAGAAAGAGTTGAAGGAAATCCCCATCGACAGCCTGGGCGTGGACCTGACGCCGAAATTGAAGGTCAAGGAACTCAAAGCGCCGCCCAAACGGCAGGCAGGCCGCAAGGTAGGTTCGGTGGAGGAGTTGGTCAAGCTCCTTCACGACGAGGCAAAGTTGATCTGAACCGATATGCCGAAGCGCGCCACGGAGTTGTTGGCCGCGCGCGAATAAAGGCGATTTTATCCTGGAAGACACGATATGGGTGACGTTTTAGTCTTTGCCGAATATCAGCACGAGCATTTCCCCAAATCGACGCTGGTCGCGATTAATGCGGGGTTGGAGATGGCGCGCAAGCGCGGCGCGCAATGCACCGTGGTCGTGATGGGCGAAAATGTCGACGCGCTGGCCCAGACGGCGGCCAAATACGGTGCTGCCAAGGTGATCGCGCTGGAGCATGCCACGCTCAAGAACTACCTGGCCGACGCTCACGCGCAGGCGCTCGCCAACCTGGTCAAAAGCACCGGCGCCGAGTACGTGATGGCCACCGCAACGGCGCGTGGCAAGGATCTGATGCCGCGGCTGGCGGCGCGCATGGACGCGCCGATGGCCTCCGATATCATCACGATCAATGACGACGGCAGCGTCATCCGGCCGATGTACGCTGGCAACGGTATGGCGCTGGTGGAAATGGACGGTCCGGTCAAGGTGATCACCGTCCGCGCGACGGCGTTTGACGCTGCGGCGGAGAGCTCCAGCCCCTCGCCGGTTGAAAAGGTGCCGGCGACGATCGATCAGGGCTCGCTCAAGATGGAGTTCGTGACTTTCAACGAAATCAAGAGCGATCGCCCGCAGCTCACCGAGGCGAAGATCGTCATCTCCGGTGGCCGCGGACTCAAGTCGGGCGAGAATTTCAAGACCGTGCTGGAGCCGTTGGTGGACGTGGTCGGCGCGGCGATGGGCGCCAGCCGCGCCGCGGTGGACGCCGGCTTCGTGCCCAACGACCTGCAGGTGGGACAGACAGGCAAAGTCGTGGCGCCCGACCTTTACGTCGCGGTCGGCATCTCAGGCGCAATCCAACATTTGGCGGGCATGAAAGACTCCAAGGTGATCGTCGCGATCAACAAGGACGAGGAAGCGCCGATCTTCAGTGTCGCTGACTATGGCCTGGTGGCCGACCTGTTTAAAGCAGTTCCCGAGATGGCCGAAGAGGTCCGCAAGCTGAAGCATTCCTGACGAGGCCGAAAGAGCATCCGCCCCCACACCAGACCCTCTCTTGGCCAAGGAAGGCGGAGGAACTGTCAGGATTTCTTATGAGGGAATTGCTCCGAAGTGGCGCGGGCATCCCTGCCCCTTATTCCAGTTTCTACATTATTCATGCTTGGCGCCGACCAGGGAGAACGTGGTGAGGGTGTCGGGTAGCTCAGCCGGACCCTCGACCAACATCCTTGATTGAATTTCCCGGCCATAATCTGATTTAAGTGCTGAGGTCACCTAAGGCGTTGCCGCAATGCAACGCGAACCGCACGCCGCCGCCAAGGCGGTGTGATCATGGAATCAAGAGAATGAGATGAATCAGCAGCTCACCCGCCGGATCCTTTGGAACGTACCCGTCGCTTTCATCGTTATCATGTACGCGCTGCTGGCGTTGCTCCTTGCCGCTTTCGTTTACGCCGGGATGTACTGGTACCGGCGGATCGCGTTGGGCGCCAGCGAGGATCGCTTCGACCAGTTGGTGCGCCGGACCGCGCTGGCCGCGCGCGACGCGCTAGGCCAGGGGTTCGTGGTGCGCGAGCACTGGGGCTGGATGCATTACAGCTTCTACACCGCGTTCATCGGGCTGTTCATCGGCACCACTATCGTGCTCATCAACAGCGACCTGCGCGACCTGTTCGCGCTCCTCGGCGTCAATCTCTACTTCTACTACGGCGACTTCTACCTGTTCTTCAAAGCCTTCATGGACACGTTCTTCCTAATGTTGATCGGCGGCGTGCTCGCGGCCGCAGCGCGGCGGTTCATGACGCGGCCCCGGCTGCTCGCCGCCCCGCCCGCCGACAAGATGCTGGACAACCTGGAGAACTACCTGGGCTACTGGTATCCGCTGCTGATGCTCGTGCTGGTCGGGATCACCGGCCTGATGCTGGAAGGGGCGCGCATCAACGCGACTCATCCCGATTTCACGGAATGGGCCTACGTGGGCCGGCGGGTCGGGCGGATCGAAGGCGCGCTCGGCGCCGGCGCGGGGTTTCATCGCGGGCTCTGGCTGGTGCACGTACTGCTGGTTTACGGACTGTTGTTTGCCTTCCCCTTCTCAAAGGTGCGTCACTTCCTGCTGGCTCCCGTCAATTTGTTCTTCCGCAACTTGCGTCCGCGCGGCCGCCTGGCGCCCATCAAGGACTTTGAGAACGCGGAGACCTTCGGGGTGTCCCAGGTCGAGCAGTACACCTGGAAGCAATTGCTCGACATGTCCACCTGCCTTGAGTGCGGGCGCTGCACGATCAACTGTCCCACCGCGACCACCGAAAAGGCGCTCAACCCCAAGAACCTGGTGATCACGCAGCGCGAGCATCTGCTGGCCAAGGCGCCGTTCCTGCTCGCTGCGCGCGCCAACGGCGGAGATGGCGCCGAGGCGCCGGCGTGGGAAGGTCCCGACATGATCACGCAGGTCGCCACCGAGCAAGCGGTGTGGGACTGCACCAACTGCGGGTGGTGCGAGGAAGGATGCCCGGTCGGAATCGAGCACATCCAGCGTATCGATGACATGCGCCGCCACCTGGTGCTGATGGAAAGCCGCTTCCCGCAGGAGGCGACCTCGGCCTTCAAGGGTATCGAGGTGCAGGGCAATCCCTGGGGAATCGCGCAGGAGAAGCGCGAGGAGTGGGCGCAGGGACTCGATGTTCCCCTGATGGCGGAACTCGAGGATCCCGCCGATATCGACGTGATGTATTGGGTTGGATGCGCCGGTTCCTACGACGAACGCAACCAGCGCGTCAGCCGCGCCTTTGCCGGCCTGATGAAGCAGGCGGGTGTGCGGTTCGCGATGCTGGGCAAGGAGGAGATGTGCACGGGCGATCCGGCGCGGCGGCTGGGTAATGAGTATCTATACGCCACCGTCGCCGCCCAGAATTTGGAGACCATCAACCGCTACAAGCCCAAGCGGATCGTCACCCAATGCCCGCATTGCTATCACAACCTCAAGAAGGAGTATCCCGACTTCGGCGCAGTCGATTACGAAGTCGTGCATGAGGCGGAATTTATCGACGAGTTGATCGGCGCGGGTCGGCTCAGGCCGCACAAAGAGATCGCCCGGCGCGTCACCTATCACGATCCCTGCTTCATGGCGCGGCACGACCGCAAATGGAACAGCGCGCGCCGGGCGCTGGGCGCCATTCCCGGCACCGAGGTGAGCGACGTCGAGCAATCGAAGAACCGCACCTATTGCTGCGGTGCGGGCGGCGGATGCATGTGGAAGGAGGAGGTGGGACCGCATCGCATCAACGCGTTCCGCTTCGAGCAGCTGACCGCCGCCAAGCCGGAAACCGTCGCCACCGGATGCCCGTTCTGCATGACCATGATGACCGACGCGATGAAGGCCAGATCGCTGGAGGATAGCATGGAGGTGCGCGACCTGTCGGAACTGGTCGCGGAGGCCGCGGGCGTTTCGACGAAATAGGTAGGAATCAAAGAAAAAGAACCCGCGCCGAGACCGGCGCCAAGCAGGAACCGGGCGGGAGAGGTCACTTGACTCGACCAGCATCGGCCGGTTGCCGCGCATGCCCGCGATTGTTCCGGAATGGGGCGGGCCGCGCTACCCGCCATTGTCTGCGTCGCCTTGCCCCGATACCTACGTCAGCAGCACAACCGGCTGGCCCACTTCGAGCATTGCTTCATTCGTAATCCTGCCGGTGACGCCGAGATGGGCGGTGTGATACTTCGCGGCAGTGCGCAGCACGCTCATGTCGCGGGGCAGTTCCGACTGCGCAAGCGTGGTCATCACGCATCGGATCGTCGGTTTAATCTTGTCCACTCGCAAATCGCCGATCGCCAGCGTAGGACCGCCCAGCCATTGGTCCTCGACGAATCCCTCCATCCCCTCCTGGGTCCGGATTAAAACGTTGGGACGAAAGCGCCGCGAACACATCTCCGTGCTGGCGCCTTGCAATCGCCCCAATTGCTCCAGGGATGCGCTGGGAACGATGTGGATTACGGCGGAGTCAAAAAAAGTGCCGCGCGGCAGACCGAAACTGCTGGGAATGTTCTGTCCCGGTTTCAACCCCGTGTAGATCTCGCTTAGCGGGATGTCGCCGAAGATTCTATCGGTGTCGATGTCCGCCTCCACGCGCTGGTTCTCCAACGCGGCGGCCTGCTGAAGCCGCACCTCGAAGCCCAGCGCCTCCGAGAGCGC
The DNA here is from genome assembly GCA_035262365.1 of Binataceae bacterium (SeqCode). Lineage (GTDB taxonomy): Bacteria > Desulfobacterota > Binatia > Binatales > Binataceae > JAJPJA01. Next base: position 39,975 of record DATFSZ010000124.1, read on the forward strand.
CCGCGACGCCAACGGATCGTCCGCATACAAGGAGCCTTGATCGGGAAGATCAATCCGCACCCGGCCGGGTCCGTCGGAACCCGGCGCTACCTCATAGCAAGCGCTGAACGCCAGCATCCGCGCCCATTTCTTGGCGCTGACGACATTGCCGGTGCGCAGGTCGCGCAGCGCCCACGCGCGGTCGCCAACGAGTCCGCCGGTCGTGGCCATGACGCGATGCAACCGCTCTCCCAGCATCGATTTGACCGGATAGCGCCACAACTCTTCGATTTTGCCGATGACTTGCTCACTCAATTGCCGAACTCCTCGTCGTGTCCCTTGACTACTGTCTAGTCCCGTCCTGGCGGCGGCTCAAGGCGGATAGCGCCGCTTGTGATATAGACAGCGTGGATAGTTTCATCGCGTGTTCGCGTTTCCGTTCTATTTCCGATTGGAGGGACGCGATGTACGATTTGATACTTCGCCGCGGTCAGGTGGTAACTCCTGGCGGCGTCGGCAATTGGGATGTCGCTATCGCGGGCGAGCGGATTGCGCTAATCGGCGACGCGGGTCCGGATGCCCGAGCGGTCCGCCTCATCGACGTTGCCGGTAAGATAGTCGTGCCCGGTGGTATCGAACCACACACCCACCTGAATACTCCGATCGTGATGCAGCCCGGCCAACGGCTGATGACGCTGGGGCCGGAGGAAGATACGGTCGGGATGGCATTTGGCGGCACCACGACCCATCTCGATTTCTGCTTCGTCAATCCCAGGATCGATATCCCCAGTGCGCTGGCGCGCCGCCTCGAGCAATGGCGGGGCCGTTCGCTGGTCGATTATTCATTTCATATCGCTCTGACCGGCGCCTTGCCGCTTGCCACCTTCGATCAACTTGGCGACGCGATCACCGACGGATTTCCCACTTTCAAGGTCTTCACCACCGATATCCTGCCGCCTCATCCGGACCGCCGCGGTTCGATGCGCCTGGACCATGGGCGGATTCATTGGGCGATGCAAAGGCTGGCCCGGCATGGCGGTCTGATGACGGTTCACGCCGAGGACGACGACCTGGTTCAGTTCAACTACGAACGGTTCATCCACGAGCAACGGGTCGAGGGCGCCCATCTGGCCCAGGTGCATACCAACCTTTCCGAGCAGGTTTCCTTCAACCGCATAATAGAGCTAGGCGCGGCGTCCGGCGCCGGCGTTTACTTCGTCCATGTTTCAGCCCATGAAGGGGTTGAAGCGGTGCAGGCGGCCCGCTCCCGCGGCCTGCCGGTTTACGGCGAGACACTGCATCAGTACGCATGCTTTAACGCGGAGCATTACAAGGCGCCCCGCGGTTTCTGCTATCACACCTATCCCTCGCTGAAATTTCCCGAGGATCAAACCGCGCTGTGGGACGGACTGGTGCGGGGCGGCATTTCGACGGCGGCCACCGACGAATTCCCGACTTCGCTGGAAGTAAAGCTGCGCGGCAAGCGTATCGATGATGTGACCGGCGGCAACGTCGGGGCTGAGACGCGGATGGGTATCGTTTACACCGAAGGTGTGGTCAAGCGCGCGATGCCGCTTCAACGGTTTGCCGAAGTCACGTCGACCAACGCCGCCCGTATCATGGGGCTATACTCGCGCAAGGGTGTGATTGCGCCGGGCAGCGACGCCGACTTGTGCGTTATCGATCCCCAAATCCACAAACGGCTTGGGCGCGAAGACTTTCACGTCAGCGATTACAGCCCGTGGGAAGGATGGGAGATCCACGGATGGCCGGTGATGACCGTTCTGCGCGGCAAGGTAATCGTCGAGAACGGGCGCCTGACCGAAAGCGCCGGTTACGGCCGCCTGGTACCGCGCCGGATCGATCCGGTGATGCTGCGCCGCCCGGCCGCTTAATCATTCGTCACAAACCCCGCCCGGCCGCGCGGATAAACCCGGCGCAATCAACCGCCTTGGGCGGGGCGTTGCAGGCAAGTATCATAATTTGGCGATATGCTCCGGGAGATTGCGATTGCGGCCTTTTGAGTGGAATCGGACCGGTCCGATGATATGGCTGCTGCTGGCGACGCTGATCGTGGGCGTGCTCGCGCCGGCGTCCTGGGGCGAATCGACGGCGGCCTCTCCCATGCCACAGATGGCGTCGCCTCAATCTCCGGCGGCCAAGCCCTCGATGGCTGAAACGCCTGCCGCCAAACTCCTCTCCGCGCAATCCATCGGCGCAAGAGCATCACTGGCGCAATCGCCCGCCGCCAAACCCTCCGCGGCGGGATCCGTCGCCGCTAAATCTTCCGCGCCTGCTGTTGCGCCGACGCCAGTGCCCCTGAGCGAGCAGGAAAACGTGATTTCCTTTTTGGGCGCCGCAATCGCCTGGTACCGCCAGTTCAATCTGGAAGCCGGATTGTTAGAGGAACCCTCAGAAGCGCTCTATCTCGCCGCCGACAAGGGAACGGCCGAGCAGATCATAAAACTCGCTTTCGACTATGCCGACGCCGAGGCGGCAATGATTTCAAAGCTGGGCGCTTCCCCGCAGCAGCCGCCAGGCGGGCCGGCGAATGCGACAAATGCGGCTGCGCTCACGGAAAGCCGCCTGGCCAAGGCGCGCGCCAACCTGGAAGAAAATCAGACACGAATAAAAGCGCTGAACGCGCGGCTGCGCGCCACGCCTCGCCGTCAACAGGATCCGTTGACTCGACAGCTCATGGCCGCACAGGCGGAGCTGGAGTTGTCCCGCGCGCGGGTCGATTTCCTCACCACGATCGCGCAGTTCGAAAGCGGCACCGCATCTTCCTCGTCGCAGACCGGCACCTTGCAGGCGCAAATTGACGAACTGCGCCGCTCGATCCAGACCGACGCCAAGCCCAAAGTGGCCCAGGTCTCTCCCGCGCAGGAGCGCCTGGAGCCGAATGGACCGGTAGGACTAGCGGAGCATCTGCTCGAACTGCGTAACAAAGTCGCAACTCTCGAACAGCGTCAGAACGGCACCGAAAGTTTTGCCAAGCTGGTGGCGCGTACCCGCCAACCGCTCGAGCAACAGCTCACGTCAATCGACAACAGTGTGCAACAACTGTCCCAGCTGGCGCTCGGCAACGACCGCACCAACATCGAACAGCGTAAGAAGGATTTCGAGCAGCTCATCAAGCGGCGCAAACTTCTCGGTCCGGTGCTGCTGGCGTTGGCCGAGCAGAACATGCTGCTTACGCGATACCGAGACAATCTCAATCAATGGCGCAAGCAGGTGCTGCGTCATAGCAACGATGTCTTGCAGGCGCTGTTGGTGCATCTGGGTGGCCTGCTGTTGGTGGCAGCGCTCATCGGCGCCTTGGCTGTCATCTGGCGCTACCTGGCGGTGCGCTATGTGGCGGACGTCAACCGCCGGCGCCAGATCCTCAAGTTGAGGGATGTCACGGTCGTCATCCTGGTTGTGATTGTGCTGCTGTTTAACTTCACCGGCGAGCTAGGAGCCTTGGCAACGGTGCTGGGCTTCGCGGCGGCTGGTATCGCGGTGGCATTGCAGGATGTGATCCTGTCGCTTGCCGGGTACTTCCGGCTAAGCGGCCGCTTCGGCATCAAGCATGGCGACCGGGTCGAGCTACAGGGGGTGCGCGGCGAGGTAGTGGAGGTGGGTTTGACCAAGCTGACGCTGCTGGAGATGAGCGGCGACGGCTTTCAATCGGGCCCCACCGGACGGCTGGTGACGATTCCGAACTCCAGCGTGTTCCGCGACAAGTTTCTCAACCATCCGGGGCACAGCCTTATAATTTGGCGTGAGTTGCGGTTCACGCTTTCCCCGGAGTGCGATTTTCGGGTGGTAGAGAAGCAATTGCTCGAAGTGGTCGAGGCGGTCTTTGCGCGCTACCGCGACACCGCCCGCAGCCAGCTGCAGGAGATCGAACGCAACCTCAATACCAGGATCGACTCGGGCCGCCCGCAAAGCCGCGTTCGCCTTGCCGCCGAAGGGCTGCAAATCACACTGCGTTTTCCGGTGGACGTGCGCTCCGAGGCCCAGGTGGTAGATGAAATCTCGCGCCGCCTGCTCGACTATATCGAGCGCGACCCCCGTCTGCGTTTCGTGCCCACCGGCACGCCCAATATCCAGCAAATCGCGGGTACCCCGGCCGAGGACGCTGACGCAAATCACGCTGAAGCCGACGCGCAGCAGCAAGGGAGCCCCGCTCCCCGCACGCAATCGTCGTGATCCGCCAAGCCGCCATCGCCCGACGCCTTGCACCCGCGCTTATAGCCGCAGCGATGCTGGGCGCCGCCTTGACCGGATGCCTGTCCGAATCCAAGCGGCATCTCGATCGCGCTCGTATCCTGTTCGAGCGCCGCGACCTCAGAGGCGCCAAGGTGGAGCTGAACCAGGCGATCAAGGCCGACCCGGACATGCTGGAGGCACACAAGTTGATGGCGCGGGTTGACGAGTACCTCGGAGACCAGCAGGATGCGGCTTTGGAATATGAGGCCGCCGCCAGGCTGGACCCGGCCGATCCCAGGCTGCGCAACAAGGCGCGCTTTTACCGCCGTCAGTTGGATCGCCCCGCCGAGCCTTCCAGCCAAGCCGGTCCCACGCCCGCGCCGGCTCATGGGTAGATTTTGCTGGCGGGCCGCCTACAATTGCAGCGTCGGAAAATCGAGAGATGGCCAGTCCATTACAGCCTGCGCGCATAAGCGCAAGGTATATCGCGATCGAAGGTCCGATCGGGGTGGGCAAGACCACCCTGGCGCGCTCTCTGGCGCGTGAGTTGGGCGCGCGGCTGGTGCTGGAGGATATCAGTGGCAATCCTTTTTTGCCCCGCTTCTACAAGGATCCCGACAGCCACGCCTTCCCGGCTCAGCTCTATTTCCTGCTCACCCGCTTCAGTCAGCAGCGCGACCTGGGGCAACAGGAGCTGTTCGCGCAAAAGACAGTGGCCGATTACGTCTTCGCCAAGGACCGAATCTTCGCCTCGCTTAACCTGACCTCCGACGAGATGGCGCTTTACGAGCAGGTGTACAAACTGGTCGACGCTTCGATGGCGCGGCCTGACCTGGTCATCTATCTGAACGCCCGGCTGGAGGTGCTGGTGGAGCGGCTGCGGCGCCGCAACTGGGATTTCGAACGCCACATCAGCCTGGAGTACCTGGATCGGGTCGCCGCCGCCTACCGCGATTTTTTCTTCTACTATGAGGACTCCCCGCTGCTGGTCGTCGACACTTCGGAGAGCGACTTCCTGAGCGACCCTTCCGATCTGGCCGCGCTGATCGCGGAAATCGAACGCGCCGGTCCCGGCGTGCAGCACTACGTGCCCAAAGTGCGCGACAGCACGCCGCTTTCCACCGCGCGACGATGGTTCACGGGCCGCAAGCCCGATCCCACCGCCAAAGAGTAAGGGCGTTGCCGGCCTAAGAGGATGGGCGCCCGGCGAAGGCCTGTTCGATATCGTGCGCGAGCTTGACGTCCTTCTCCGTCACACCGCCGTCGGTGTGCGTGCTGCAAACAAACGTAACCCGGGTGTAATTGATGTGAATGTCCGGATGATGGTCGGCGGCTTCGGCGATCGGCGCCACCCGGTTGACGAAGTCGATCCCCTCCAGGAACTCCTTGAAGCGAAACAGTTTGCTGATCGCGTTGTCCTTGAATTCCCAACCCTGCAGGGATTTGAGCTCCTGGTTGATCCGGTCCTGGCTAAGCTTGGCCATGGCGGTGATCCTCCGTGCTTTTTCTCATCGGCGGGCGGCGATGCTTGGAACTATCCCACCCGCAACCGCATTATGGTATGGGTCTCAACACCAAACCGTGCGACTGGCGAGGAGTCCTGATGGGAAAGTATATCAGCGACGAGGACAAGAAGCTGATCGGAATCGAATCAAAGCCGATAACCCATGACGTGGAGCGGGGAGACCTCCGGCTCTTTGCGCAGGCGATCGGCGATCCCAACCCCCTGTTCAACGACGAAAAACAGGCGCGCAAGACCCGATTTGGGGGAATGATCGCGCCGCCCACCTATGTGCGCCTGTTGATGCCGCAGCAGCTGCCCAGCATGGATCTCCCCAATCTGCCCAAGCGCCTGCTGGACGGAGGTTCGGAGTGGGAGTTTTTCCAGCCAATCCGCCCCGGCGACCGTATCACGGTGATCGCCAGCCTGGCTGACCTGCGCGAGACCGAAGGGAGAATGGGTACCATGGTGGTGCGGGTGACGGAGGTCAAATATAGCAACCAGTTTGACGAATTGTGCACGATTCAGCGCATGACCCTGCTCAACTATTAGGAGTTCGCGATGGGCAAGCAGATCTATTTCGAGGATGTCGAGGTGGGCTACGAATTAGCCCCAGTGGAAAAGAATCCGACTACCCAGCAGTTGGTCAGATACGCCGGCGCTTCGGGCGACTATTACCAGATTCATTACGATAAGGATTTTGCGCTGGCCAACAAATTGCCCGGCGTGATCCTGCACGGGGCGCTGAAGAACGCCTTTCTGGGCCAGCTGATGACGGACTTTGCCGGCAATGAAGGCTGGCTGCGCAAACTGACGGTGCAGTACCGCGGGATGGACGTTCCGGGGCACAAAATCGCCTGCAAAGGCAAGGTTACGGCGAAGCGCGTGGAAGGCGGGGATCATATCGTCGAATGCGATATATGGCTGGAGAACGACAAGGGTGAAAAGACCACGCCCGGCAGCGCGATCGTAATCCTGCCCTCGAGAAGCGCGAAGTAGGAGCGCACGAAGATGGCGGCCGCCAAGTTTGGGCCCCGCCAGATCGAGGCGGACGACCTCATCCGGGGCCGCGTCGAGCCGTATTACACCAAGGTTTTGACCCGGCTGCTCGGCGCTCACGCCCTGGCGGAGAAACTTACCGCGGAGGGCTACCGCAGGGCGGTGGCGACCGTGACCGATCCCGAAATCCGGTGCGTCGCCGAAAAGAACCTCGCCGAAGAACTCAAGCACGCCGCTCTGATTTACGATCTGTTGGCGGAGCTGGGTATCAGTGAACAAAGCGCCGACCGCGCTTCGATTGTGCTGCGTCGCGCGCCTTCGTTCGAAGCGCCGCGCAATTTCGCCGAGCAGGCCCAGGGCGAACTGGGCCTGCTGATGGGCAACCTCAGCCTCGACATGACGGGCCTGGTCATGATTGGTGTCAACTATCGTGATTCCAGCTACGCACCACACGCACGCGCCGCCGAAGAGATCCTTGATGAGGAGGCGGACCACGACGAGTTCGGCGCCGGGGCGCTGCGAATGGCGGTCGAGCGCGAGGGCACAGCCCAGGTGAGCGCGGCTCTGCGTCAATGGCTGCCGTGGGCGGTCAACTTTTTCGGTCCGCCGGGGACCGGCTTTACCTTCGACTGTCTGCGCTACGGGCTCAAGCAAAAGGACAACGACGAGTTGGCGGGGCTGTTCCTCTCGCTGCTGGAACGGCGCCTCAAACAACTCGGCATGGAGATGCCAGGCCTGAGCACTGCGTACCCGCATACGATCGTTGAATCCTGAAACCATCCAGGTCAGAAAAGGCCGCCGAACACCTTGATCCCGTCTCCCTGACAACGAAGAGGATGAGGTGACTAGCGCGCTTCAACGCGGACCAAGCATCTAGCCCGAATTCGCGGGGACCGATGCTTTCTGATTCGCTGGTACCACTTCGAACGACGCTCCGATCGGATAGCGCTCGCCGTTGATCCCGTCCATTTGGATAGTCGTTACCAGGCGTTGGCCGGGCAAATCGAGCGTGACCCTCAACGGAACGCGGTGATAGGGACCCGGCGCCGGCGCGCCGTTCTTGAGCGCCTCTGTCAGCACCCGGCCAATGTCGGACGGCTGCTGTGCCACGGTGGGGTTCGGGATACCGAGCAGTGCGGCGACTGTGCGGCCGATATCCAAATTGGAACTTGGCGCCTTGTCAATATAGCCGCGGAGGAAGTCGGGACCGGTCGCGGCGCCGAAGTTATGCATCTCGTATACGCCCAGTGAGCCATGCGTGCCTTGCCCGGACGTGGCGGCGCCGGTATCCGCGTAAGCGACTCCCATTACCGGACGGAGCAGAGGCTGCGAGTGGTTGGGCTCATTGCGCATGCCTTTACCGTCAAGCGCCGTCGCTGGAGCTTGCGGGCCTGAGAGCTTGGAATTGTCCTCGTCCGGATTCTCACGGAACGAAACGATTAGGTCAGCCGATCGTGCTGGGTTAAGCAGGCCGAACCATGCTTCGTCGAATGTTCCTGGTATCTCGCCCGCATAGCCGCGCGCGGCTTGTGGAGCGGCGGCGCGGCTGAAGATGGGACCGGACCATGGCTGGGCGGCGGTATACTCGACGATCTTGCGCGCCAGGGCGGCGCGCGCCGGACGGTCAAGGCGGGGTGAAAGGTAGATCTCGTCCGAGCCATAGTTGCGAGCCACCACCACGTCGTCACTGTTCCTGGACTTCTTGAGTCCTTGCGCAATGAGCAGATCGGTAAAGTTCACGCGCGCTTTGATCGTGGCGAAACCATGATCGGACACAACCAGAAGATCCATGCGGTCCGCCAGTCCCAGCTTTTCTATCGCAGCGCGCAATCCGCCTAGGTTCGCGTCGCAAATGGCCAACGCCCGGTCCACAACCGCATTGCCCAGACCCGCCCCGTGTTCGGAAATGTCGGGGTTGTGCTGCCAGAAAACCAGCAGCGCAGGCCGGTTTGCCGCCAATGAGCCGGCCGCGGCGGGCAGAGCCTTGTTGATCACGACCTGCGCCAACTGCGCGTCTTGATCCCCCATCGGCGGATTGCGCCGAAACGCCGCAGTGACAGCCGCCGGGCTCGTGGCCAGCTTTAACTGATCCGCAAGGGATTGCGGCATAACCCGGTCGTCGCTGACGAAAATCTCATTCGAAGTCCCGTCGTGGAATTGCGCCGCGACCTTATCATCGAACATGAAAGTCGGCCCGGTTTTGCCGACTATGCCGACGAAGCCGCCCTTACCTAGTAGTTGCTGCGCGATGCTTTCGACCGCCACCAGTTTGCTGTCAAGACCGCCGGGACCGCTGAGCGCCGCCAGGGTGCTTGGTGTCTCTAAAGAAACCGGGAGCGTCCGAAGGCGCGTCAGCTCATCGTCGGAGGGTGGCGAGGCGGAGCCGAGCAGATTCGCGAAGTACATCGAATTGCCAATAATTCCACTGACCCCGGGCGCCGCCGCCGTGGCCAGGCCGGCCGCGTTGACCATCGTCAGCGACGGGTAAATCGAATGATGATTGGCGAAGTAAACGCCCTGGTTTTTAAGTGCATAAAGATTGGGTGTCACGGCTTGGGTTACGGAGTCCGGACGCAAGCCGTCCCAGATCATCAGAATCACCAGCCGTGGGCGAGCCGGCACGGCAACGGCCGCTGCGGAAACCGCGGCCGTAACAATCAGTGCCAAGGTCAGCGTGATCAATGAAGTATGGAGCGCAGCGCAGATAGACCACTTTTTCGCCCCCCGCCGGAGAAGGATCAACATGGAAAGATCATCACGTCTGGCCGCGTTCGGGGCAACAAGCTCGCGCCTTGAAGAAGATGAAATCCTCGCAACAACGGCGCGGCGCTACTGATGATGTAACGCGCGGTCTTGGGCGATAAGGGAATGGAGTTCGCCGCGCTTGAACAGCCCTTCGACACTGCGCGTGAAGGCCACGGACAGCACCTCGCCCGGTTCGTCGTAGATGCTGGCCTGATCCTCGGGCATCATTCCCGGATTGTCAGGCGGGTCGCTATAGGTCTCGGCACTGGCTCCTTGCCAGAACGGCACCTGGAACGGCGGCTTGAAAATGCTCGCATCCAGTTCGAACTGGGCCACCGTCTGCCAGCTTCCGTTCTTGTCGCTGTCCACCACGCGCTGCTTCTTCACCCAGCATTTCACAACCCGGCTTTGCAGCACGTAATCGGCGTTGGTAGGCCGCGCGGTGTATTGAGTCTCGGTCGAGGCCGACGGGATCATCCCCGCTTCCTGCGCCGCCTGTTCAATTGCCTTCTGCACCACCGACGCCAGGTCGGCGGTGAACAGGCGCTGGATCCGCTCGCCGCGCGAGTCAAGAGTGACCCCGATCTCCTGGGCCTGCGCCGAACTGTCTCCGGTCGCCGTGCCGCTGGTTCCGCACGCGTCTGTCACGGCCAGCACCAGTATATGCCTGGGCGGATAAGTGTGTTCGAACCCTTTTACCAGGCCCGCGTAGAAGACCAGATTCTGATTGGAAGCCGCCTCCATGTTGGAGGTCGAGCTTACGGTGGAGCAGCCCGCCATGGCGCCAATCGTGATGCCTATCAGCAAGCAACGGCACAAGCTCCCCGCGCGCTGCCTCACAGCCTCACCTAGCTGCCGGGCACGTGAGCCCGTTCGCGGAACAGGAACAAAGTCGCGCCCACTTCGATACGGTCGCCGCTCTTGAGCGGCTGACGGCCGTTGACCGGGACACGGTTGACGGCAACTGCGCCGCCTGCCGTGGGACTGACGTAGAAGTTCTTCCCCTCCCGCCGGATGATTGCGTGCTGGGGCAGGACCGACTGGTCTCCGAACAGGCCGACGTCGCTTTCCTCCGCCCTTCCTATTACGGTGACGGGCTTGGCCAGGGCGTATTCGCGGCCTTCGCGGGCGTTGCGGCTGCCGCTGCGCACCACCATCAGGGAGCCCCGCTTGAGCAACTCGGTTACGAGCCCGATAAAGAATCCGATCAGCGCGCCGAGGATTATGATTGCGATGGCGCGCCCAAACATCTGGGGAAAGGTCAGCGTCAAGACCTGGTAACAAAGCCCGCCCAGCGCGCCGCCCAGCAGTCCGCCCAGTGCGCCGTTGCGCTGGCGGGCGGCGGAGCGCGACGCGGTGCCTACGCCTAATCCGACCGCGATACCCAGCACCGCCCACCCGACTATACGTCCGTAAAGGCCGCCCAGGACATCGAAGCTAAACTCTCCCACCAGCAGGCCGACCGCGCCGCCGATCGCTCCGATGATGCCGCCGCTTTGAATGCCGCGCAGGGCCTGGCGCCATTGGCCGACGCTCATCGCTTCAATCGCGGCCAGAAACGCGCCGATGAACAGTCCGATCAGCGCGCCAAGTATTACGTCGCGCGCGTAAACAGAGCGTATTCCCAGAAAGGCCTCGGCCGCACCCCATGCGGCCAGTCCGCCAAGCCCGCCGGCCACGGCGTAAAACAGCAGCTTCTCACGTGATACGTTAATCGCCATCTTCGAGCAGACCCGAACAGCCGGTCAGCGCACCGACTACGCTATCGATTTCCGTTTTGACAGGATGACCAACCGTCCCACAAACGGCAAGGGCTCAATCCACCCGCGCGCTCCAATTGCCCCGATCACCGGCGGGCTCGGACTGAAAGCTCCCGCTCATGCTCTCGCTGCGGCGCTGCCCTTCGAAGTAGAGGACCCTGCCGCCGTACGGAACCTGGAACTCGATATGATTGCCGCGGATGAAGCCGTCAATCGGAGTGAGGCCATAACCGGCGGCGTGGATCACAAGTTCGCCGTGCAGAAAGCCGTTGGGCTGCGGGCGCAGGCGCAACTCGATCGGCACGTCGTCCCGCCCTGCCAGACCGTCGATCTTGCCGTTGGCCACGGTCGGGGAGTCAAGGCTGGTCGGTGCGGAACCATATGAACCCGAACCCGAGCTGGAACTGCTGGGTGGAGGCGGCAACCCGATACCGGGAGCGAGGCTGGCTGTGGTCGACACGACCCGGAAGCGGCGCTGGGCCAGATATTGACCGTTAAGGTAGAAGTTCACGCTATAGACGCCGGGCAAGAACGCGTTGCCCGAGGAGTTACCGATCCGGCCGCTGAAGGTTGCCGTCTTGCTGCGCTCCGAGATCATGCGCACGTCGTCGACGCTGCCCAGTGTATGACCGTCGGGCGCCACGTAGGCGGCGTCAACCCGGTACTGGTTCATGTCCAGACCGAACAACCGGTTCCTGAAGGTAACCTCCCATCCCACGAACAGCACCTTGGCTGAGTCGAAGGTTTGCGTCGCGCCGGAGATCAGCGCCCCGCTCTTGGTCGTGTTGTGAAACAGGATCGAAAGCAACTCCAGCGGACGGCGCCTGAACTCTTCGATCCGCGCCATCCGCGCTTCCGCCGCCTTGTGCTCGTCCTCCAGCGCCTTGCTGCGGGCAGCCGCGGCAGCCTCTTCGGCCTTGGCCTTTAATTTCGCCCGCGTATCTTCATCAACCGAGAACTGCTGCTCGGCCAACAACTGGTTATCCAAAAAAACTCCGACCTTGTAGTTGCCATGCGGCCGATCGCTCAGATTGGGAATCAGCGCCACGCCGCTGAAGTCGATCTTGGTTTCGCTGGGTCCGACAAAGCGCGTGCTGTCGCTCGAGGCGATTTGCAAACCGTTCGGATCGAAAAATTTCGCCTGGACTTTCTGGCTGCGTCCTTCCAGGCCGGCCAACCCGTTCTTGAAGCTCGCGACCCATGACAGGTACTGGTTGGTGGAAAGCTCGGTATCCAGGAAGCGGGCCTTGGGCGGCGACAGCGGAGTGCCCTCGCGCGTGGAAAGCTGCAGCGTCATCCGCTGGAACTCCAGCGAATGTTCGCGCGCCTTGGCGACCAGCTCTTCGTGCTTCCACGGCAGCGTATCGATGAAGGGTTTGACGCCGAGCTGCTTTTGCACGTCGGGATTGGAATAGATGTATGTCGCCCCGAAGGCCATGGACCCGACTATCGCGGTAAACAGCACAAATGCCACAGCGCGGCGCAATCCGCTGCGCCGCCGCCGCACCGGTTGCGGCGGTATCATCGTGATGCGCGTCAAGTCCGCCGTGCCGGTGCGCGGGCTTACCGCGATCGGCGCGCTGTCCAGTCCAGTGCCGTACAGCATCATGTCGCGGAACTCCGGCACGCTCTGCGGCCGGCCCTCCACCTTGTAGCTGAGCGCGCGATCGATAGCGCCGGCCAAATTGGCGGAAATCGCCGGGCGCAGCGACTGCACGGGCGGAAAGCTGAAGGGAGGGAACTTCTCCGGGTCGCGCCCGGTCAAGACGTAGTGCAGGGTGGCGCCGAGCGAATAGATGTCGCTGCGCGGATCGACCAAACCCTGATATTGCTCGGGCGGCGCGAAACCCAGCGTGCCGATCATGGTGCCCTTGCTCGCCACCTTGAACAGACGCGCGATGCCAAAATCAATCAGCATCGCCTTGCCCCTGGGTGTGAGCATTACGTTGGAGGGCTTCATGTCGCGATACACGACCTGCGGCACGAGGCCGTGCAGATAGGCGAGCACCTCGCAAAGCTGGCGCGCGATGTCCACCACGACGCCCTCTTCCAGCGGATGCCCCTGCGCGGCCAATTCCTCTTCGAGGTTGCGGCCCTCGACGTATTCCATCACCAGGTAATGGCGATTGGCTTGGTCGAAGCGGTCGCTTATCGCCGGGATGGACGGATGGCGCAACTGCGCCAGCGTGTCGGCTTCGCGGAAGAAATATTCGTTGGCTTCGCGGCGCTGCTCGGGATCGATAAAGTGATCGACCATCTCCTTGATCGCGCAGGAGCGATTGGCCAGGCGCTGGTCCTGCGCCAGGTAGACCATACCCATGCCGCCGCCGCCGATGAGCTTTTTGATCAGATATCGATTTTGAAGCAGTGCGCCGCCGGTCAGAGGGCCGGTGCCGGGCGCGCTGTGTGCGGAATCAGCCATGGGTCATTCGGCATCTATGATAATTACGGAAATGTTATCCGTGCCACCTCCGGCATTAGCCGCCACCACCAGTTCCCGGGTCGCCTCCACGGGATCCTCCCGGCGAGCCAGGATTTCCGCAATCGCGGAGTCCTCCACGTGAGCCATCAATCCGTCGCTGCAAAGCATCAAACGGTCGCCGCGCTTGAGCCGAAGCTTGAGCGCCTCGGCCCCGGCGGGGCCGTTGGCGCGTGCCCCCAGCGAGCGGGTAATCACGTTCTTGTGCTCATGATGCCGCGCCTCTTCGGCGGAGATCTGTCCGATATCAACCAGGCGCTGGACCAACGAATGGTCCTTGGTAAGTTGCTTTAGCTTGCCTTCTTCCAACAGGTAGGCGCGGCTATCGCCCACCCAGGCGATTACGGCGTCCGGCGGCGAAACCAGCGCGCTCACCGCCGTCGCCCCCATCCCACGGGCCTCCGGATGGATGGTCTGGTATCCAACGATGTCGCGATTGGCCTGCTCCAGCGCCTCCTTGAGCACCTCTTCAAACGGACCGGCGGGTGCCGGAGCTGGCGCAGCAGCGGCCGTGTTTTCGGCGCCCGTCTGATTCTGAGGGCTAACGCTGACACGAACTGGAGACACTCCTTTCTCAACATAGTACCGGATCGTTTCCACGGCAATCGCGCTGGCGGTTTCTCCCGCCTCGGCGCCGCCCATCCCGTCGGACACCACGTACAGATAATGTCGCGCCGGCGACACCTGCGAGTCCTGCGCGAACTCCAGCGCCATCACCGAGTCTTCGTTGTGTTCGCGCACCACTCCGACATCGGTCAGACATGCCGCGCGAATCCGCAGCTGCGAGTTGAGTTTCAGCAACTCTGCCTTGAGCTGATCGCTGCCCGCCCATCGGTCCGCCGGCTTGAAGGCGAGCGCCTGGCGTACGACTTTTTCCAGGTCGGGTGAAACCACGTGGGGCGGATAAAAGCGGATCGGCCCCGCCTCCCCCCGCCAGGTTTCGCATTCGATACGTTCGCCGGTCAGGCACGTATAGAGCACACAGCCGATGGAAAAGATATCGGCGCGCTTGTCGACCTGCCTGGCGCGATAGATTTCGGGCGCGGTGTAGCCGTCGTTGAGAATCGGGTCCGCCTGCAACTCGTTGTCGTTGCTGACGTAATCCAGGCTGGTCAGCTTGACCCGCCCGTTGGCGCCGTACGCCAACGAGGCGGGGCAGATGTCGTTAACCCGCATCCCGCGATTGTGCAGGTAGGAGACCGCCTGACAGATCTGGATGGCGGCACTCAGCGCCTCACCTTCGGGCATCGAACCGGCCTTGCGCGGTGCGAACGGCCGCAGCTTCTCATCGGCGTAAGCCAGGTAAACTCGCCCCTCCTGCGCGAACCCTTCCAGGGCGCGATAATAAGCCGGATGAGTGATAGACTGCGACAACGCCATCACCCGCTCGTATACTTCGCCCAAATCCGCGCGCTCGGGTGGCGGCGGAGTCCTATCGTCAGCCTGACCATTTGACGACGCCTCGGCGTCTGGCGCGGGCTCCGGCTCCGCGCTTTGGGGCGGCGTATCTTCGGCAATGCTGGAACGGGCGCCATTCCCGGCGGCCTCCGACATTTGTGCTTCGAGGCGATCGCTGGCTGCTTCGGGTTGCTGCGGGTCAGGCTTCACTTCCTGCAACTCGCTGCCGACAGATTCTTTGCCGCCGGCGGACGAATCGGTCGCGGCAGGTTTGCCGGACGCGGCGGCGCCTGCAAGCGGGGTAAGATCCCGAGTCTTGGCCTGCGGACCGGCCGGATCTTCCTCGGGAGTCGGGGTGACCGGCGGCGTTTCGGGCTTTGGTTCGGGTTGGGGAGCGCTCCTCGTATCCGGCGGCGCGACGCGCTCCCGCAACACGAATCGGCGCGCGGGGTCGTCAAGCGCCACTGCCAAATAGCGGTTTTCCTGGGAGCTCTGAGTGATTACCTCAACGATCCTGTAGCGGCCCTGCAATTCCTTGCCGGCGGCCAGCGGCGACAAGGCAACAACCGCAGGCGGCAGGTCCTGCAGACCACGGCCGCACTGCTCACAAAACCGTGCATCATCAGGCGCCGTTTGGCCGCAATCCGGACATGTGATCATGCTTGCTTCAGCCTCTTCGGAACTCCAGCGTTGCGCTCCCGATCACCACTTGGGAGCGATCCTCCAGCTTGTAAAGTTGATCGCGCCCGAGGCGGCCCTGTCCCAGGATGAAGGTGCCGTTAAGACTACCGAGGTCACGGATGTAATAGTCGTTGCCCCGCTTGATGATCTCGGCGTGGCGGCGCGAGATCCGATCGCCACCGGTCTTTAGTACTCCCAGATCGATGTCGATCACGTCGGCCGGACCCGTATGGCGGCCGATAACGGCCTTGACCCCCGGTACGGTAAATCGAATCGGTTCGTTCTTGCAGATCAGGGTAGCGGCGGGAACCTTTACCGCGGGCGCTGCTGCTAGTCCGTTGCCCTGACCCGCACCCGCAAAGGAAGCAGCCGACGAAACCGGACGCGAAACCGGCGCGCTCGAGGCCGCTGGCTTTGACGCAGCCCGCCGCACGGGCGGAGGCGAGGCCGGTTGACGGGCAGCAGGCGTGGGCTGTGACTTTGCGCTTGATGGCGCAGACTTTAGCTTGCCTTTCAGATCCGCGGTTTTGGCCGTTGGAGAAACGGCGGGCGCCGCCACCGGCGCGGGTGCGCTGGCTGGCCGGACCGCCGGCGGCGGGCTTTTCTTCACCGGGGCGGGCGCCGGCGCCGCTTTGCTCAATACCTGGGTGCGCATCGTGTTCAGCGAGGGATCGGTTCCCACCGCCAGCGGAAGTATTGACGCCGCGTCATCGCTGCCTTCAACCGCCGGAATCGATTCGAGCATCGCCGCCGCCGAGGCGGGCCGCTTGTGCGCTTCGCGCTCCAAAGTCCACATCACCAGACGCTCAGTGTGCGGCGAGATGCCGGAAGCAAGCTCTCTGACTGGAGGAAAGCTGAAGGGCGGCTCGAGCTGCGGGTCGCGGCCGGTCAGCAAATGGTGCATCGTCGCGCCCAGCGAATACAGGTCCGAGCGCGGCTCCAACTTACCCAGGTACTGCTCGGGAGGCGCATAGCCCACCGATCCGATCTGGGTGCCGCGTCCACCGGGTGGGAGGAAACGCGCGATGCCAAAGTCGATGATCATCGCGCGGCCATGCTGGTCGATCATGATGTTGCCGGGCTTTAAGTCGCGGTAAACAATCGGCGGATCCTGGCTGTGCAGGAAGGCCAGCACGTCCAGAATCTCGCGTGCCCAACGCAGCACCTGCGCTTCAGGCACCCGCGCCCCGGCGCCGCGCTGGTCGAGCAACCCCTGCAAATCGCCGCCGGAGATGTATTCCATCACCAGATAATGGCGCCCGCGTTCGGCAAAGTAATCGATTAGATTGGGGATGCCGGGATGGGACAGCGGGGCAAGCACACGCGCTTCGCGGGAGAAATCCTCCACCGCTTTCTGCTCCTGCAGCCCCTCGCCTACCATCATCTCTTTCACCGCGACCGGGCGGTTGGCCAATCGCGTGTCATTGGCCAGGTACACGCGTCCCATGCCGCCGACCCCGATGACCTTACCGATTCGGTAGCGGCCATCGAGCAGATGACCGGTCGGAAGGGGCTCGCCGGCTTTCATTCTTTCAATATCCTGCCAAAAAAGCGCGGCCGACTCGCGAACACCACCGGCCGCCGCGCGCTACTAGGAGACGGGCTCGACAAGCACCTTAAAGAACGTTTTACCGATGATGATCTCGTCGCCGTCCTTGAGATCCTGCGGGGCACCGACGGTCAGCCGCGCCTGGCGGTTGACATAGGTGCCGTTGAGACTGCCGATGTCTTCGATCGTTATCTTGGCGCCGTCAAGCCTGATCAAAGCATGCTTGCGGGAGATTTTAGCTTCGGGGTCGTCTGCTTCCAGATCGACTTCAGGAAATGCGCCGGTCTCAGGGTCCCATCGGCCGACCAGGTTGTTGCCGGATTCGAGCGAGAATTCATGGCCAACGCGGCCGCCGCGAACCAGCTTGAGCCTCGCTTTGAAAGTTGGCGGTGCCGTTGCGGCAGGCTCCGGAGCTGCGGCGGCAGGCGCTGGAGCTTCGGGTTCAGGAGCTGGCGCAGGTTCCAGCGCGGTTGCCAAAGACGCATCCGCCGTCGCGGGCGGTTGCTCTGCCGGCGCCGCAGCGGGAGAAATCGCGGCAGTGGGCGCTTCGGACGGCGCCGGCGCCGCCGGCGGTGGAGCTGCTTCGGTGGCTGCGGATGCATCCGCCGCGTGATTAAGCTTGGCCCCGCAGCTATCGCAATAGTCCAGCCCGTCCATGTTTTCGTAGCCGCATTCGTTACACTTAATCATCTTGGTCTAAACCTCTTGTCCGCTGGTGGCCGGCCCGCTGCGCCGGCTTGCAAAGCGATGTAGTCAAATCCCCTCGTCATTCCTGTTTGAACTCTTCGAGCACCTTCGGATCGAGCAATTGCGTCTTGCGCAGTACCGCGTGGGCGTTGAGTTGCGCCGTCTTGGCCGCCTTGCCCTGCAGGTTTTGCGTGGACTGGATCTGATCCATCAGGCCGGTCAGAGCCTGGGTCGCCTTGACGTTACCCAGCCGCTGCGTGCCGTGGATCGCGTTGGTCAGCAGGCGCGTGGCGCGATCGACGTTGCCCGCCTTGAGTTCTTCCTCGGCCTTGCTCTGGAGCTTGGCAATCGAGACCTGATCGACCAGGTTCATCACGCGGCCATTGACCTTGCTGGTCAGCGCGCGATCCAGCGTGTAATCGATGGTCACGTCGGTTGCTACAGATTGTTCATCCGAGCCCGGCACTTGGTAGTGAAAGCTGGTCTGCGCGATTCGCACCGCGCCGGGTTTTCGCGGCGGCAGCACCAAGGTAATCAGGACCGAAGCCGGGATGCCCGCTTCAAGGTCGCCGACCTGGTAGCTGATCTTGCGGTCCGCTCCTACCAGCGGCTCGCCCAGTGGATAGATTTCGGGACTGGCGCGGAAGGCTTCGCGGATTTGCACGCCCTGCGAGAGCATCAGATCGATGCGCCCATTGCGGACCGATACGGCGCGCAGTCCGGTCAATTCATCTTCGAAGATTCCGGGAATCTCGGTGGAGTCGCCGATGAAATGATACTTGCCGCCGGAGTCCTGCGAGATCCGGGTCAGCAGCTTTTCGTTGAACTCGACCCCCACGCCCATCGCGGAGAACTGGATGTCAGGGTTCTGCCGCACCAAGTCCACACAGGCCATCTCTTCGTAGGTCTGCCCGTCGGTCAGCACCAGCACGCGGTTAAGCCGCTGCGGCGTGAGATTGCGGCGTACCTCTTCGATCGCCGCGCGCATACCCAGAGCCATCTGGGTGCCGCCGCCGATTTCGAGCAGGTCGATATCGTCAATCGCGCGCTTGGTGCCCGCCTTGTCCGTGGCGGCGCCCGAGGACAGCACGTGCGCCTTGTCGGCAAACGCGACCACCGTCACTTTGTCTTCCGGAGTTAGGTTATCAACCAAAAACTTGACGGCCTCGACCACGAATTCCAGCCGCCGCTCGTCGTACATCGACCCGGAGCGGTCGAGCACCACCCCGAGGTTAAGCGGCAGGCGAGCGCCCGCGCCTCCCTGCGCAATGGCTTCGAGCAACACGTACAGCACGAAGTTCTCGGCGCTGGATAACACGTGCTCGCGGCTCGGCAATGCCTCGAATGTCAGCGCTTGGGCCATTTAAAAACTCCTTTCGGCAGAATTGAGCGGCCCTGGCTACCTGACCACCGGTGCGCCCGCGCCTGACTCCATCGCATCATTGTACCGGTCCGGCGGCACTCAGGACATTGTGTGGTTTCCAGGCTATCCATCCGCAAACGGAGCAATATATTACGGACTATTTTGTCGGAATGGAATTGCATACGGAAGGGGGGTTACCGGTACGGTCCGACGCGGCTGCGCAGCCGCCGCAGGCCGACGGGCCGAGTATTGCTGTTAGTTATCGGCCGCTGACCGGTTGGACTACGCCTCCAGCCTCGACTATGACTGGGCTCAGGAGCGCTTCACGGGAGGAATCCAATGAGTCTGCGCGCAAAGACCGCAATCGCCGGCCTGGGCATCACCAAAATGGGCAAAAACTACGCTCATCCGAACGCCATCGGGTTCGCCGTTGAGGCGATCGAGTTGGCGCTGGCGGATTCCGGCCTGCGCCGCACTGATTTAGACGGCATCCTGGTCAATCCCGGTCTGACCTGGGGCGCCGACCTGATGGCTTCATACACGGTCCAGCAGGTGATGGGAATCAAGGATATACGCCTCACTGCCACCACCAACCTGGGCGGCGCGAGCGCGGCCTCGCTGGTGATGCACGCGGCGATGGCGATCGACGCCGGGATGGCGTCCACGGTGGCGTGCGTCTTCGCCGACGCCCCCCTGAAGCCGCCGAAGCCCGGCGCAAAAGGCGGCGGGGGCGGCGCGGCTTACGGCTTTGCGCGTGGGCTGAACGCTGCCTACGGCCTGTACGGCGCTAACTCGGGCTATGCGATGGTCGCGCAACGCCACATGCACGTGTACGGTACGACCAGCGATCAGCTCGGAGCCATCGCGCTGGCCGAGCGCAAGTGGGCCAACCTCAATCCGATGGCGGAATTCTACAAAGAGCCGCTGACGATCGAGGACTATCACAATTCCCGATGGGTCGCCGAGCCTCTGCATCTTTACGACTGCTGCCTGGTGAGTAATGGCGCGGTCTGCGTGATAGTCACCTCTGCGGAGCGCGCCCGCGATTTGAAAAAGCCACCGGTTTACGTGCTGGGTATGGGCCAGGGTCATCCGGGCGATGACCCGGTCGATACCCTGGCGTCGGGCGCACCGATGGCCAAGCAGATCGCGTTTAAGATGGCAGGGGTTGAACTCAAGGATATCGACGTAGCGGAGTTTTACGACTGCTACACGATCACCGTCCTGATAACGCTCGAAGATTACGGCTTCTGCGCGAAGGGTGAGGGCGGCCCATTTGTCGCCGACGGGCGTATCGGACCCGGCGGCGCGTTGCCGGTGAACACCGGGGGCGGCCAGCTCAGCGCCTACTACATGTGGGGTATGACACCCTTGTCCGAAGGGGTCATCCAGGTGCGCGGTGAGGGCGGTAAACGCCAGTCGCCCAAACACGACGTGTGTCTGGTCTCAGGCAATGGCGGCATCCTGTCCACCCATTCGACCCTGGTGCTGGGAGCGTCGGCCTGAAGATTCAGGCGCTCGGGAGAACAGAGATGGCAGAAATCGTAAGACCAATCCCCGAAGTAACGGCCGAGTTGCGGCCCTTTTTCGACGCCAGCAAAAACGGGCAATTGATGGTGCAAAAATGCGACAGTTGCGGCGTCCTGCGCTTTCCGCCCCGCCGCATGTGCTCCGAATGCCTGTCGCGCGAATCCTCGTGGACGGCAGTTAGCGGCGAGGGCGAGGTTTACAGCTTCATAATCATGCATCGCGTCTACCATCCCGCCTTCGCCACCCAGGTTCCGTACGCGGTGGCGACAATCAAGCTCAAGGAAGGCGCCAAGATGCTTTCCAATGTGATCGGAATCGATCCGCACCAGATCAAATGCGGAATGCCAGTCAAAGTGTCGTTCGAAAAACTCAATGATGAGGTGACTTTGCCGATGTTCCGGCCTGTCAGCTCAGCTTGACCGTTTGGTTAAGAGGGTACTTGCATTGTCCGAAACCCTGAGTGATGCTGGAAGTTACCCGCGCACTTGGGGACGTTTTACCGAGGGCGCCCGGAGGCGCGTGGCAAAATGCTTTTCCTGGATCCGAAATATCTCAACCGCCTGGTCGAGAGCTCGCCGGACATTATCGTAGCTGTCGATATCAAGGGTACTATCGTCTATTACAATGACGGTGCCCGTCGCGGACTGCAGTACACTGCCCCGGAAATCATCGGTCAGAACGTAACTCGCCTTTATCCCTCGATTGAAGAAGCACGCCGGGTAATGACGGCAATGCGCGAGTCGAAAGATACCGGCCGTATTTCGAGCTTCGAGTCGATATTTCGCAACAAGGATAACGAGAATATTCCGGTCGCCATCTCGGCGTCGATCATTTACGACGACGATAACAAGGAGATCGGTTCGATCGGTTTCGCGCGCGATATCCGCGGGATGCGCCGGCGCGAGCAACTGGCCACCGCCGGCGAAATCGCGATCAGCCTGGCGCATGAGATCAACAATCCGCTCGAAGTAATCGTCAACAACCTCGAACTGCTGGCCCGCGACGTGGAGGCCAAGCTGACCGACGCTGAATTGGTGGTCGAAAGCGAGCGCCTGGATGCGATTCGCAGCGGCGTGGAGCGTGTGCAGGCGATTGTACGCCGGCTGGACGAAATGGCGCGCCGTGGCACCTACGAAACACGCGCCTATTTGCAGGGCAAGCGGATGGCCGACCTGGCGCCGCGCGCCGCCGACACTCCTCATGAGCATGAGTCAGCACCGGTACGGGACTGGCCGCTGACCGGGATGTCGGTGCTGGTGCTCGACGACGATCCTGGTGTGGTGAACTCGCTGGCCGATTTGCTGCGCGCCGAGCGATGCATCGTGCACACCGCGATGCGCCCCAGCAAGGCGCTGGCGCTGCTGCGCAACATGAAGGTCGAGGCGGTGATTTCAGACGTCGTGATGCCGGAGATGGACGGCTACGAGTTCTATCTCCAGGTCAAGGAAGAATGGCCCAACCTGCCGGTCATCCTGATGACCGCCTACTATTACGACAAGGATCACATCATCAAGCGCAGCCGGTTGCGCGGTCTTGAAGGCGCGCTGTTCAAGAAGCCGATTAATCCGGGGAAATTGCGCCAAGTGCTGGTGCAATGCCGCAACAAGACTGTCCAGCCCAGCAAGGGCCCGGTTCCCGTTCCGCAAGACGGCGCCGCCACGCCGGACTCTGCTGTAGCGGCAAACCCGCCGCCACCCTCGATCGCGTCCGAGCCGGTCCGCTCCTCGCGTCCGTCGTAGGCAATCCTGCAATTGCCAATATAGTTTTCAAAATAAATATCCGCCGGACGTTCGCCGGCGCGCTAGAATAAGAGCCGGGCTGCGCAAGCGCGGCGAAAATCTCAACAACACGATATCGTTTATACCCTAATCATGAGCCTCGAATGGAGGAAACATGATGGACCCGAAAATTTTGATCGTTGGAGCCGGCCCAACCGGACTGGCGATGGCTGTGTGGCTGGCAAGACTGCAGGTGCCATTTCGAATAATCGAAAAGAACAGCGGACCGGGGCAGACCTCGCGCGCGATGGCTGTTCAGGCGCGCACGCTCGAGTTCTACCACCAACTCGGCTTCGCCGATGAGATCATACGCAGCGGCTTCCGGGTAAATAAATTGCGGATACGCCAGAGCGGCCGCGAGATGGCGGAGTTGCGCTTCGGCGACTTCGGCGCGGGACTCAGTCCGTATCCTTTCGCGCTGACCTATCCGCAGGACGAGCACGAGCGGCTGCTGGGCGAAAAGATCCGCGCGTTGGGCGGGAAGATCGAATGGAACACCGAGCTGACGGGATTCAAAGACACCGGCGATCAAGTTGAAGCGACGCTGCGCAATGACGGCAGGGAGGAAACCTGCCGAGCAAGCGTTCTGTGCGGCTGTGACGGCGTACACAGCGTCGTCCGCGAAGCTATGAAGCTGACATTCCCAGGCGGAGTTTACCGGCAGTTGTTCTTTGTCGCCGACGTTGCGGCGCAAGGGGCCACGAACGGGGACGCCGATTTCTCAATCCTGCCAAATGAATTCTGTCTTTCATTTCCAATCCGAAGCAGCGGGATGGTCCGGTTGATCGGAATCGTGCCGCGCGCAGTGGAGGACCGCAAAGAACTCACCTTCGAGGATATCCGCGATCATCTGCAGCAAATGTTCGATTTGCGCATAGAGAAGGTAAATTGGTTTTCCACTTACCACGTGCACCATCGGGTGGCCGACCACTTCAGAGTGGGGCGCGCCTTCGTCGCCGGTGACGCCGGTCATGTGCACAGCCCGGCGGGTGGACAGGGGATGAACACCGGGATCGGCGACGCGATTAACCTGGCGTGGAAGCTGGCGGCGGTGGTCTCCGCAAGAGCCGACGCGTCGATTCTGGATACCTATGAGATCGAGCGGATGGCCTTTGCGCGCTCGCTGGTTGCCACTACCGACAAATTGTTTCAGGCAATGGTGCGGGAGAATATCGCGGGCGAGATCGTCCGGACCATGCTGTTCCCGCATGTAATTCCGTTCCTGTTGGGATTCTCCGCGATCCGCAGGGCCCAGTTCCGTCTCGTGTCGCAAACGCGAATTAACTACCGTCACAGCCCGCTGAGCGAAGGAACCACAGGCGACGTGGACGGCGGAGATCGATTGCCGTGGGTGGAAGGACCGGACGCCGGTAATTTCGCGCCGCTGAAATCGCTCGACTGGCAGATTCATGTCTACGGAAAGGCGGGCCAGACTTTGCGCCAGGCCGCGGAGGATCGCGGGATCGCCCTGCACGAGTTCCCATGGAGCGAAGCGGCGCAGCACGCGGGTTTCGAGCGCGATTCCATGTACCTGGTAAGACCCGACGGCCACGTGGCCATCGCCGAACTGAAACAGGACGTGGAAAAGCTAAGAAGCTATCTCTCCAGGTTCAAAATCGCGCCGTCCTCGTCCGCGTCGCCGGCACAATTCAGCGCAGCGACCGCAAGTGGTTGAATAAAGCTTCCACTTGTCGCAGGTTCCGCCCTTCCTTTCCGTCATCCCGGGCGCTGGCACATAAACCACGCGAAGGGCGCTTTACCGCCGAGCGCGCCCTGTAATAGCGTGTCAGCCCAGTTCATCATCCGAAAGGCGGCCTAAGCCGCGCAGTGCTATCGCCATGCGTAAGATAAAATTCGGCGCCCTCACACCGGTTGCGGATTTCACCAAAGCCAAGACTCTGGCCGAGAAAGCCGAAGCGTTGGGCTTCTATTCGGTCTCCGTTCCCGATCACCTGATCAACACGCACGGCAAGCGGCTGCCGGAGTTGGAATGCTACGCGGCGCTGACCGGGCTGGCGCTGGTCACCCGCCGAGTGCGGCTGTTGCCGCTGGTGACCGCGATGTCCTATCGCAATCCGGCGCTGCTGGGGAAAATCACCTCTTCAGTGGACAACATCAGCGGGGGCAGGCTGATCGCCGGCCTGGGCTCCGGATGGCTCAGGCGTGAATACGACGCGTACGGGTACCCGTATCCGTCCAACGCCGATCGCATCGCTCAGCTCGCCGAAGGGATCGAAATCCTCAAGGCGATGTGGACCCAGGAGGAGCCGGCCTTCCAGGGGCGTTATTTTTCGATCGACAAGGCCTACAATTTTCCCAAGCCGATGCAAAACCCGCATCCGCCAATCCTGGTGGGCGGCGCCGGCAGCGCGGTGCTCAAGGTCGCCGCGCGCTATGCCGACATTCTCAACCTGATCGCGCCCGTTACGCGCGGCTTCGTTGATTACAAGGAGTCGGCGCGCTTCGACAAACCCGACCTCAGGCGGCGGCTCGGCCTGCTGCACAAATACGCGCGCGAATGCGGACGCGACCCGGAATCGATCGAGATTTCGTCGCTTTCCACCACCTTTGTGGCGGCCGACCAAAGCCAGGGCGACGCGATGGCGCGCCGGGCTGCGGAGAACATGGGGTTGCCCAACGCCGATGGCGCGCGCAACTTCCCGATGCTGTTGGTGGGCACTCCGCAGGAAGTCCGGCGCGAGCTTCGTTCGCGTATTGAGGATTTCAACATCACATATTTTATCCTCTCGTTCATGTCCGACGACTCGCTGGATCTGTTCGCCAGACAGGTCATGCCTGAGTTTGGCGGTTGACTGCGGATTTTACCGGCTTCCCCAGGCACGCCTTGTCTGCGTGCGCGCCCGGTGCGATGGTTTGAACCACGACTGGAAAGGGAGCTACACGCCATGGCGGATTATCAGACCATCATCTACGAAAAGGCCGAAGATAAGATCTTTCGCATCACGCTCAACCGGCCCGAGAAAATCAACGCTCTGTCACCGCAGCTCCTGGCGGAGTTCGATCAGGCGACTCAAGCCTACGATAACGATCCCGAAGCGAGCGTGCTGATAATTCGCGGCGCGGGGCGCGGGTTTTGCGCCGGCTACGACCTGGCGTCGGATTACGGCAACGCCGGATCGGGCCGCCGCTACAGCGTGAGCCAAGACTTCATCGACTGCCTGCGCGTGACGCAGCGATGGCAGCGGCTGTGGTCGATCACCAAGCCGATCATCGCTCAGGTGCACGGCTATTGCCTGGCAGGCGCCAACGAAATGGTCGGCCATTGCGACATCGTCTTCGCTAGCGAGGACGCCACGTTCGGCCATCCCGCGGGGCGCCAACTGGGCGTGCTGCCCACGATGGCGCTGTGGCCCGCGCTGATGGGTCCGCGTAAGGCCAAGGAGTATTTTTTCACCGGCGATTCGATGACCGCCCAAGAGGCGCTGGACTGGCACCTGGTCAACCGCATCTTTCCGCGGGAGAAGCTGGAAGAAGAGACGATGGCCTACGCGCGGCGCGTGGCCCTGGTGTCGCCGGAGCTGTTGGTGCTGCACAAGGCGGCCGTCAACCGCTATCTGGAAGCAACCGGCTTCCGCGCCGCGCAGCAGTCAGGCGGCGATATCGACGTCATCTTTCACAACACCGAAGCAGTCAAGGCGTGGGTCAAGAACCAGCGCAAGATGGGCTTAAAGGGCGCTCTGGCCGAACGCGACCGCGCGTTCCGCAAGCAGTAAGCGCGGTTAACACCCTCGTTCTTCTCGGAGGCAACCTCCGTGCTGGTTGCGCAGCTAGCGCGGAATCACCGGCAAGATCAGACGCGAAGGATAGCGTCTGTCATGGAACACGGTCTGGCTTGCGGGTCTTGTCTCAACACCAGAGACCAGGTCGGCGCCGGTGTTCTGGTTGCGGTCGTAGCGCGGAAAGTTACTGGATGAGATTTCCAGTCGTAAGCGATGGCCCGCTTTGAAGACATGACTGGTTGACCACAGGTCCACGGAGTATTCGTAGACCTCGCCGGGTTTGATCAGCGTGGGCGATTCCAGGGAATCGCGGAAACGCGCACGTACTATCCCCTCCAGAAGGTTCTGAGCGAATCCGTCCGGGCGCACATCCACGAGTTTGGCCGTGAAGTCGGTATCGGGCGCGGAACTGGAAGCGAACAGCTTGAGGACGACCGGTCCGGTGACTTCCAGATCGCTATCCAGGACCTCACCGCTATAGACCAGCACGTCGTCGCGTTCTTCCACCGCGACTTGATTGCGCACACCGTTGCCAGGGCCGATAAAGTTGCCGCCGCACGTCGGCGCCGGGTTCAACGGATCGTAAACGTACTTGTCCGCAGTCTCGTCTTGCGGTGCGGTCTTCAGTAGCCGGCCGTCGCCGCGCAGCGTGTTCGCCTTGCCGCTGCTTGACAAGTACACCAACGTAAAGCGTACCCGGTCCGGCGGCCACTGTTTTTCGTCTCGCCACACATTGTCGCCCATGACGAAAATCCGCACCGGCGCCTCTTCGTCCACGCCATTGCGGATTTCCTTCAAATGATAATCGAACCAGCGCAACTGGACCGCGTGCAGGTCTATCAGCGCAGCGGGGCCGAAGTCGATCTGGCCGGTGCCGCGCGAAGTCGGCGCCGAGTACGGCACCAGGTGCGCCCATGGACCCATCAGCAAGCGCTGCCCCTCCCGCGCGGGTTCACTCGCCGCGCTTTTGCGCAGCACGGTGAACATCTTGACCGTGTCGTAGGCGAACATGTCGTACCACGAACCGACGTGCAGGATTGGCACAGTTACGCCATGAGCATGGCGGGCCAGATCGGCGGCCTGCCAGTAGGGGCCGTAGCGCGAATTCGCGAGCATCTCAGCGCAAAAGGGCGCGCACTCCCGCAAGCGCTCGCCCCAGTCGCGCAGCGGCAGGTGGTCGATCGCGTCACGCGTCAGCGGCGAACGGATATCGGCAGGATCGGTCAGATACCGCGCGATTGCGGGCCATCGCTCCTCGAACCGCCCCTGCCGCATCAGCGTCTCCCGCGCCATCATGATGAAATATTTGAGCCGGTATGCCAGTTCGAACACGCCGCGCCGCCAGATCGAATTTTCGAAGTAGCTGGTGGATCCGGAAACCGGGCAGAGCGCCATGAGATGCGGCGGCCGGGTCGCCGCCATCCCATACTGCACCACCGCCATGTACGACTGCCCGACCATTCCCACGCGCCCGTCGGACCAGGGGAGTTGGGCAGCCCATTCGATCGCGTCGTAGCCGTCCTCCGCTTCGCGCAGGAAGGGATAGAATTCGCCCTCTGAGGCGAAGCGCCCGCGCGTATCCTGCACCACCACCACATATCCGCGCGGCGGAAAGTACGCCTTTTCGGTTAGCGCATTGTCGGAATTCTTGTCGTAAGGCGTGCGAATCACCAGCACCGGAAAGCGGCCCGGCGCTTGCGGCCGGTGAACGTCAGCATGGAGCACGGCGCCGTCGCGCGCGCGCATCGGCAGGTTCTTCTCAACGGCGACCGTATATTTCGCTTCGCTTGACATCGCCAACCGCGCCGCAGCGGATCGGCCGGCTGCGACGGCGGCCGAACAACTATGGCCCGGTCATGCTCCGGCGGCAAGCAGGGCCGCCGGTGGACAAAACGTCCGCTGCGAGAGCATCCTTTACTTGCCGGATAGCCGGCGGCGAATCCCGCCAACCGGAGAGATCACATATGGATTTGGGTTTACAGGGCAAGACCGCGCTTGTGCTGGGCGGCAGCAAGGGGTTGGGCCGCGGAATCGCCGACGCGCTCTCGGCGGAGGGCGTAGCCGTTGCGATGCTGTCGCGCGGCAAAGAAGCGCTGGACAAGGCGGCTGCAGAGATCAAGGCGCGCGGTGGCCGCGCAATTGGGCTGTCCGCCAATCTCGCGCAATGGCCGACCGTCGAGAGCGCCGCGAAGGCGGCGCGCGATCAACTGGGGCCGATCGACATTCTGGTCAACAATTGCGGCGGGCCGCCGCCCGCGCGCGTTGTCGGCATCGCACCGCAGACCTGGGAAGAGCAGTTCCACGCGATGGTGCTGGCGTTTATCCGGCTGACGGATTTGCTGCTGCCTGACATGCGCCAGCGCAAGTGGGGGCGAATCATCAACGTCGCCTCGGAAAGCGTGATCCAGCCCATCGCTAACATCGCGATTTCCAACACGCTGCGCGGAGCGGTGGTCGGATGGGCCAAGACGCTGGCCAGCGAAGTCGCCGCCGACGGAATCACCGTGAACACGATGCTGCCGGGAGCGTTCGAAACCGACCGCGTGCTGCAATTCCAGCGTATCGCCTCGGAGCGTGAGGGCATCTCGCCCGATGAGTTCATGCGGCGCTCGGCCCGCAGTATCCCGGTTGGCCGGCTCGGCAAGCCTTCCGAGTTTGGCGCGGCCGCCGCGTTTTTGGCCAGCCCGCTGGCGGGGTATATTACAGGCTCGATGCTCCGTCTGGACGGAGGATCAATCCGCTCCGTCTGATTGGTGTGGAAGGATCGGGCTGCCAGGCAGGACCCGGAGGGGAAAATGGTTCAGGTAACCGAGCTGGGCTATATCGGAATCGAAGTAAAGAACGTGGAAGAATGGAAGGAGTTCGCCACGCAAATCACAGGCCTGGAACTGGCGGACGATGGCGAGCGCGACCGCTGCTATCTGCGCATGGACTACTGGCACCATCGCATCGCCATGCACGCCGGACCCAGCGACGACCTGCTTTACCTGGGGTTCCGCGTGGCTGGCGGCAACGAATTCCGTGAGATGCAGCGTCAGTTGGCCGACGCCGGAGTGGAGTTCCGCGTCGGGTCGGACGAAGAAGCCGCCGAGCGCAACGTGTTGGAAGTGATGAAGATGACCGACCCGGGCGGCAATCCGGTCGAGATCTTTCACGGCCCCGAAGTCCAGTTCAACAAGCCCTTTCATCCGGGCCGCCCGATGCATGGGCGTTTCAAGACCGGGACCGGCGGCCTGGGCCACTGCATCATCCGCCAGGAGGAGATCAACGCCGCGTACCGATTCTATACCGTGCTCGGGATGCGCGGCGGGGTCGAATACAAGATGAGGATGGGCAAGAACATCGTCGAACCCGTGTTCATGCATTGCAACGATCGGGACCACACGGTGGCCTTTGGAATCGGCGCCGCGGGGCCGCGCCTTAACCACATCATGATCGAGGTCGAGAACTTCGACGATATCGGCTTGACTTACGAAATCGTCTCCGAGCGCAAGATCCCGATCATCATCGGTCCCGGCAAGCATTCCAACGACCAGATGTATTCGTTCTACTTCCGCAATCCCTCGGGATGGGCGTTCGAATACGGATGGGGCGGCCGCGCGGCGACCTACCAGTCGGAATACTACGTCAAGGATATGTACCGTCAGAAAACGCCACATGACGGCCCGGAATCCAAGCGCTAAAGGCATCTCTCGACTAAAAAAAGAGGATCGGGAATGCTCCCGATCCTCTTTTGCTTTTAACTAGATTCAGGTCGAGCGCCGGCTACTTGACGCTCCAGGTATCGCCGCGGCGCAGCAGCGAGCGCAGCTCGCCGGGACCTTGGGTCTTCTTGGCCTGCTCCAACTGCGCGTTGATGGCGGCGTCGTAGGTCGGACGCGACGTCGCGTAGAAGACGCCGACCGGAGTGGGCATCGGCGGCTCGAAATGACCGAGCATAAAGGCCAACGACAGGTTGGTCTCGTCGTGCACCACAAGATCCTTTTCTGTGATGCCTTCACCGAGCTTGACCACCTCCGGGCGCATCCCGTTCATCCGGATGCCTTTGTCGCGGTTCTTGCCGAAGGTCAGCGGCTTGCCGTGCTCGAGCACCAGTTGATGCTCGGCCTTGATCGCCTTGTCGCTGACGTCGTTGAAGGCGCCGTCATTGAAGATATTGCAGTTCTGGAGAATTTCCAGGAACGAAGCGCCACGATGCGCGTGGGCGCGCTTGATGATGTCTTGCAGATGCTTCTGCTCGACGTCCACGGAACGGGCGACAAAGCTGGCGTGAGTGCCAAGCGCCACCGTGATCGGATTGAAGGGGAAGTCCACCGATCCGGCTGGCGTGGACTTGGTAACCTTGCCGACTTCCGAGGTCGGCGAGTACTGCCCCTTGGTCAGGCCGTAGA
>DATFSZ010000125.1:0-3750 GCA_035262365.1 Binataceae bacterium (SeqCode)
CGGATCCGAGTGTTCGCTGAGTAATAGCCCGTCCTGACCGCGCAGTTCCTGTTAAAGCGTTCAGCACTGAGGTTCTGATGCGCAATCGAAGGGCGAATTCGACGTCACCCGTCACCCGCAGCTGCAGAGATCCATCGTTCAGTGCTAGAATGCCGTAATTGCTTAGCTGGTTGCCGCATCGGTCGGGTAGCCGCAGCCGACGATTGTCTGATACGACCCGTTCGGATTTGACGCGGTCGAACGGGCAAGACCGCCTCCGTACCCGTGCGAGCTACTGACCGGGCTTTTACCCAGGCGCGACCTTCGTCCGCCTGAATGGTCGCAAACACCCGGATCTCACTCGGGATCAAAAAACGGAGCGCCTTGACGGTAAGCTTGACCCAGCCGATATCGGTCACGATCGCAACCCGCTCGCATCGCGAGGCTTGCTCCAATCCTAAATCGAGATCATCCCAAGCGGCTCCGGGAAAGCGGGATTTGAGTTCGTAATAGAGCCGGATCTTGTCGTGCCGCTTCAGCGATTTAGCCATTGCCGGGATCAACACTTCCGCACAGTCCTGTTGTGTCAGGCGGCCCCTTACGGCAATGCCGATGATATTTCCGGGAAGCCCCTCTATTAACTCGATCATTGGCGCTTCTCCAATGGGATCGGCACTCGGGTTAGAATTTGACGCGGAATTTGCCAATTAGTACCTGGTCATTGGCGTAGATTTTGGCGACGGTGTAGCGCTGGCCCCAGGTATATTCGACGCCAGCATCAACGAACGCGACTGGGCTCCAGATCAAATTGACGTGGACCGTCTGCAGCTGCTGGTTCTGTGTGACTGACTGCGAGGCCCCGATAATCTGTGACGGGACGTCATATTTGGCATAGCCGTACGCAACGTTCGAACGCAAATTGGGCGACCACCAATGCTGGTAACCAAACTGTAAGCCGATTGCCGATATCGGCCTGACGAGGATACTACCGGCCGTCGCCGCATTGAGCAGGGTCGACTGGTAATTCGTTGCCAGTGCGCCATTGGAGCTGTCGTTCAGATAGCGGCCAATACCGTTGCCCGCCGTGAACTGAAACTGGAAGTCGTCTTTGCTCCAGTCGAACCAGCCGGGTTTGACGTCGCCCGAAATGCCGCCGCCATAGCCGAAATAGCTCTTGTTGATGAAGCGCCCGTCATTGACCTGGAGGTCACGACCGACGAGCCGGAAGTCGACATGGCCCCAGGGCTGAGACCAGTACGAGGCAAAGGTCACATCGGGTGGGCCGTTCCTCGCGGGGTTAGTGCCGAACGCCGTCCCCGCCGGCACGATCCCATAAGGGCCGCTCACATAGCCGAACGTGTTGGTCGGCGCCGGAACGTTGGTCGTAGTGCCCGCTCCGGAAAAGTTCGAATCCTGTTCCACCAGACCGACCGGGGTGACCAAATCCGTGTCGGGAGTCTCCAGTGAGGCCGACCACGCGCTTCCCCATGGTCCCGCGTAGGTGTAGCGCACCTGCGGGACGCGGACGACGCCGGCCTGTCCGATCGGACCGCCGAAATCGAGCGTCTCGCTATTGGCGTCGGGATCGGAGAAGTTTGAGTTCGCCTGACCGGCCAGGAACCCGCCCAGCGTGGCATAGGCATATCTCAGCCGCGGCAGTAGATTGTCAGAGACGTGCAGTAAGGTTTGGCCACTGAAAGTGTTGGTACCAGCCCAGTCGAACTCGAGGAAGGTCCGCGACTCGCCCCAAGCGGTGGGTGTGCGCGTTTCGACGTTGAGCCGGCTTTCGCGCGGGCTCTGCGAGAAAATGCCGTTGCCGCGCGACCTGGTTATGTTCGCTGCCAGCGCCCCAAAGCCTGCCGGCACCACTACTCCGGGTTTAACCATGACACCCGGGCCAATCACTGCGTTACTGCCTGCAGGATTTGGCCCGTTAAATGCCGCCTGCGACGCGATCGTAGGTTGCAACCCAGGAATGAACTGCAGATGCTGATTAAGAGCCATCGTTTGCAGCTGACCGTTCGTCTGAACGGTCGTCGTCTGGTTGCCGTTGACCGCATTCGTGCCGTTCACTATCCAGTAATCGAGCGTTTCGTCGATCTGGCCGCCGACGCGGATCGAGGTGTCGGTGCCCGGGATCAGAAAAGAGCGCGGGAAGCTGCCGCCGATGATCGCCTGGCCGGGGATCGCCTCCGTGCCGTAAGCCCCGGGGACACCGCCGCCGCGCGGCACGCCGGCCTGCGCGAGCTGGTCGATGCGGCGCTGCAGCAGCTCCTGATTGGCGCGCAGATCGGCCAATTCATCCGCGCTCGCCGACGGTAGGCCTGTCAGCAGCGCGATCGACGCGGTCAAACCCCCAACCGCCGCGGCCCTGCCGATGTTCCGTTTTCTGGTCATTGCTCCCCCGAGAAATCAAAGGTTGCAGTCAGGCGGTTAAAGGCCACCCGTGCCTCTCGCGCCATGATATGCAGGGGCCGATGCTGATCAAGAAAGCTTTGCCGGCTACGTGGTGTTTTCGTCGCAGCGTTGCGAAACTGCCACAGATCACGTTAAGGCACAGGAGTTCCGTCCAAAATCGACCCCACGACTCGACCGATCAAGATGACCAGGCGGGCTTAGTTGACCAAATCGCACTATCGGAATGCGCGAGAGCTGCCGGGCAATGCGCAAACTCTCTGTCTCGTCGGACGATTGAAAAACTTTGATTTACCGATGTTGAGCTTCCCTCTCCCGCATGGCGTTGCGG
The DNA here is from genome assembly GCA_035262365.1 of Binataceae bacterium (SeqCode). Taxonomy (GTDB): domain Bacteria; phylum Desulfobacterota; class Binatia; order Binatales; family Binataceae; genus JAJPJA01. The sequence goes on from DATFSZ010000125.1 coordinate 2,726, forward strand.
GACAGGCTGGGTCCTTCGGGTGTGTTTGAGGTCGGCGCTAGAACTTGAAGCCGAGCCGCGCACCGGCGTCGGTGATCCCCGCATTGTGGGGCGCCAGATCAGCGTTCGACATGTGGTCGACGAAACCCGACACGCTGACGCTCGGTGTCAGCTGATAACCGAGTTCGAGGCTTCCCCGAAACAGCGCCGTCGAGCCGAGCTTCTTGCGGTCCGGCGGAGCGCTGTTTGTGAAGCCATCCTGCAAAGCGCCCCCAAGACTGGCATTGGCGAACAGACCGCCGCCCCACCCGAACAGGTTCTGGATCAGGGTGATGCCCCAAGTCAGGCCGAAATAGCCGTTGTTGGTATTGCCCGCGGTGTTGAGCGACCCCCCGAGGTGAGGTCGCGGCGACCCGATGATGCTGAAGGCTTCAGGCGGAGTGAACAGCATTTCGAAATTGATGTCCGAACCCGATTCGACGTGCTTGCTAAAAAGTCCAACGTCATGGGCAAGAACGCCAAATTTGAATTCGTCGACTAGCTGGGTCTGCGCTGAGGCTACCGCCGGCACAGCGCCCATAAATATAGCGGCGATACTCGCGGAACGAAGCATTCGCAACATTATCGTTATTCTCGATCCGCGTTTACCGCGATCTAAACTTAAGACAGTAATTTAATCGATGTCCTGCCCGCCGCCAACCCCGGGCCTAGGTTCGGTGGGCAAACGGGTTCAGCGCCTTCCACCGCGCCGACCAAAGGTGGCGATTGAGCTCGCGCCGGACAACTGCTGCTTCGGTCACCCAATTCAGTTGCACCACCCGGCGTTCGCCGACATGCGGTCGATGTCCATGGAACGAGCGGCTGCTGCGGCGAAACGCCAGCATGGTCCCGGCGCGCGGCACAACCTCTCGGACGTAATCCTCAATGTCATCGGACCGGCGCAGCAGCCGCAAACGACCCTCGGGCTGGTCCCAGACAAGGTTCAGATAAAGCAACAATGTGATGATCTTGGTTTCGGAGTCGGTGTGAATGCGTCCGTCCTTGCC
>DATFSZ010000126.1:0-2717 GCA_035262365.1 Binataceae bacterium (SeqCode)
CCCCGGGCGCGAAGCAAACCCATGTCTCGCTGTTCGATGGCTCCAACTGCGGCATCGCGCTCAAGGGTAAGCCGGTGTTTTCCGTGCAGTACCACCCGGAAGCCTCTCCGGGGCCGCGCGACTCGCATTACCTCTTCAAGCGATTTGCCGATCTGATGCGGGAAAAGAAGCGGGTGTGATCGCCTCTGCTTGGTTGTTCAGGAATTCCCACCAAACGCTTCGAGAATGCTGCCATCGGAATGACCGCACCTGCCGCCAGGGACAGATTTTTCTTGCGGCGCAAAAGCAAGAGGATCAGCTTTCTCGTGACCTGAACTGATCGATCTGATGGGCGCGGGGAACGCAAGCCGGTAGCACCGGTTGAATCTGCACGCATCGCTTTCTGTCTGGAGCCAAACCATGCCGGGCGTCAAAGACAAGATCGAGCCGCTCACCTTCGTGTTCGAGGACGACGGGCTCGTTCCCAACAATCCACTGCCGCTTCTTCTCTACAAGCGCGCGATCGAGGTGGACAGCGCCGATCCCGAGCGGGAAATCGAACAACTGTTCACCGCCAATGGCTGGGGCGGCATGTGGCGCAACGGCATCTACGATTACCCGCACTATCATTCCACGGCGCACGAGGCGCTCGGCGTTGCGAAAGGACAGGCGCGGGTGCGCTTTGGCGGCGACCGCGGCAGGGAGATCGAGATATCTGCCGGCGATGTCGCGATCCTGCCGGCGGGCACCGGCCATCACTGCCTCTCCGCCAGCCGCGACTTGTCGGTGATTGGCGCCTATCCGCCCGGACAGACAGTGGAGATCACGCGGCCGACGCCGGACAATCGCGCCCGGGCGCTAAAGACGATTCCGCAGGTGAAGCTGCCGAACGCCGATCCGGTGATGGGGAAAGACGGGCCGCTGGCGCGGCTGTGGGGAGGAGCGTAGCCAGTTCCATCATTGCACAGGCAAGCGACGCCGCCGACGGCGCTCGATTGCCCGCGCCGTCCGCAATGAGGCCGGCACGGACCTACGCCGCGTTGCTGCCTTCCTGGCGGCTTGCCTCGAACAGGAACCAGGTCCGCCGCTCGGTCTCGTCGATAAAGGTCTCCAACAGGCCGGCCGTGCCGGAATCCCCGTGCTCGTCGCACAGCTCATGCACCTTGCGCATTGCGCCCGCGATGTGCTTGTTGTCTTCCATCAATTCGCGCAGCATCTCGCGCGGCGGCACGTAGTCCTCGTTATTGTCCTTGATAGTCTGCAGCTTTGAGACCTGGCCGATCGAGTGCAACGTCATGCCGCCCAGCTTGCGGACACGCTCGGCGAGCTGGTCGGTGGTCGCGAAAATCGCATCCGATTGCTCGTCCAGCATGAGGTGATAGTCGTGGAAGTGCCGGCCGCTGACATGCCAGTGGAAGTTCTTCGTCTTCAGGTAAAGCGCGAAGGCGTCCGCGAGCAGGATGTTGAGGGCTGCGGAGATCTTCCCGACCGCTTCCTTCGGCAGGTCGGTCGGGGTGTCGAGGTCGGACGATATCTTTTCGGGCCTGGTTTTGCTCACGTTGCACCTTCTTGTTAGGAACCGACGGTGGACAGTCGTTGGCAAAGCCGTTAACGCACCATGCCGGTGCGGGTTCCGTGACGGGAACCCACCTTGTCGAACTCCCTGAAACGCCATGGATGACTGGATCGATTATTACGATTCGACGCATACGATTTATGCGAGCAAGCGGCATCGCGACCTGCATTTTGAGCTCGTCGCGCGCGACATCATTGGCTACGTCACCTCGCCCGATCAGGTCGTTCTGGACTATGCCTGCGGGGAAGCCCTATCCGCTTCGAAGGTGGCGGAGGCTTGCGGGCAGTTGATCCTGGCCGAGCCCGCGCCGGGTGTGCGCGGGCGGCTGATCGCGCGCTTTGCGCCGAACACCAAGATCAGGGTGCGCTCGCTGGACGATCTGCGGAAGATGCCGGAAAAATCCGTCGATCTGGCGGTGATGAACTCAGTCGCCCAATACATGACGCCGGCAGAGCTGGATTCCGCGCTGGCCGTCATCCGCAAGCTGCTCAAGCCATCGGGACGCCTCGTGCTTGGGGACATACTCCGCCCCGACGTTGGCCTGCCCACGGACGTCTACGCGCTATTGCGCTTTGCGGCCAAGCACGGCTTCTTGAAGGACGCCTTGACCGGAGTGATCTCGACCGCGCTGTCGGACTATCGTCAATTGCGCTCGCGCATCGGGCTACAGCGCTATGGCGAAGCCGAAATGATCGCTAAACTCGCCGGCGCCGGGTTTTCCGCCTCGCGTGCACGCCGCAATATCGGCCATAATCCCTGGCGGATGACCTTTGTCGCCCGCCGCGCCCTGGTTGGCAGTTGAGCGCGGAGCAGTCAGGTTAAGAACCGCCAGCCACCCCAAAATCCCGGTTGAGAGCGGCGCAAGACCCTTTCGCGGCTGCGGAAACTGGTCTAAAGACCAGCCGCGCGCGGCGACCACGCGCTCTTTGCTGTAAGGGGACGCGCGGTGTGCGCGCCCTTTTTTTGTGCCTATTCCCAGCCCGTGAGGCTAGATGCCCAAACGAACCGATATCTCGACCATCCTGATCATCGGCGCCGGCCCCATCGTGATCGGCCAGGCCTGCGAGTTCGACTATTCGGGGACGCAGGCGGTCAAGGCGCTGAAGGAGGAGGGCTATCGGGTCGTCCTGGTCAATTCCAATCCGGCGACCATCATGACCGA
>DATFSZ010000127.1:0-26665 GCA_035262365.1 Binataceae bacterium (SeqCode)
GTGATGCCGCGCTCCTGCTCCTGGACCATCCAGTCCATGGTCGCGGTGCCTTCATGCACCTCGCCCATGCGGTAGCTGATGCCGGTGTAGTACAGCACGCGCTCGGTCGTGGTGGTCTTGCCGGCGTCAATGTGCGCCATGATACCGATATTGCGCACTCGTTCTATGGGTGTTTCACGAGCCATTCAAAATAACTCTGGAAAAATGCTTACCAGCGATAATGCGCAAAAGCCTTGTTGGCCTCGGCCATACGATGGGTATCTTCGCGCTTCTTGACCGCGCCGCCCCGATTGCCGTGCGCTTCGACAATCTCCGCGGCCAGCCGCTCCTCCATCGACTTCTCCCCACGTCCCCGCGCCGCCTGCACCAGCCATCGCATCGCCAGCGAGGTGCGGCGTACTGGCCGGACTTCGACCGGCACCTGGTAGTTGGCGCCGCCCACGCGGCGCGAACGCACCTCCACGGCGGGACGAACGTTTTCCAAGGCGTGCTTGAAGACCGCCAACCCCTCTTCCTTGGTGCGGTTGGCGACGATATTCAACGCTCCGTAAAAGATCTGTTCCGCCGTTGACTTCTTGCCCCGCTCCATCACCGTGTTGATGAACTTGGCAACGGTGCGGTCGTGGAACTTTGGATCCGGCGAGGTCTCCCGGAGCTTTACTTGTCCTTTGCGTGGCATGACTGCTTACTTGGGCTTCTTGGACCCGTACTTGGAGCGGCCCTGGCGGCGTTCCTGCACGCCGATCGAATCCAGGGTGCCGCGCACCACGTGATAGCGCACGCCCGGCAGGTCCTTTACCCGGCCGCCGCGTATCAGCACCACCGAATGCTCCTGGAGGTTATGACCGACCCCGGGGATGTAGGTGGTGACTTCGTACCCATTGGAGAGCCGCACCCGCGCGACCTTGCGCAGCGCCGAATTGGGCTTCTTGGGCGTCGACGTGTACACCCGCGTGCAAACGCCCCGCTTCTGCGGCGAGCCCTGGAGCGCCGGCGCGCTGGTCTTGTAGCGCTTCTTGACCCGCGCTCCGCGGATTAGCTGATTGATGGTCGGCACCTTAAACGCTCACTTTTTCGCGCCCGATGGCAGCTCGTTGCTCCGAAACGGTTCAGGAAAAAAATGACCCTGCGCGGGCCAAGATTATACTCCACTAAAACACGGCCTCCAACCGGTTGGGCGGAGGCCAAACGGACCGCCCAAGGGCGACTGGCGCCCTTGGGCGTAACTCATACTATCTAAGGATTATATAGACTTCTGTCAATGCCCCTCTACCAACTCCGCCTCCAGGGGCTCTTTTTCCATCTCTTCCTCAGCCACCCCGCCTTCGACTTTGATTGTCACCCTTCCATACGCCGGCATTCCGGTCCCGGCCGGGATTAGCCGCCCCATGATGACGTTTTCCTTCAACCCGACAAGGCGGTCGACCTTGCCGTTGATCGCGGCTTCGGTCAGCACCTTGGTGGTCTCCTGGAACGACGCCGCGGAGATGAAGCTTTCAGTGGACAGCGACGCTTTGGTGATACCCAGCAGCAGCGGTTCGGCAATCGCCGGTTCGCCGCCCTTGTCCAGCACTCGGGCGTTTTCCTCCTCGAAGCGCCACTTCTCGACCTGGTCGCCGACCAGAAAATCGGTGTCGCCGACCTCCTTGATCCGCACCCGCCGCAGCATTTGGCGCACGATAACCTCGATATGCTTGTCGTTGATGCGTACGCCCTGCAGGCGGTAAATCTCCTGGATTTCGTCCACCAGGTACTTCGCCAGCGCCTTTTCGCCCAAGATCGTGAGAATATCGTGCGGGTTGGACGACCCTTCCATCAGCGGCTCGCCGGCCTTGATGATATCGCCCTCGTGCACCCCGATATGCTTGCCCTTGGGAATCAGGTATTCGCGCGGCTCGCCGACTTCGGGCGTGACCACCACCTTGCGCTTGCCCTTGGTGTCCTTGCCGAAGGAAACCTGCCCGTCGATTTCGGAAATGACGGCGAATTCCTTGGGCTTGCGCGCCTCGAACAACTCCGCCACTCGTGGCAGACCACCGGTGATGTCCTTGGTCTTGGTGGTCTCGCGCGGGATCTTGGCCAGGATGTCGCCCGGAAAGACCTCCGTCCCTTCGGGCACGTTGATGTAGGCGCCCACCGGCAGGAAGTAGCGCGCGAAGGATTCGCTGCCCGGCAGCTTGGCGGTCTTGCCGCCCGGATCCTTGATCGAAATGCGCGGGCGCACGTCGAGTTCCTTGAACTCCACGATAACGTTGGAGCGGGCGCCGGTACGTTCGTCGACCCGCTCTTCCATGGTACGCCCCTCCAGGATATCGCCGTATTTCACGACGCCGCCGACCTCGGTGATGATCGGGGTCGTGTAGGGGTCCCACTCGGCGATCAGCGTGCCCGACTTAACGTGCTCGCCCTCGCCCTTGAGCAGCTTGGCGCCGTAAACCAGCGGATAGCGCTCGCGTTCGCGCTCGCGGCCGGAGCCGGCGCCGCCCACTGGCTCGGCAATCGCGATTTCGCCGTGACGCGACATTACCACCAGGTTCTTGTCGCGGCTGCGCACGGTGTTGACGCCGTGAAGCCGGATGACGCCTTCGTTGCGCGCCTCCAGCGTGGTCTGTTCGGCGCGCCGGCTGGCGGTGCCGCCGATATGGAAGGTGCGCATCGTGAGCTGGGTTCCCGGCTCGCCGATCGACTGCGCCGCGATGATCCCGATCGCCTCGCCGAGGTTGACCAGGTGTCCGCGGCCGAGGTCGCGTCCGTAGCACTGCACGCACACGCCCTGGCGCGACTGGCAGGTCAGCACCGAGCGGATGCTCACGTGCTCCAGACCGGAATCCTCGATCAGCGTGACCTTGTCCTCGTCGATCGTCTCGTTGGCCCGCACCAGCACGTCGTTGGTGAAGGGGTCCTTGATGTCCTCCAGCGCCACGCGTCCCAGCACACGGTCGCCCAGCCCCTCGATGATCTCGCCGCCTTCCACCAGCGGCGTCATCTCGATTCCGTCCAGCGTGCCGCAATCGTACTCGGTGATAATCGAGTCCTGCGCCACATCCACTAGGCGACGGGTGAGGTAGCCGGAGTTGGCGGTCTTGAGCGCCGTGTCGGCCAGTCCCTTGCGCGCGCCGTGCGTGGAGATGAAGTACTGCAGCACGGTCAGCCCCTCGCGGAAGTTGGCCGTGATCGGCGTTTCGATGATCTCGCCGGAGGGCTTCGCCATCAGACCGCGCAATCCGGCAAGCTGGCGAATCTGCTGCTCTGAACCGCGCGCCCCGGAGTCGGCCATGATGAAGATCGGGTTGAAGGAGTCGCCCTTGACCTCCTCGCCCTTTTTGTTTTTGCCGTAAACTTCGGTCTTGAGTCCACCCAGCACGGCGCTGCCGATGCTGTCCTGAACCTCGGCCCAGATGTCGACCACCTTGTTGTAGCGCTCGCCGTCAGTGATGACCCCGTTGTTGTACTGCTTCTGGATTTCGGCGACCTGTTTTTGCGCGTCTTCCAGCAGGCTGGCCTTTTGCGGCGGGATGGTCATGTCCTTGATCGCGATCGAAATTCCCGCGCGCGTGGCGAACTCAAATCCGATGTCCTTCAGGCGGTCGGCAAAGATGACCGTCGCCTTGTTGCCCGCTTTGCGGTAGGCCAGGTCGATCAGATTGCCAAGCTCCTTTTTCTTCATCGTCTTGTTGACTTCGGCAAACCCGATCCCCGGCGGCACGATCTCGTACAGCAGCACCCGTCCCACCGTGGTATCCAGCCGCTCGACCACTACCTTGCCGTCACCCGCACCGTTGCCCGCCGCCATCGGCTGGTCGCCCTCATCCGCCGACAGGTTGAGCGATTCATCGACCTTGAAGGTCGGGATCCTCACCTTGATACGCGCATGGAGGTCAACCTCGCCGTGGTCGTAGGCGATGCGCACCTCTCCGGGGCTGGAGAACGACTTGTTCTCGCCCTTGGCCAGCGGCCGCTCGCGCGTCATGTAGTAAAGCCCCAGCACCATGTCCTGGGTGGGCACGATGATGGGCTTGCCGCTGGCGGGCGACAGGATGTTGTTGGTCGACATCATCAGAACGCGCGCCTCAACCTGCGCCTCAACCGACAGCGGCACATGCACCGCCATCTGGTCGCCGTCGAAGTCGGCGTTGTAGGCCACGCAGACCAGAGGATGGAGCTGGATAGCCTTGCCCTCGATTAGGACGGGCTCAAAAGCCTGAATTCCCAGCCGATGCAAAGTGGGGGCGCGGTTCAGCAGCACCGGATGCTCGCGGATCACCTCATCCAGGATGTCCCAGACGTCCTTGCCCTCTTTTTCGACCATCTTCTTGGCGCTCTTGATGGTCGTGACGTAGCCCTTCTCCTCCAGCTTGTTGTAGATGAAGGGCTTGAACAGCTCCAACGCCATCTTCTTGGGCAGGCCGCACTGATGCAGCCGGAGCTCGGGTCCGACCACGATCACGGAGCGGCCCGAGTAATCCACGCGCTTGCCGAGCAGGTTTTGACGGAAGCGCCCCGACTTGCCCTTGAGCATGTCGGACAGCGACTTCAGCGGCCGCTTGGACGGCCCGGTGATCGCGCGCCCGCGCCGGCCGTTGTCGAACAGCGCGTCAACCGCCTCCTGCAGCATCCGCTTCTCGTTGCGGATGATGATGTCGGGCGCGTTGAGCTCGATCAGGCGCTTTAACCGATTGTTACGGTTGATTACCCGCCGGTAGAGGTCGTTCAGATCCGAGGTTGCGAAGCGGCCGCCGTCAAGCGGCACCAGCGGGCGCAGGTCGGGCGGAATCACCGGCAGGATAGTCAGAATCATCCACTCCGGCTTGTTGCCCGATTCGCGGAACGCGTTGACCACCTTGAGCCGCTTGGCGACCTTTTTGCGGCGCGCCTCCGACGACGTGCTTTTCATCTCCAGGCGCAGGTCGGTGGCGAGCTTATCCAGGTCCAGCTCTGAGAGCATCGTGCGGATCGCCTCGGCGCCCATGTCGGCCTTGAACCCGTCGGCATACTGCTCGCGGGCCTCGCGGTACTTGCGCTCGGTCAGCAGTTCGCGCACCTGCAGCGGCGTTTCGCCCGCATCCAGCACCACGTAGGACTCGAAGTAGAGCACCTTTTCGAGTTCCTTGAGCGTCATGTCGAGCAGCGTGCCGATCCGCGAGGGCAGCGAGCGCAAAAACCAGATGTGGGCCACCGGCGCCGCCAGATCGATATGACCCATGCGCTCGCGCCGCACCTTGGACTGGATCACCTCGACGCCGCACTTCTCACACACCACGCCGCGATGGCGCATGCGCTTGTACTTGCCGCAGTTGCATTCGTAGTCCTTGGTCGGACCGAAAATCTTGGCGCAAAACAGCCCGTCGCGTTCCGGCTTGAAGGTCCGGTAATTGATGGTCTCGGGCTTCTTGACCTCGCCGTGAGACCAGGAGCGGATCATTTCCGGCGACGCGATCGAGATGCGGATCGAATTGAACGAAAGCGGATTCTTCGGTTTTTCGAAAACTCCAAAAATATCTTCCATAGCTTGACTCCCGGGCGCCGCGCGCCTTAAACCCTTCCCGCCTCTTCGAGCAGATCAACGTTGAGGCAGAGCGATTGCAGCTCCTTGACCATGACGTTGAACGACTCGGGCAGGCCCGGTTCCAGCGTGTTCTCGCCCTTTACGATTGCCTCGTACATCCGCGTCCGCCCGGCTACGTCGTCGCTCTTGACCGTGAGCATTTCCTGCAACGCGTAGGCCGCGCCGTATGCCTCCAGCGCCCAAACTTCCATCTCGCCCAGCCGCTGGCCGCCGAACTGCGCCTTGCCGCCCAGCGGCTGCTGGGTGACCAGGCTGTAGGGGCCGGTGGAACGGGCGTGAATCTTGTCCTCCACCAGGTGATGCAGCTTCATCATGTACATCACGCCGACCGTGACCGACTGCTCAAACGGCAGCCCGTTGCGTCCGTCATGCAGCGTGCACTGTCCGGAGTCGGGCAGGTTGGCGCGCTTGAGCATCTGGAAGATCTCCTCCTCGCGCGCGCCGTCGAACACCGGCGAGGAGAGATGGATGCCGGTTACGCATTTGGCCGCCAGCTTGAGCAAGTCGCCGTCGGACAGCGACTCGACGAATTCCTGGTTGTCCTTGCCCGTGTAGATCTCGGACAGGCGCTTGCGCAGCTGCGCGGGCGACACCGAATTGCGCAGGTCGCGCTCCATCAGGGCGCCCAGCTCGCGCGCCGCCCATCCCAGATGGGTCTCCAGGATCTGGCCGACGTTCATGCGCGAGGGCACGCCCAGCGGATTGAGCACGATATCCACCGGCGTTCCGTCGGCCAGATACGGCATATCCTCCTCGGGCAGGATGCGCGACAGCACGCCCTTGTTGCCGTGCCGTCCGGCCATCTTGTCGCCGACCTGAAGGCGCCGCTTGATGGCCACGAAAACCTTGATCATCTTAATCACGCCGGCGGGCAACTCGTCTCCGGCCTTGAGCCGGTCCATTTTGCTGCCGTAGTGCGTGCTGACCGCCTTGACGTTCTCATCCATCGCCTCGAGCGCCTGCTCGGTTTCGTGCGCGGCGGCCTCGTTTTCGACCTTGATCATGCTCCACAGCGGCGTAGGCAACTGGTCGATATCCTCGGCGCTCAGCACATGCCCCTTGGGCAGCACGACGTGGCGATCCTCGGCCCGCACCACACCGGCCAACTCCTTGCCGGCCAGCGCACGCTTTAGCTTGCGCGCGGTCTGCTGGCGGATGATGCGCACCTCCTCGGCCTCGTCCTGCTTGAGCCGCTCGACCTCGGTCTGTTCGATCTCCTGCGTGCGATCGTCCTTGCTCACCCCGCGGCGCGAGAACACGCGCGCATTGATAACCGTGCCTTCCACGCCCGGCGGCACGCGCAGGCTGGTGTCGCGCACCTCGCCCGCCTTCTCGCCGAAAATCGCGCGCAGCAGCTTTTCCTCCGGGCTTAGCTGAGTCTCGCCCTTGGGCGTGATCTTACCCACCAGGATATCGCCGGGGCGCACCTCGGCGCCGATGCGGATGATGCCGCTGGTGTCGAGGTTGCGCAGCGCCTCTTCGCCGACGTTGGGGATATCGCGAGTGATCTCCTCGGCGCCCAGCTTGGTGTCGCGCGCGATGCATTCGAACTCCTCGATATGCACCGAGGTGAACAGGTCCTCCTTGACCACGCGCTCGGAGATCAGGATCGAGTCCTCGAAATTGTACCCGCCCCACGGCATGAAGGCGACCAGCACATTGCGTCCCAGCGCCAGCTCGCCGGAGTCGGTCGAGGGACCGTCGGCGATCACGTCGCCCGAGTGCACGCGCTCGCCCTTGATCACCACCGGACGCTGGTTGATGCAGGTATTCTGGTTGGAGCGCTGGTACTTGATCAGATTGTAGATGTCAACGCCGGCATCGCGCGGGTCGCGGCTCTGGCGGTCGGCGCGCACGACAATACGCTCGGCGTCCACGCTCTCCACGGTGCCGTCACGCTTGGCCAAGACCGTGACGCCCGAATCGCGCCCCACGGTCTTTTCCAGACCGGTGCCGACCAGCGGCGCGTCGGTCTTGAGCAGCGGCACCGCCTGGCGCTGCATGTTGGATCCCATCAGCGCGCGGTTGGCGTCGTCGTTTTCCAAAAACGGGATCAGCGAGGCCGCCACCGACACCAACTGGTTGGGCGATACGTCCATGTACTGGACCTCGTCGGGCCGCACCACCGTGAACTCGCCCCCGATCCGGGCCGACACCAGCTCGCTGGAAAAGCGGCCATGGTTGTCGAGCGCGGCGTTGGCCTGCGCGATTACCTTGTCTTCCTCATCCAGCGCGGAGAGGTACACGATGCGATCCGTCACCCGCCCGCTTTCAACTACGCGGTAAGGAGTTTCGATGAAGCCGAACTCGTTGACCCGCGCGTAAGTGGACAGCGCGGCGATAAGGCCGATATTGGGGCCTTCCGGCGTCTCGATCGGGCACACCCGCCCGTAATGGGTTGGATGCACGTCGCGCACCTCGAAGCCGGCGCGCTCGCGCGTAAGTCCGCCCGGACCCAGCGCGGAGAGCCGGCGCTTATGCGCGATCTCGGAGAGCGGATTGGTCTGATCCATGAACTGGGAGAGCTGCGAGGAGCCAAAGAACTCCTTGATCACCGCGGCCGCCGGTTTGTAGTTGATCAGCTCCTGCGGCATCAGCGTCTCGATATCCTGCAGGCTCATCCGCTCCTTGATCGCCCGCTCCATGCGCACCAGTCCGATCCGGAACTGGTTCTCCACCAGCTCGCCGACCGCGCGCACGCGCCGGTTACCCAGATGGTCGATGTCGTCAACCTGCCCGTTGCCGTTCTTGAGCTCGACCAGGTAGCGCACCACTTCCAGGATGTCCTCGCGGCGCAGAGTTCCCTGCTCCAGCGGCACGTTGATCCTGAGCTTGTGATTGAGCTTGAGCCGGCCCACGCGCGACAGATCGTAGCGCTCGGGATTGAAGAACAGGTTGTTGAAGAAAGCGGTCGCGGTTTCCATCGTCGGCGGATCGCCGGGGCGCAGCCGCTTGTAGATCTCGATGATTGCTTCGTCGGGGCCGTCCAGCTTGTCCTGCAGCAGGGTCAGCCGCAGCGGTCCACCGCCGGGTTGATCCTCGGTGTAGAGCAGCTCGATGCGCTTGATGCCCTTGGTGCGCAGCAGTTCCACTTTCTCGTCGGTCAGTTCCTCGTTGATGTGCAGCAGGATCTCGCCCGTTGCGGGATCGGCCACGTCGTGCGCGGAGATGCGCCCGCGCATCTCGTCGATTGCAATCGGCACCTCTTCGATCCGCGCCTGCTCCAGCTGACGCACCACGGCGCGGTTGAACTTGCGCCCCTCGCGCGCCAGCGTCTCGCCCGACTTCGGATCCTTGACGTCGCGGCTGACCCGCGAACCCAGCAGCTGATCGGGCTTGAACTGCTTGGCCAGCTGCTTCCCGTCCAGGATGAGGACGTCCTTCTTGTAGTAGTAGTTGAGCAGGTCCTCGGTGGTCATGCCCAAGGCGCGCAGCAGCACCGTGGCCGGGAACTTGCGCCGCCGATCGATACGCACGTAGAGCACGTCGCGCGGATCGAACTCGAAATCGATCCAGCTCCCGCGATAGGGAATTATGCGGGCGGAGTAAAGCAACTTGCCGGTGGAATGCGTCTTACCCTTGTCGTGCTCGAAGAAAACACCCGGCGAGCGATGGAGCTGCGAGACGATGACGCGCTCGGTGCCGTTGATCATGAAGGTCCCGTTGGGCGTCATCAATGGAATTTCGCCGAAGTAAACCTCCTGCTCCTTGACGTTTTTGATCGAGCGATGGCCGCCTTCGGTGTCCCAGATGACGAGCTGGATCTTGACCTTGATCGGGGCGGCGAAGGTCATTCCACGCTGATGGCATTCATCGACGTCGTACTTGGGCGTGCCCAACTCGTAGCTGACGAACTCCAGCGACGCATTCTCGTTGAAGTCCTTGATCGGGAAGACCGACTTGAAGACTCCCTGCAAACCCGCGTCGCTGCGTTCGTCGGCGCTCCCATCAGCCTGGAGAAATTCGTCGTAAGAGCGCTTCTGAATCTCGATCAGGTTGGGAATGTCGATGATTTTCTTGATTTTGCCGAAAGAGCGGCGAAGACGAAGGTTGGTTGTAACCTGCGACTGCTGAGCCATTGTTACTCCGCCCGACGCTCCAGCCCGCCCGCTGGCGCCAGCGCCGGGTGAAGGTCGAGTTCTTGGCGCACCTTAACCGGTGCGCAAGGTTGGTAAATCCGAATCAAGTACCGCGGCAAGGTATGATCGGGGCAGGAACGCCGCGCTCACTGCCCCTGCATACATTGTGTACCGAATCGCCGCAGCAAAAAAGAGGGGTCCCTATTTTAGTTCGACGCTGCCTCCTGCCTCCTCAATCTTCTTTTTGACGTCTTCAGCCTCGGCCTTGCTCACCCCTTCCTTCACCGGCTTGGGCGCGCCGTCGACCAGATCCTTGGCCTCCTTGAGGCCCAATCCGGTCAGTTCGCGCACGACCTTGATGACCTGGATTTTCTTGTCGCCCGACCCGGTCAGCATCACGGTAAACTCGTCCTGCTCGACCGCCGCCGCGGGTGCCGCACCCGCCGCCGCTCCGGCCGCCGCGACCGCCACGGGCGCCGCCGCCGACACGCCCAGTTCCGACTCCAATTCCTTGACCAGGGCAGCCGCTTCCATCAGCGACATGTTCTTCAGGTAGTCCTTTACCTGATCGCGGCTGAGCTGTACTTCTGACATTGCTATCGTCTCCTTATACCTGCCTGGGGGCCGCGTCACGCCGCCCCACGAGGGTTCAAAATCATGCCTGGCGCGTGCGCCCCAGGGCTATGGTGCATCCAGAGCTTATGAATCGGCTGTACCGGGCGACTCGCCCGCTGCGGGCGGTTCGGTTGCCGCCGAGGGCTCGGCCGGAGCCGCCGGCTCGACCGCGGCGGATTTCTCTGCCGAGCCTCCGTTCTTCTTGCCAATCGCGTCCGCTATCCGGGCCAGGGCTGAGCCCGGTTCATTAAGCAGTCGCACCAGCGCGCTGGCGGGCGCCTGAAGCAGACCCAGCAACTGGGCCATCACCACCTCTTTGGGCGGCATGTTGGCCAGTTCGACGATTTCCTCGCGCGTCAGCGGCTTGCCTTCCAGAACACCGCCGCGCAGTTTGAACCGGTCGCCGGCTTCTTTGTAGGCAGTGACGGCTTTGGCGACCGCGATCGGGTCTTCAAAGGATAAGATCAGTCCGACCGGTCCGCCCAACTGGCCGTCGAGCACCTCGAACTTGGTGTCGCGGATCGCGCGGCGCACCAAGGTGTTCTTGGCCACCCGCATCTCGCCGCGCACGGCGCGCAGACGATTGCGCAGCTCTGTGGATTCCGCCGCCGTCATACCTTTGTATTCCGACACCAGCGCCATGCTGGCGCGGCCGAAACGCTGCGACAGGTCAGACACCAGGTCGGTTTTCTCGGCTTTTTTCATGTGAAAGTTCCAAACAGCTCAGGCAGCCGACGCGGTCCGGGCTTCTGTCGTGTCAACCCGTACCCCGGGACCCATCGTTGAAGCCAGAGCGACGCTCTGGATGTAGTTACCCTTGGCGCTGGCCGGTTTGGCTCGTACCAGTGCGGCCAGGATAGCGCGCGCGTTCTCGGTCAGCTTGGGCACGCCGAAGCTGACCTTGCCGATCGGCGTATGCACGACCCCGCCCTTGTCGACCCGGTAATCCACCTTGCCGGCTTTGACCTCGCCGACGGCCTTGGCCACGTCGAAGGTGACCGTGCCGAGCTTGGGATTGGGCATCAGGCCGCGCGGCCCCAGGATCTTACCGATTCGACCCACTGAGCCCATGATGTCGGGAGTGGCGATCACGCTTTCGAACTCCAGCCATCCCTCTTCCTGGATGCGCTTGATGACGTCGTCGCCGCCAACGTAATCGGCGCCGGCTTCGCGCGCCTCGCGCTCCTTTTCGCCCTTGGTGAGGACCAGCACGCGCACCGCGCGCCCGGTTCCGTTGGGCAGCACCACGGTACCGCGGACGTTCTGGTCGGCCTGGCGCGGGTCAACGTTGAGCCGCACCGCTAATTCCACCGTCTCGTCGAACTTGGCCACCTTGTTTTCAACCACGGTTCCCAGCGCTTCTTCGAGCGGATACTTTTTGGCCGGATCGATCTTCTTGGAAGCCTCGCGGTATTTTTTTCCTGCCATGATCTTCCCTGGCTGACTACAGCCCTAACTGACTACGTCGATACCCATCGAGCGGGCGGTGCCTTCAACCGTTCGAATCGCCCCCTCCAAGTCTTTGGCGTTGAGATCCTTGACCTTGGTCTTGGCGATTTCCTCGACCTGGGCGCGAGTGACTTTGCCGACCTTGTTCTTGTTGGGTGCGGCCGACCCCTTGGCCACGCCGGCGGCCTTGGCCAACAGCACCGAAGCCGGCGGGCTCTTGGTAATAAAGGTGAAGGAGCGATCCGCGAACACCGTGACGATCACCGGGATCGTGAGCCCCTGCATGTTCTGGGTCTGCGCGTTGAACGCCTTGCAGAACTCCATGATATTAACGCCGCGCTGACCCAGCGCCGGCCCCACCGGCGGCGAGGGATTTGCCTGCCCCGCCAGGATCTGCAATTTCACCTGTCCGACAACTTTTTTTGCCACTGATTCTAAGACCCCGCGCGCGGCCCACAACGGCCGGCGCGCATAAAACAAAAGGCAGCTCCCATCAGGGAGCCGCCGCGTTCAAGCCTTTTCGACCTGAATAAAGTCCAACTCTACCGGCGTCGCACGGCCAAAGATCGAGATCAGGACCCGCACCTTGCCCTTTTCGGGCCGTACCTCTTCGACCGTGCCGTTAAAATCCTGGAACGGGCCGTCGACCACCTTGACCGATTCGCCCACCTCGAACAAGACCTTGGGCTTGGGTTTGAGCGCCCCCTCCTGCATCTGCTCGCGCATGTCCCGCACTTCCGATTCCGGGACCTCGGGAGGCGCCGTCGAATGACCGACAAAGCCCGTAATCTTGGGGGTATTCCTGATCAGGTGCCAGGTGTCGTCGGTAAGCTCCATGTTTACAAAGATGTAGCCGGGGAAGAATTTGCGGCTGGAGATCTTGCGCTGGCCCCCTTTGCCCAGTTCGGTGACCTTCTCCACCGGCACAAGTATTTCGAAATTGCCCTGCGCGTCGCGTCCGAACTTTTCTTCCATCTTGAGGGCGCGGATGCGCTCTTCAAGCGCGGCTTTGGCCTTGTGTTCGTAGCCGGAGTAGGTATGGACCACATACCATTTCTTGGCCATTGCCCCCTGGCGCTCCGTCGGCCGGTTCTCGATGTCAGTCGCTTGGCTCACTGCGGTACCTGGCTTAAGAAAATTTGCGGCTCCAACGTTACTTTCAAGCCCTAACTTAGCAACTGCCTGACGATGCGCGTCGCGAAGAAATCGATCACGCCCAGCCAAGTCGCCATCAGCAGCGTGACAACCACCACCACCACGGTCGCCCGCAGGGTGTCCTTGGGCGAGGAGAAATGAACCTTGGACAGCTCGGTCCACGATTCTTTGAGGAAACTGATGCCCTGGTTAAAATAATCTTTTATCTTATCCATTGGCGACCGACATTCCAACAGTCCCGACAGTTTGGCGGGCCAGGCAGGATTCGAACCTGCAACCCTCGGATTTGGAGTCCGATGCTCTATCCAATTAGAGCTACTGACCCTTTCTCACCTAAATTGCGCGCCCCCGGGAGAGTTTGCGCTGCGCTTCAGACCTTGCTTTCCTTGTGGACCGTGTGCGATCGGCAAAATGGACAGAATTTCTTCATTCCGATCTTGTCCGGCTGGCGCTTCTTATTCTTGGTGGTGGTATAGTTGCGCCGTTTGCACCCCTCACATGATAAACCGATTAAATCTCTCATAACGAACCTGCGCTAGCTTACCTAATCGTCAATTTCCAAGCCCACGACGGGAATCGGACCCGTGACCTCTTCCTTACCAAGGAAGTGCTCTACCGACTGAGCTACGTGGGCACAACTTTGAACCCACCTTTACAAAACCCGAGTTTCTGGAGCGGGAAACGGGACTCGAACCCGCGACCCCGAGCTTGGAAGGCTCGCGCTCTACCAACTGAGCTATTCCCGCTCTCCAATATCCCAACCTTCTAAAAGTGGTGGAGAGGGGAGGATTCGAACCTCCGAAGGCATCAGCCGGCAGATTTACAGTCTGCTCCCTTTGGCCACTCGGGAACCTCTCCGTTTAGTCAACGATAGCCTTCTCTAGGCCAAGCCGATGGCCAGAGTTGAACTGGCAACCTACTGATTACAAGTCAGTTGCTCTACCGTTGAGCTACATCGGCCAAGGGCTAAATCGACATTTCTATGCCCCAGGCACGGATCTGTCAAGAAATTCGGACAAAACAGCGTTACAGCTTAGCAATTTTTAGCCTATGGCGGGAGCAATCAATCTGACGGGCTGCGAGACTGAATGGCGTGGCGATGGCGTTCGATCTCAAACAGCACGATTCCAGTCGCCACCGCCACGTTTAGGGACGAAACCCTACCCGCCATCGGGATGCTGACCAGGAAATCCGCCTTTTCTTTAACCAGCCGCCGCAAGCCTTCGCCCTCCGCGCCGACCACGATTGCTAGATGGCGGCTTACGTCGAGGTCATAAAGCCCAACCTTTCCCTCTGGAGCAAGCGCCGCCACCCAGTAATCCATCCTCTTAAGACGTTCCAGTAATTGCGCGACGTTGCCGCATTGTGCGACGCGCAGATGAACCCAGGCACCGGCTGAGGTTTTGATCGCCGCCGGGGTGATGTCGGCGGTGCGGTCGCGTGCCAGGATCAGGCCCGGCAGCCCGGCGCATTCTGCCGCGCGCAAAATCGCCCCCAGGTTGCGCGGGTCGGTTACGCCGTCCACCACCACCAGCGGGTCGGGATGCTCCGCCAGCAATTCCTCCAAATCTGCGTACTGGTAGGCGCGCACCTGGGCGACCATCCCTTGATGGCGCGCTTCCGACCCGGCCATCCGCACCAGCTCGCCCTCCTCGACCGCCACCACTCGTCCTCCTGCGCCGCGCACGCGCGCGATTTCGCTGGCGAAGCGCGCCTGGTCGCGTCCCCTGATGTACAACGCCTGTACGGCGTCGGGGCTCGCCGCCAGCATCTCGCGCACCGGCTCGACCCCAAACACGATCTGATGGCGCTCGGTTTGCCTCTCATGCCGCGGTCCCGGGCGCGGCCGCCTTTCCTCGCCCCTGCCCCCTTGCGCTTTCATAGTTTGATCTCCATCTCCACGAATCGCGCGCGCGGCAGCATAGCACGGCTCCCGGTGCACATGAGCGGGGCGCACACTTGATTTGATTAGCCCCGTACGACAAACCTTTAATAGTAGCCCGCGCATTATACGGTCAAAGTTAAGTATACGGTCAAAGTTAAGTGTACCGTTTCAAGACTCTGGATTCGTACGTCTTCACGGAAGTGCTGAGCCCGCTATTCATGGGTCTGCTGGTGCTGACGTTCGCCCTGGTGGTGGGGCGGCTGCTCAAGCTTATCGAGATGATGGTCAACCACGGTGTTACGCCGCTGGAGATCCTGCAACTGCTCGGCTATATCGTTCCCGGCTTTTTGGAGCTGACCCTGCCGATGGCGATTCTGCTCGGCACATTGCTGGGCTTCGGGCGGATGTCGGGCGACCATGAGCTGGTGGCGGCGCGCGCCTGCGGGATCAGCCTCTACCGCCTGGCCGCGCCGGTTATGGTGCTGGCGTTGATGACCTACGCGGTGGCGAGCTGGATGGCATTTGAGGTGCGGCCGTGGGCCAACTCCAATCTGCGCGCCCAGCTCTACCATCTGGTGCGCTCGCGCGCGACCGCGGGACTCAAGGAAAAGGTATTCAATCGCAGCTTCTCGGGTCTGGTCGTGTACGTGGACAAGATCAGGCCGCCGGATACCCGATTGTCCGGGATCTTGATTTCCGACGAACGCAATGTCCGCGAACAGTCGACGATCGTTGCGCGCAAGGGACTCGTCGTTCCCGACGAAAAGAACGAAACGATCACTATTCGCCTGACTGACGGCTCGGTGTTCGGCACCGACTCCGACGGAATCAGCACCCACATCTCGCGCTTCGGTACCTACGATCTGACCATTCATCCGGGCGAGGCCTTGGGCGTGATCCATCACGATCCCCAGGAGATGAGCCTGGGCGAACTGCGCGGCGTCATCGCGCAAAAGCGCGCGTTGGGCCGCCCCGACTACGAAGCGGAAACCGAGCTGGCGCAGAAATTCACGGTGCCGGTCGCGACGCTGCTCTTCGCCCTGCTGGGCGTTACGCTGGGTTTGAAACCGGCCCGCGGCGGCCAATCGGAGCGCTTCGGAATCTGCCTGGCTTTTTTCTTTCTGTACTACGTGCTGATGAAAGCCGGCGAGGCGCTGGCCGAAGCCGGCCGCATCGACGCATTCGTCGCCATGAGCATTCCGGACTTGGTCTTCGCCGCGCTGGCGCTGTGGCTGTTTCATCGCAGCGCTACCGATCGCGCCGACCAAAGCCGCGGTCCGGGCGACGCCATCTGGGACTTCGTGGAACGCATCGGCACACAGCGCGAGGCCGCATGAACGGACGCTCGCGCCTTTCTCCTACCATGGATCGCTTTCTGGTGATGCGTTTCATGGAGCCCTTCGTCTTCTCGCTGGGCGCCTTCTCCGCGGTGTACGTGCTGGGCGACTTCTTCGATCGTTTCGACGAGCTGGTTCAGTACGAGGGCTTGAACTGGGTCGGCCTCGAGTATTTTCTGCTCAAGCTGCCGCTCATCGTTTCCCAGCTGCTGCCTATCGCCTGCCTGGTCGGCGTGCTGCTGGCCTTTGCGCTGCTTAATCGTAGCGGTGAGGTGCTCGCGTTCCAGGGACTTGGCATTAGTCGCTTGGAAATGGCCGCGCCAGTTCTGGTGGTCGCTCTACTCATCTCCCTGTTCGATTTCGGTTTCAGCGAAACCGTGGTGCCGATTACGACCCGCCAGGCCCGCCATATCTATACGGTGCAAATCAAGAAAGGGGTGGAAAAAGGAGTCTTCGCGTTTCGCCGGCTGTGGCTGCGCTCACGCGACGGCTTCCTGAGCGTGGACCGCTATGACGGGCGCCAGCCGCCCCGCCTTTACGGCATCACCTTTTTTCACCTCGGCCCCGACCACAACCTGGTTGACGTGCACAAGGCCGAGAGCGCGACCTGGGACGGCAGGTTATGGCGTCCCAGCAACGCGCACCTGCTGCGCATCGGCGACGACGGTTCAGTTAACGCGCTGACCGAAGGTTCCTTCCCGATCGATTTTCGCCCCGCCGATTTCATCCTGGTCCGTCTGGATCCCGAAGAGTTCAGCCTGGGAGAACTCAACCACTATATCCATTCGCTTCGGCGCAAGGGTCTGGCTCCGGGCGGCTACGTTGTCGATCGCGACCTTAAGTACGCCACCCCGCTGGCATGCCTGATCATGGTGGCGCTGGGGGTCGCGCTCAGCATGGATCCATTGCCGCGCCACATGAGCCTGGGCCGCAGCTTCGGTCTGGGTCTGCTAATCGGATTTGGCTACTGGGTCGTGCTCGGCTTCACTTCCTCTTTCGGACACTCCGGCGTGATTCCGGCCTGGCTGGCCGCATGGCTGCCCAACGCCGTGTTCGCCACCATAGCGGTTTCAATCTTTCTGTTCGGCGAAGAGCATTGAACTCCACAGGCGGCGTGCTCGGAACCGGCCCAACAAACTGTTGCCAATCAGGCCAGCAGCACCGCGATTAGGCCGGTCAGGAATATACCATCGAAGGTGCCCGCGCCTCCGATCGACGCGACCGGCGCACCCAAATCCCTCAAGCGGCCGATATTCATGATATCCGCGCCGATAAGCGTACCCAGCACTCCGCCGACATACGCAACCGGCGCGGCGTGGGCTGCGCCGCCCAGGATGTAACCCGCCAATGCCGCCACGATCGGCGGAATAAACATCGGCGTCGCGATTCCCAGCCCGCGGATCGGACGCGCGGAGCGGTTCACCACCAGCGCCACAATCGCGGTGGCCAGCATCGCCTGGAGCAGCGCTTCCGGCTGATGTGCGAGCAGATAAACCGAAACCAGCACCGGCACCAGCGCGCCGCCTACGTTCACCGCCAGCATCGTGGAATCATCCCATCTGCGGCGCGGCACCCGGTAGCGCACGCCGTAGCTGGTGATCATCGCCACCGGATGCGGTTCGATGCCCCGCAGGCGCGCGACCGGGATGTTCACGTAGCTGCCGAACAAACTTCCCAGCAGGGCCGCAAAAGCCAGTTGCGGCGGCAGCCCGGCCAGGGTGAACGCGTAATTGATGAGGTGAATTTCGATCGCCACGAACACGAAGACCAGGAACACGAAGAGCAGGACGACGTAGAAGAAGACGAAGGGTCCGAAAATCACGGCCTGATGATATCAGAATGCGGTTGCGCCTCCATCGCCCCGGCCGCGGGCTTGTCAGGCATCCTGCCCGCCGCCTAGATTCCCCTCAGAATGGATAACGAAAAACGCAACGCCCTGCTTGTTGGATTGTCGAGCGCCGAAGCGGCGCGCGGCTGAACCTCAAATGGCGATAACCGGCGGCACCGGACTGACCGGAATTTTCGGCGATCCGGTGGCGCACTCGGCTTCACCTGCGATGCATAACGCGGCTTACGCGGCGTTGGGGATGGACCGCGCCTACGTGCCCTTTCACGTCCTACCCGCAGGTCTGCCCGCGGCCCTGTGCGCGATTACCGCAATCGGTTTGCTGGGCGTAAACATAACGGTGCCGCACAAGGAACGAGTCGCGCGCCTGCTGAAAAATCAGAGCGCCGAAGCCCGCTTGCTGGGCGCGGTCAACTGCGTCCTTTCCCGCCGCGGCGAATTGTTCGGCGACAATACGGACGCGCGCGGCCTGGCGCACGATCTCACCGCGCTGGATGCTCCGATCAAGGGACAAACCGCGATCCTGATCGGAGCCGGGGGCGGCGCCGCTGCCGCGATGCTGGCCCTGCGGCGGCTTGGTGCCCGACGCGTCATAATCGCCAACCGCACACGCCGCCGCGCGCGCAACCTGGCGGCACGCTTCAAGGGTCTTCACCCCGAGGTGCGGGCGCTCGAGGAACTGAACGATCCTCGCCTGATCGGTGAAGCCGCAGTTGTGATCAACGCAACCCCGATCGGGCTTGGGTCCGGGCCGTTTGTTCCTTTCGGGTACGAAGCCGCACGCCCTGGCTGTTTTTTCTACGATCTGATCTATGCGGCCGAGCCGACCTCTTTTCTGCGACCGGCGCTGGCGCGCGGTCTGCCCGCCGCAGACGGGGCCGGGATGCTGCTCTATCAGGGCGCGCTGGCGTTCGAGCTGTTCAACGGGGTCAAGCCGCCGCTTGAGGCGATGCGCCGCGCGCTCTACGCGCGCCTGAACCGCTGAGCCGCAAGGAAATCCCCCGGCACGGAGTCCGGCGCTACCACTTTGCCAGGATGTCGCCTGCCCGATCGGCGACCGCCATGATGGTCCCCACCGGATGGCCGGGAACAATCGTCGGTATCAGCGACGCGTCGGCCACTGCCACGTTCTTTGTCCCGCGCAGGATCAGGTTCTTGGGATCGACACCGCCGCCGCCATCGCTGAGCGCCGCCGTGCCGCCGTAATGGTTGATAATCAGCCGATTGAAGAATATTCCATCCACCGGCGCCGGCCCCGTTACATAAGCGCGAACGTGCGCCAGCAAGTTGGGCTTCAGATGCGGATGGCTTTTGCCGCCCGGACCGAACACGATTTTCAGCGCGCGGTCCCGCTTGAAAAGCTGGATCATGTCGAACACCGCGTGGACCATCAGGTCGGTGTCGGCCGCTCCTTCGGGTGTGCCCGGCAGGTAGATGTTCGGGTAATTTACGTTCTCCTTGGCGTCCAGCGTGATAAGCCCGCGCGCTTTGGGATCCAGCAGCATGAGAAACGCCGACAGCGTGTTAGGGCCATAGTACGGTCCCCCCGGCGTACCGGCGCCACTTGGGTTGAGAAAGATCTCCACGGTTGGGGTAGTGCCGCCAGTCGCGTAGTTCAAGATCGAAACCGGTTGATACTGTGCGTATGGGCCGCTGCCGTTGGTCAGGTATTTCTTCAATTCCGCCGCGTTACCGGTGTAATTGCCGTAGTTGTAGGCCTTGTACGGCACCGGTCCGTCATAGGCGTAAGTAACCATCGTCATGACGTGGTCGTACACGCCGACGCCCACTCGTTGGTTGTCGATCGCAAACGGCGCCCACTTCTGACCGGGAAAAATTTCGGCCTCGCGTCCGCGCGGGCCCACGCCGCTTAGCAGCAACAGTCGCGGCGTGATCAAAGCCCCGGCCGCCAACACGAGCAGACCGTTGGGGCGCAACAATGCCGTGCCGGGTGTGCCGGGCTGCGACTGGTCCAGGCTGTTGCGCTTTATGTACTCGACGGCGACCGCCCTGCCGTTTTTGTCGAACCTGATGCGGTTGGCCTTGGTGTAGCGCAGGATTTCCAGGCCGCGAGCCGCTACACCGCCTGGATCGACTGCTGCGAAGTATCCGCTGATCGGACCTGCCCGCCGGCCGTCGCTGGCCGCGACGTAGGGACGGCTGTAAACCCCTGGAGCTTTGAAGGGCTGGCTGGTATTGGCTTCAACAAAACCAGCGGCCGCATACAGCGGATGAGCAATGATGGCCGGACCGGTGTTCTGCGCAATCCCGTCAGTGGCGGAGGTATTCGTCACCGGCACCTTGCGTCGCACCCGCTTGAAGTAGGGCCGCATCTGCTCCCAATGCCATCGGGCGGGCCAGCTCTTATCGAACACCTCGGGGGGATTGGTCTGGAACAGCATGCCATTGAACATGCTGTTGCCACCCAGTCCGATGCCCTGGAAGGTGAAAGGCGTTTCAGCAAGCCGGAAGGGCGCGCCCAGCGGCATGAAAGCCATCTGCGAGTACTCGCCCGGTACATCGAAGATTGTCAGGTCCTTGCGGCCCAACGGCAGCCAGGGCGGAAAGTCGGTGCCGCCAATCGACGCCGCGGTGGCGCCTCCCGCTTCGATGATCAGAATCCTTTGATGCTTGCGGCCGGCCTGAAGCAGTTTGGCCGCCACGATAGAGCCCGCTGTTCCGCCGCCCACGATGATTACATCATAGCTGCCGGCAGTATCGACGGCATTCGCGAGCCGGGCCAGCGGTCCCAACTGCGACCCGACACCAGCCGCCAGTCCGGCTTGCAGGAATTTACGACGGCTGATTGCGTGCACGCGCAATTTTTCTCCTTGAATCAACCTGTTATCGGCGGGGATGGCGCCGGCCACAGCAACCGAGGATAGGCGCTGGGGCTCGGCATGAATGTAGAGCAGATTCAGCTTGCGAACGAGTATACTTAGCTCGCGAACCCGTAAAGATGAGAGGCTTACGAGAAGAAGGAAATCGGCATTACGCCACCAGCAAGGTAACCAACAGGGCAAGGTTGCTGATGCCGACGCTGTCCAGCGGCAGTTCGAAGACCGAACCGTTTTTAATTCCCGGCGCGATGTCGAGCGCAATCTGTCTGGCCGTTTTCACCAATCCGAAGCCATGGCACAACGGGCATAACCCCCACATCCAGCGCACCCCATCGCAGCGGAGACACGGCTCGTAGCACGGCACCTCCAAGGGAAGACGACCGCCGCTTAGCGCCTCTTCGGGGCTCAACACGATCTCCAGACTGAGGCGGCGGCGGGGAGCGCCGCTTTTTTGATGAAAGCCGAAGAAATTTTGCGCGACCTGATGGAGGATTTCACCCGGCGAGGCCGCAACAGATTCGAAATCGTCGAGGATTCCGATTGGTCGGCCGGATGCGATTTCCTCTGCCATCGTGGGCACCCGTACTTTGCGACCAATCTCGACATCGTAGGTGTGCCGGCGCGCCGCGTCGCTCAGCACCGTGTAGGCGTCGTGAACTTCGCGAAAGCGCGCCGCATCCGGTTCATCGCCGGCATCGGGATGCAGCCGCATCGCAAGCCGCCGGTAGGCGCTCTTGATGGCTCCCGCACTGGCCTCGGCTGTGACGCCGAGGAGGGCATAAAAATCCTGGTTCGGCATCGCGCCGCCCGATCGATTCGAAGTCGCTTTAGGAAACCTGGACTTCGATTTTGCGCGGCTTCGCCGCTTCCACCTTGGGCAAGGTCAGTTGCAATTCGCCATTGCGCATCGTGGCCTTTATACCCGCACAGTCCACACTTTCATGGACCGAAAACTGCCGAAAATAGTTTCCGACGTTGTACTCCGTATAAAGCGGCGACAAACCTTCGTAAAGGTCCGTATCCACCCGTCCTTCAAGGCTCAAAACGCCATTTTCGAGCGTGATGTGCACGTTCTTGTCGCTTACGCCCGGCATGTCCGCCCACAGTTCGAGATGATCAGGAAACTCGCGTATATCCACGTCCGGCATGTAGTAACGACCGGGACGGGTTTTTTCCTGAGCAGCGGACAGTTCCTGTTTTTCCTTAGCCGTCATTTCCTGCGCGGTCATCGTCGTTCCTCCTTCCTCATCCGGCCTGAACGGTGATCTGGCGCGGCTTTGCGCTTTCGGCCTTCGGTACACGGACTACGAGCACACCGTTTTGATACTTTGCCTCCGCCCGGTCCATGTCGTAGTCGTCGGCCAATTGCAGAGAACGTGAGAACGCCCCGAAAGAGCGCTCGCGGCGATGGAATCCAACAGGGTTGCCGGTCTCGCGCGCTTTACGTTCACCACTGATATTGAGAGTCCGGCCATGGCCCGCGATATGAATTTGGCTGGGGTCCAGTCCCGCCACCTCAGCCACAATCACGACACCTTCCTTATTCTCGAAGACGTTGAGCGGCGGATAAGTGCCGTGGCCGGAAAGGCCCTGGGTGAAAGCGGGGTTGTGAAAGAACCGTTCCAGCTCCCGTTGCAGGGTCGGGATGGGAAACTCCGATCCGAATCTCAGCAGTGCCATCGGAACCTCCTTTTGATTGTTTCGTTATCTTTAAGAAGACAACCGTCTACACGAAAATTAATCACGTCCGGCTCCGGATCAAGATATGGCGTGTGGCCTTGCTGTTAAGGTTCCCGCCGGCGCATTTGCTCCTAACACGGGCAATAGGCTAGCGTTCCGCGACCATGACCGACCAAGACCTAAGGTTGCCGGGCGGCGATCTGGAGTACGCCGTTCTTTACACCGTCTGTGAATTAGGCCGGGCCTCCACGCGCGACGTATATAAGCGGGTCGGAGAGGTCCCTGGGCTCGCCTATACCACTATCGCCAAGGTTCTCGACCGGCTTCATGCCAAGAGGCTCGTGGTTCGCCGCCGCCGGGGCAAAATCTTTGTCTACCGGCCGGCCTTCGCGCGCCAGCTGATCGAATTCACCCGGGCCCGGGTGTCGTTGAGCAAACTGTTGGGCGCCGCGCCCGGACCCGCTGTGGCGACTCTGGTGGAAGCAATCGAGTCACTGGATCCGGCGCTGCTCGACGAACTCGAGCGGGCGGTCGCGGCACGCAGGGAGCGTCGCGATGGACCGTGAATTGGTGCTGGCGATCCTGAGTTCCCTGCTATGCGGCGGTGCGCTTATGGCCTGCGCACCCTGGGCCACCGATCTCCCGGATCCGGTGAACGCCATTTCGGCGGAGCGTCAAGCCTGGCGCCGTTTATGGCTTCCCTTTGTCCCCGCGTTACTGGTCTTGGGAGCATTGGCAGGCTGGGCAATCAATGAGCCCGCCGCCGCCGAGCGCGTGCCGAACGGTCTGCTTTGGGCCGCGGTGCCATTCGGGTTGCTGTTCTTTCGTGCCGGCCTGCAGGTCATACGCGGGCTATGCCCCAAGCGCTATGAACTGTCCGCTGCCACAGTCGGATTGTTTCGGCCCCGTATTGTGATCTCGCCCCGCATTATGGAGTCGCTGGACGCCACCGGCCTGCGGGCCGTTGTGGAACATGAAAAGGCGCATGCCCGCCATTTTGATCCGCTGCGGCTGTGGCTGGCCCAGTTGGCCACCGAGATGCTGTGGCCATGGCCCGCCCCCGTCGCACGGCTGGTTTGCTGGAAGAGGATGCTTGAATTGGCGCGCGACGAAGAGGCTCGACGCCATGGCGTGCCGGGACCGGACCTGGCCGCTGCCATTCTCACTTCGCTCAGGCTCAACAGCACACCCCAAAGGGCGTCCGCGACTCTGGGCGGCGACCAAGCCTTTGTCCAGCAGAGAATCGCCCGACTGCTGAGGCCGCTGGACGCGGCCGCGCCGGTCAAGCACAGTTCATGGTTGCGGTTGGGGGCGTTTGCGCTGATAGTTGGGCTCGCGATCGTGGCGGGAAACACCTTCGGCGAACAGGTCGTGCGTGCCCTGTTCGCGTTCGCCTAGCTAGCAATTCAACCTCCCCGCGCCCGCGCAATCATTGAGCGCGACGTGTCGTGCGCACGGCGGGCGGCCTCCACCACGGCTAGGCTCTGATGCTCCGGCGATAGAATCTCCACCGAGATGGGCGCCTGGACGCCAAGTTCATCCAGCAGCCGGACGAAGCCCGCGAGGTCGAAGCTGCCTTGCCCCGGCAGACGGCGGCGCAGCGTGGTGTCCTCGAACAAACTGCCAATCATCTCCCGGTCGGCATCGTCGAACTGGATCGCCACTATCCGCTCAGCCGGAATCGCCTTCAGGTGGGCGGGGTTGGCCGCGCCGCGGAAGTAGTGCCAGGTATCCACCAGTACACCTCCGTTGGCGCCCGCATAGCGGGCGATATCCCAAGCCGCGCCGGCATCGCGGGTCTCCGAGCCCGGGAAGAATTCGATCCCGACCAGCAGGTCATGCTCGTCAGCGCGCTCGCACAAAGCAGCGAAGCGCTCGGCAACCGCGCGCGGGTCTGGATGCTCGCCGAGAGCCACCGCCGCGATACTCAAATGGCGCGCTCCCAACGCGTCGGCGGCCTCGTACATCCGCTGCTCGGAATCCAGCGAGGCGCGGGCACGCGCGCCGTCGCACCACCAATCGGTCAGCCATTCGATTTCGGCAACGATGATTCCGTGATCGTCGGCAACCCGCCGCATCTGCGGCGCCGTCATCCCGCTCTCCCAATGTCCGATGAAAAACCCCACGCCGTTGAAACCGGCCGCCGCCGCAGCCGCCACGCGCTGCGCAAATGAAAAGCGCGGCGGGTTGGGCGCCGGCGTGCCGGTCAGGGTGAAGTGGCTGGCAATCAGATCATTGGGGCCGAGTGGGTTTCGCGTTTGCATCGTCGCCATAGCGATCCTCCGATCTGACATCCTGGATCAGGGCCGCGATGTGCAATTACAAGCCGGCGGCTTTAACTCACGACCGCAAAGCGTTCGTGCTCCAACGGCCGAAACGGCGCCAGGCCGAGCCCGTCGGTTGAGGGATACGGCACGCAAGTGTACCTCGCGTCGGCCGGAAAGTAGACGAAGGACGCGCGGCGGTACACGTGATCGCTCCGATTAAGCCCGCTGGCGTGGAAAATCAGGCCGTCGTGAATCAACGCCTGGCCCGCGCGCTGCGTCTCGCAGATCACTTCGCCAACGATTTCGTGATCGTCGGCGCGCAGCAGTTGCATAAACTCTTCGCGCGGCCGCACCGGATCTTCGCGCGACCGGGCCGCGTCATAAACCGATCGGCAGCCGAACGGCCCCAAACGATGGGAACGGGGCAGGAACTGGTTGACGCCCATTTCGGGCGTGACGTCTTCCAGCGCCACGATAACTGTGATCAGACCGCAGCGGTCCAGAGGATAGTTGGGCAAATCTTGATGAACGCTGGTTCCGGGAAAGCCCGGATAGAGCGCCTCGTAGGCGTCTAGCCAAATCCGCACGTGCTCCGCGCCGGACAGCAGCCGCGCCATCTCGCCCATTCGTGGCGAGCGCGCCACCGCGTCGATTTCCGGAACCTTGAAGCGCAAATCGCCGCCGCCCGTCCGGGTGACGCCCGGCGTGCGCGGCGTGCTACGCTCAATCTCGGCGCACGCTTTGAGCAGTCCCTCGTACAGGGTGGGACCTATCACCTTGACGAAATCCAACTTGACCACCCCTTCGGTGCGGAAGGTCTGAATTTCACCCGCGGAAACCGGCGCCGGGTCAGCCATGACTTCCTCCTGGAAATGTTGGTCCGTTTGGGACCACGCCACCGTAATACACGCCTGTGCCAGGGGCAAATCGCGCCGGATGCTCAAGTTGCGCCGCAATGCGCGCTCAACTATGTTAAAAGTTCGCCTTGCGTGCGTGCCGATGGCATCTCCTTTACAACGGCGGTTGAACGGTCGCGAAGACGGGATGGGCCTGATTGCGGGTCAGCTTGTCCGGGTCAAGCGGCGTCTTAACCTGCTTGCTGCCCAGCAGATGGCGTTCTCCGTGCTGGGACTTCTGATCGGCGCCGGCGGCATCATCGTAATAGCGGCTTTCATTTTAAGTACGACGCACTTTCTGGTGCTGGGTCTGTTGCTGGTAGCGCTGCTGGCGGTGGGATTACCCATCGTCGTGGTGCGTACGACCCGGCGCTTCGCCGCGTTCGATCGGACTGCGACTATCGCGGACGAGCGGGCGGAACTCAATTGCCGTTTGAGCACTCTGCTCGCAACCGAGAGCGAAGAGAAAAAGCATGCACTCTGGCCGTTCCTGATCGAAGACACGCTCTCGCGGCTGGACGATTTCCGGCCCGATCGAATCGAAAAGCGCCGCGTTGCCCGCTCGATTTATGGCTTTGTAACGGCCTGTGTCATCGCGTCGCTGGCTGGCCTGATGACCTATTCAGCGCGTCGCCATCAGGAAGCCCTGCGCAAGGTTCTCAAAAGCCTGACGCTGCAAGTGGACCCATCCGAAATCGCCCCCTCCGACAATCCTTCCGGTGACAGCGCGCAGGTCGAGGGCGACCCTGATACGCTGCGCAGCCTGGCGGAACGGCTTGAGGCCGCCAATCAGAACAGCCGCGGCGGCGGGCACGACACGCTTAACCAGCTGAGTCAGAAGGCGAAGAATCTCGCTTCCAATCTTCAGGACCGCCTGACCGGACGCGACCTGCAGGACACTCCCGAGAAAGTGAAACTACGGCTGGCGCAGGCGCTGGGAGATAAGCCGCCCGACGAAGGCGTTTCCGAAGGAGACAACGACTCGCCTCCCAAACCAAAGACCGGCCAACCGCAACCCGGCGGCGCCGGCCCGGGCCAGCAACGTCATGG
>DATFSZ010000128.1:0-93249 GCA_035262365.1 Binataceae bacterium (SeqCode)
ACCTGCCGTGGGCGATGGCCTATCCCAAGGCGATCGTCGGATGGAACGGCCGCAGCGTGCTGGCGCTTAGCAGCAGCAATCAATTGGTGGCGGCGCCCGGATGCAACGACGTCGGATGCGCTCCGTGGGTGCGCGTGCACCCGGCGCCGGTTTACGAAACGATCCTGTACACCGGGGTTTTCCTGGTACTTTGGTCTCTTCGAAAAAGGCTTAATGTCGACGGCCAGATCCTTTATGTGTACCTGGTCCTGGCGGGTATCTGCCGCTTTCTGGTCGAATTCATCCGGGTCAATTCGCGGGTGCTGTGGGGACTCTCCGAAGCGCAGCTCATCGCGTTGATAATGGTTGCGGTGGGAATTACCGGTTACGCCTGGTCATCGGTTGCCTCGCCTGCGCGCACCACCGCCAAACAGGCGGCGGCATGAGAACGCGGTAGAGATGAAGAGCAAGAGTCTGTCGATCCTCGGTCTGACGCTGATGGCGGCAGGATTGGTGTTTTTTGCGCTCCGCGCGCTGCTTCCGGGACTGATAATCCCCAGCCATGACAGCAACGGCGAGGCGCCGGTATCAGCCGGCGAGATGGCCGCCGACTTCAAGCTACCGAGCCTGTCGGGAAAGCCGGTCTCGCTCTCGTCACTGCGCGGAAAGGTGGTATTCTTGAACGTCTGGGCGACTTGGTGTGGGCCGTGCCGCGAAGAGATGCCCTCGATGGAAACCCTGTACGAAGATTTCAAGAACCGGCAGGATTTCGTAATCCTGGCCGTTAGTCAGGACCGCCGGGGCAAAATTGCCGTGCAACCGTTCGTGGAAAGGAACCATCTGCATTTCGACGTCCTGCTCGATCCCGATAACGTTGTCGGCGACGCCTACAATGTCAGCGGGGTCCCCGAAACGTTTATCATCGACCGCAAGGGCCGCATCGTCGCCCATCACATGGGAGCTTTCGACTGGTCGCAGAGCGACGTGCGGCAAGCGCTGAACGAATTGCTGGACAGCAAGGAGGGCTAGCTGCGGATTCCTAACGGCCGCGGCGCTGCATAATCACAGGTCAGGCGATGGCGATTCTAAAGAAACACAAATGGCTTATCAGTGTGGCGATCGGAGCGACCCTTTGTCTGATCGTGGTGCAGGAACTGACGGCACGGCGCGCGCAGGCCGTGTCTGAGAGCTCTTACGAAGAGCTGGAAACCTTCGCCAACGTGCTGGCGATCGTGCAGAAAAATTACGTCGAGCCGGTTTCCACCAAGCAGCTTATCAACGGCGCGATCACCGGGATGCTGGCCTCGCTCGACCCGCATAGCGCGTACCTGACGCCCGAGCTTTACAAGGACCTTCAGATCGAAACGCGCGGCAGCTTCGGGGGTCTGGGAATCGAGATCACGATTAAGAACGGCGTGCTCACTGTAGTCTCACCGATCGAGGACACGCCGGCTTACAAGGCCGGCATCAAGTCCAACGATCAGATCATCAAGATTGACTCCAATTTCACCAAGGACATGACTTTAACCGACGCGGTCAAGGCGATGCGCGGGCCCAAGGGCAGCAAGATCACGCTGACGCTGCATCGCGAGGGCGTGCCCGAACTGTTCACCGTTCCCCTCTATCGCGACGTGATCAAGATCAAATCGGTCAAATCCAAGGAACTGCCGAACGGCTACGACTACGTGCGTGTTGCCACCTTCCAGGAGCACACCGACGATGACGTCGACGCCGCGCTGCAGAAGTTTCAAAAAGAGCACGGCGGCAAAATCAAAGGTCTGGTGCTCGACCTGCGCGACGACCCGGGCGGTCTGCTCAACCAGGCGGTCCACGTTGCCGACGACTTCCTCGACGGCGGCATGATCGTCTATACCGAAGGCCGCCTCGAGAGCCAGAAGCAAAAGTATCTGTCGCATAAGAAGGGCAACTACGAAGACTATCCGATGGTAGTGCTGGTCAACGGGGGCAGCGCCAGCGCCAGCGAGATCGTGGCTGGAGCACTTCAGGACCATCGCCGTGCCGCGATTCTCGGGACCCAGACCTTTGGCAAGGGCTCAGTCCAGACCATTCTGCCGCTGGACGATAAGTCCGCCCTGCGGTTGACCACGGCGCGTTATTTCACCCCCAACGGGCGCTCGATTCAGGCGGTCGGAATCACGCCCGACATGGTCGTCGAACAACCGAAACTGACCCCGGTATCGGAGGAGGTGCCGGGCGACGTTGACGAAGAGACGATTCGCGAAAGCGACCTGCCTCATCACTTCTCCAACGGCAAGGGTGGGAAGAGCCTCGAATCGCCGGGGCCGGCCTCTAAGGGAGGCAAGAGCCACACGCTGGCGCT
Organism: Binataceae bacterium (SeqCode); assembly: GCA_035262365.1. Taxonomy (GTDB): domain Bacteria; phylum Desulfobacterota; class Binatia; order Binatales; family Binataceae; genus JAJPJA01. The sequence continues at coordinate 2,321 of DATFSZ010000128.1, forward strand.
GCCGCAGGGCAAGCCGGCCAAAGATGTTCAGCTCGACCGGGCAATCCAGTTGCTCAAACACTGGAAGAGCTTCCAGGAACAACTGGCCAAGGGCGAGAACCTGGCGTCCAAGTAAGCCAGCTGATTCGGCATAATGCGCAACAAGAAGGCACCGGCAGCCGGTGCCTTCTTGTTTTTCGGTAGCGCGGGCTTCCGTGCCGGCGTCTTCTAATCCGCAGACAAAAAGGCAAGGACCAATTCAACCAAAGCTGTGGGCGTCTCCGAAACGTCGGGGTGTGGGCGTGGAAGCCATCGAGCGGCGTCCGCGCCACCTCTTCGGGATCCACCGACCAATTTCAGGAGGTCGTCGGATGCGGGGAAGAATCTAGCTTAGATCGTCGTCCTCGTCGCCGTTCTTTACTTCGACGCGGTACGGCGTGGTGCGCAGCTCGCCCTGGCTGTCGCGAACCAGGACCTCGATCTTTTTTTCCACTTCGTCGAGCTTCTGATTGAGCGATCGCACCAAAGCAACGCCTTGCTCAAAGGCCTTGATCGATTCTTCCAGCGACAGTTCGCCGCTGTCGATCCGGGCCACAGTGTCCTCGAGCAGCTTGAGTTCGTCTTCGAATTTCTTTTCCTGGGCTGCCATCGGTCAAATTACGTCTCCCGCGCGCGCGTCACCGCCTGGATACGTCCGCGCTTGACTTGTACCTGCAGCTCGTCGCCGATTTCGACGGCTGCGGCATCGGTCACGACGCGGCCGTCGCGAGTGTTGATAGCCACGGCGTAGCCGCGCTCCAGCACCTTGAGCGGAGAAAGCGAGTCGAGCCGGCCCGCAAGCTGTGCCAGCAGATGGCGGCGCGTCTCCATTGCGCGGCTCATCCCGCCAATCAGGCGTCCGTTGTCCGCAGTAATCTCGCGCCGGTATGTGGCGGCGCGCTGGCGCAGTGGCGAGCGGCCGAGATGGGCCGCCAGGCGTGCGCTCTGGACGCGGCGTTCCTGGACCATCGCGGTCAGGCTGCGCGCCAGATGCAGCGCCGTGCGCGCGGCGCGGATGCGCATCTCGCGCGCGATGTGAAGGGGAGCGCGCAAGCGCTGCGCCAGATGCGCCAGTTGACGGCGCCGATCATCGAGCGCGCGGCCCGCCGCCGCATGCAGAGTCGCCGCGGCTTCGTCCGCGCGCTGGCGGTTTTGCCGCAACTGCGCCGCGGGGTTCCTCACGCCGCGCGCAAGCTGGCCCAGCTCCTTTCGATGCGCCGCCACGACTCCGCGCATCGCGCCCACCAGCGTCGCGGCGGTTTCGTCCAGGCGCTGACGGAGTTCCGCCTTGCTGGGCATCACCAGGTGTCCCGCCCCGGTTGGCGTAGGCGCGCGCAAATCGGCGGCGAAATCCGCGATCGTGTAATCGATCTCGTGTCCCACTGCCGAGATCACCGGGATCGAGGACCCCCTGATGGCGCGCGCTACACCTTCTTCATTGAACGCCCACAGGTCTTCCAGCGAGCCGCCGCCGCGGCCCACGATTATCACTTCGGAGCGTCCGTCGCGGTTGAGATCGGCGAGCCCTTGCGCCACGTCGGCCCCCGCTCCCGCGCCCTGCACCCGGGCCGGGCGAATCAGCACATGGACATTGGGATTGCGCGCGAGCATGGTGGACAACATGTCGCGCAACGCGGCGCCGCCCAGGGCCGTTACGATACCGACGGTGCGCGGCAGGAACGGAATCGGCCGCTTGCGGGCCGCGTCGAAAAGACCCTCGGCGGACAGGCGCTGCTTGAGCTGCTCGAAGGCCACTTGCAGCGCGCCAAGTCCGCGCGGCTGAATCTCTTCGGCATAGAATTGCAGCGTGCCGCGGGCTTCATACAGGCTCACCCGACCGCGCATCAGCACCTGCATCCCGTCGTCAACGCGCATCTTCTGGCGCACCAGCGCGCTGCGGAACATCACCACCGGAATCGAGCTGCGCTGGTCTTTGAGAGTGAGGTACAGATGACCCGAGGGCGCCAGCCGTACGTTGGAGACTTCGCCAACGACCCAGTATTCGTCGAGATTCAAATCGAGCGCGTCGCGCACCGCGCGCACCAATTGCGTTACGCTAAGCGGCTTGGGCCTGCGCACGCCGAACTCGAGTTCCCTCTGACGGTTCATCGTTTCAGCAACTTACCAGAGACTACCCGCCGGATTCCATCGCGGCTTTCGCGCGCCGCCCCGCCGGGCGTATCGTTGGATTCGGGAGGAACCGCGATGCTGAAGGCTGGCGAGGACGCACCTGACTTCACTCTCATGACTCACCACGGCAAGCCGTTGAGCTTGTCGAGCCTGCGCGGCAAAAAGGTCCTGCTCTGGTTCTATCCCCAGGCCGGCACTCCGGGTTGCACGGCCGAAGGATGCAGCCTGCGAGACAATTTCAATTACTACGAGGAGAACAACATCGCTGTGCTCGGAGTGAGCTTCGACCCGATAGAGGACAACGCCGCGTTTGCGGCGAAGCACGCCTTCCCCTTCATCCTGCTTTCCGACACCGCGCGCGAAGTGGGCCTCGCCTACGGCGCCTGCGACAGCCCCAAGGCCGCATACGCCGAGCGTATCAGCTATGTGATCGACGAGCAGGGCAAGATCATGCGGCTCTATCCGCAGGTCGATACCAGGGTCCATGCCGCGGAAGTGCTCGCCGACCTGCTCAGCGAATGAATCAAATTGGATGCGGTTGTGGCTGCATTGGCCTGGCAAACGCGCCGCACAATGATGTAAAGAATCGATGCGCGGCTTGGTAATCCGAATCGGGACATGACCCGCATGAACACCGCAATCGCACCGCAGCCGCTTAAAGGCGTGCGCGTCGTCGATCTGACCTGGATGCTGGCGAGCGCCGGCACGACCGTGATCCTTGCCAGTCTCGGCGCCGAAGTGATCCGCATCGAATGGCCGGGCCATCTGGATTTCACCCGGCGCCAACTCGTCGCCAAACCCAAGCCGCCGCCGCTGGGACCGCCGCGCAAGCCGGGTCCGCTGCCGAAATCAGTACAAGGCATCCCCGAAGCCAACGCCAGCGGTCTGTTCAGCGATCGCAACGCCGGCAAACTCGGCATCACGCTCAATATGCGCGTTCCCGACGGCGTCGAGCTGTTCAAAAAACTGGTGGCGAAGAGCGACGTGGTGATCGAAGGCTTTCGTCCCAGCGCGATGCGCAGTTGGGGTCTGGATTACGAGACGCTAAGGACGGTCAAGCCCGATATCATCTACCTGCAGATGGCCGGCTTCGGGCGCACCGGTCCTTACAGCAGCTTCGCCTCCTATGGTCCAACGGCGCAGGTGATGAGCGGGATTGGCGCGATTACCGGGTTGCCTGAGCCGCATCCACCGACGATGTGGAATCATTCCTACATGGACGTGACCCCGCCGTTTTATGGCGCGATGGCGCTGATTTCGGCGCTCTACTATCGCAACCGCACCGGCCAGGGACAGTATATCGATCAGGGTCAGTACGAACCTGGCTTGTTCCTGAGCGGTCCAGCGGTGCTCGATTTCAGCGCGAATGGACGGCGCACGCGGCGCATAGGCAATCGATCTCCATATCTGGACGCGGCTCCGCACGGGATCTACCGCTGCGCCGGCGACGACTGCTGGATTGCCATCGCGGTCTTCGATGAGGATCAGTGGCGTGCGTTGTGCCGCCAGATGGGCGATCCGGCTTGGTGCGCCGAAGGCCAATTCTCAAGTATGCAAAACCGCCTCGGTCATCAGGACGAATTGGACGCCCGTATCGAGGAGTGGACGCGCGGCGAGGATCGCTACGCGCTGATGTACCGGTTGCAGGAAGCGGGCGTGGCAGCAGGCGCTGTCCAATCACCGGCAGACAAATTCGAGCTCGATCCGCAGCTCAAGGCGCGGGACTTCTTCGTGAATCTGCCGCAAAGCCATATCGGAACCTGGCCGCACACGCGGCATTTCACTCCCAAGCTCACCCGCACTCCGGCTCATCCAGGCGGTATCACGAATCGCGGCGCACCGTGCGTTGGCGAGGACAATCGCCACGTTTACGCGGAGTTGCTCGGATTGTCGGACAGGGAGATCGCCGACTACGAGGAAAGGGGCGTCATCTGATGCCGGCAACACAGGGATTGCGCTCGACTCCGGGATGCCTTGACGACGTGCGCGTGGTGGAAGTGGGAGATCAGCGCGGCGAATATTGCGCGATGCTGCTGGCCGGACAAGGCGCTGATGTGATCAAAGTCGAGCCCCCCTCGGGCAGTCCGTCGCGTGGAATCGGACCATTTTACCAAGACGTCCGCGATCCCAACCGCAGCCTGTTCTTCTGGACCTACAATCACGCCAAGCGCGGCGTCGTGATTGATCTAACGCGCCATGAAGAACGCAATTTCTACGCGGCGTTGGTGCGCGGCGCCGACGTGATCGTGGATAGCCAAGGGCCCGGCATCATGGATCAACTCGGTCTGGGTTACGATTACGCCGCCGGACTCAACGCTGACGTGATCTACTGTTCGATCACGCCTTTTGGGCTCAGCGGGCCGTGGCGCGACTTTACGGCTTCAGACCTCGTGCACTCGGCGCTCGGCGGGATGGCCTATTGCTGCGGCTACAACTCTGCCGACGGCAAAACATGGGATTCGCCGCCGTTCAATCCGATGGGATGGCAGACCTGGTGCAAAGCCGGGGAGCATTCCGCAGTGGCAGTGATGGCGGCCTTGTTGTGCCGCCAGATGGGCGGTCCCGGACAGTTCATCGACGCCGCCATCCACGACGCGATCGCACACAGCACCGAAGGCACCGTGCCGCGCTACATCTTCAACGGCGTCAACCAGACGCGCACGCTGCCGATGCAGATTCGATGCAGCGACGGAGTTTATCTCAACGTGCTCGGATTGCCGCCCGCCGATTTCAAGAAGGTAGCCGAAGTCCTCGCGCGCGACGGCTTCTCAGAAGACGCTGAGGTTCTATCGAAGGCCGATCCGAACCAGTTCGCGCAATTGCCCGGAATGATTCGCCGATGGGCCGCCGCGCGCCCCGCCATCGAGGCTTTCAAGGCGCTGCAAGGCTGCGGGATGGCGGCCGGGATGGTGCGTTATCCCGAAGATATGATTGACGATCCCCACTGCGCGGCCCGCGAAAACTTCGTCGAAATCGAGCATCCCGAACTCGGCCGCAGCTTCATCTACCCGCGCCAACCCCGCCAGCAGACCGCTACCCCCTGGCGCTGGGGCCCAAGGGCGCCGCTGCTAGGCGAACATACGGAAGATCTCCGCCGCGAATTGGGCCTGACGCGATGAGGTAACGCCAGGTTTCTCTGGTCTTGGAGCGAAGACAATTTTCGCAGGTGGGATGCTCAAACACATTGGTGCGGAGGAGTTTTCTGTCACCTGTGCTTAGCTTGGGGGAGGATGGGCAACGCTGTATGCGCCGGATTCGGGCGCTTGCAAACTTGTGTTTGACGGTGACGAAAACGGGCCATTAAGATAAATTAATTGCCCATAGAGAAGGCCAAAGCGGGAGCCCGCTGGAGACAGACTTATGCAATACGATCTTATAATTCGCAACGGTACGGTGATCGACGGTTCGGGGATGGCGCGGTTTCGCGCCGACATCGGCGTTGCCGGCGGCCGGATCGCGGCGATTGGCCGGCTGCGCGAAAGCGCCCGTGAGGTCATCGACGCCGAAGGTCACGTGGTTGCGCCCGGCATCATCGACGGGCATACGCACATGGACGCGCAGGTTTTCTGGGACGCCCTGGGCACCTCGTCGTGCTGGCATGGCGTGACGTCGGTTGTGATGGGCAACTGCGGGTTTTCGCTGGCGCCGTGCGGCGAGCGCGACAAGCACCTGGTGATGCGCAACCTCGAGCGCGCCGAGGATATCGCCCGCGAGGCGATGGAAGCCGGCATCAAATGGTCATGGGAAACGTTCGCTCAATACCTCGACGCAGTGGAACGCGCGCCAAAGGGAATCAACTACGCAGCCTACATGGGCCATTCCGCATTGCGTACTTACGTGATGGGCGAGCGCGCCTTCAGCGAGGAGGCGACCGAAGCGGACATAGAGGCGATGAAGCGCGAAGTGCGCGACGCAATCCGCGCCGGCGCGATCGGTTTCACCACCTCGCGCAGCTCCACGCATGAAACGGCCGACCGCAGACCGGTTGCCAGCCGCCTAGCCAGTTGGGAAGAGGTTCGCCAGCTGGTCGGCGAGATGGGCGAACTCAACGCCGGCGTGTTTGAAATCGCGGGCGAGCAGACCGGGGCCGACCCGGAACGCACGCGCGATTACCTGGGCCGCCTCAAGGCGTTGGCCCTGGAAACGGGCGTCCCGGTTACCTTCGGCCAATTCGCTCATCGCCGCTATCCCGACGATTGGCGTCAGTACGTCGGTTTGGCGGACGAAACCGCGCAGGCTGGCGGACGTATGTTCATCCAGGTCCACAGCCGCCCGGTCAACGGCGTCAATTCGTTTCAAACCACGATGCCCTTCGACAGCCTGCCGATGTGGCGTGAGATCCGCAAGCTGCAGCTCGAGGAACAAAAAGCCGCTCTGCGCAACCCCGAAACCCGCCGCAAGCTGGTGGAGATTGCGCGCGAGCGACGGCGCAGCGCCGAGCCGAAGAATGGCCAGCTATTCGCGATGGGACCGGACTTCCAATGGTGGTGGGTGGCGGACAAGCCGCTGCCGCCGTATCGCTCGGTGGCAGAGATTGCCGCCGAACTCAACCAGGATCCGGTGGACGTGATAATCGACCTGGCGCTTAAAACGGACCTCAAGCAGCTTTTTTTCCAGACGGTCGCGAATGAAAACCAGGATCATGTGCTGGAGATGATGCGCCATCCGCGATGCGTCGTTACCTTCTCGGATTCGGGCGCACACGTCTCGCAACTTATGGACTCCTCCTTGCAAAGTCACGTGCTGAGCTACTGGGTGCGCGAGAAGCAGGCATTGAGGCTGGAAGAGGCGATCCGGATGCTGACCTTCGTTCCCGCGTCGCACTGGGGTTTGGGAGAGCGCGGGCTGCTGCGCAAGGGCTGGGCCGCGGACATCATGATCTTCGACCCCGATAAGATCACGCCGGATTTGCCCGAACTGGTTTACGATCTCCCTGCCGGTGCGCGGCGCCTGCGCCAGAAAGCCACGGGCATCATGGCAACGATCGTCAACGGCGAAGTAGTGCTGCGCAACAACCAGCATACCGGAGCTCTGCCCGGCAGGCTGCTGCGCGGCCCGCTGGCTGCGTAAAGACCGGCATATCGGCCGCGGCAACCGCCGCTTAAGTCACGAGGGCCAACGTTATGTTGCAACGGCTCTTTCATGTGAACATCTGTGTCCGCGACATGGACCGTTCGGTCCGCTTCTATGAAGAGGTGGGCTTCACCAAGGTCAACGATTTCATGCTCGACGATCCGAGTCTTGAGGCGGGCCTTGGTATCAAAACCAAAAAGCTGCGCGGCGTCTTCATGCGCGTGGGCGACGACCCCAATGCTCCGGCGCTCGATCTGGTGCAGTTTCTGGATCCTCCCACCCAGGGCCAGCCGTATCCCTCGCTCAACCACGTCGGCATCTGCCGCATCTGTTTCTGGGTCGACAACATCGACCGGATGTACGAGCGGCTGCGGGCCAATAAGAATATTGAATTCGTTGGCCCGCTGGTGGTGCTGCACGGTTCCAACAACTTCCAGGTCAAATTCGTCTGTCTTAAAGATCCCGACGGCAGCGTTTTGGAGCTTATGGGCCACGTGTGAGGTTCAGGCTCCACGTGAACAAGCCGCGATCGATGCGACATCCTGGTTGACGATTGAGTCCGAAGGGACAGCCGCAGAGTCCTCCGGGCGTTCTTACCAGCTTCATCGGCCGCAAAGCGGAGGTCGAGGAATGCCTGAGAATGGTGCGCGATCATCGCCTCGTGACGCTTACGGGGATGGGCGGAGTCGGCAAGACCCGGCTGGCCTGGGAAATCATGCAGCGGCTGCGGCGCGATCGCGACGCATTTGACAACGCACTTATCGTTGACCTCACCCATGCGACAGAAAATTCGGAACAGTCGGTAGTTACGAAAATAGCGGCGGCTTTGGGCGGTCCGCTAAGGGACCACGAGGATGAGATTGTTCGCGCGCTGACCGGAAGCGCAATCCTGCTCGTCCTTGACGGCTTCGACACGGTCTTAAGCGGCGCGGCCGTGGTGGACCGTCTGATCCGCAGTTGTCCCGGGCTTCATCTGCTGGCCACTTCGCGAAGACCTCTTGATATCGACGGCGAGCAATGCCACGAAGTCCAAGCGATGGAAACGCCGGAAGCGGCGTTTCTGGCTGGCACCGCAAGCCTGGACAAATTCGACAGTTTTCAGCTCTTCAGTGCGCGGGCGCACGGCGCAAACGTGGAGGCGGCTGCGGGCGACCATGCTGGCGCCGATCCAAAACTGGTGGAAGTTCTTCAAATGACGGCGGGTATTCCTCTCGCTATCGAATTGGTCGCGGCGCGAAGCCGTGAATCACCCCTGTTCGAAATCGCATCGGCGCTGGACAAGAAGCGAGTCGAAGTTTGGGGGCGCGAAGGTGCGGAGGCTGACCAAGCTCACGCCAGTCTCGTGGCTTGCTTCGAGTGGACGATGGCCCTGCTGCCCGCCGCCGCGCGCGAACTGTTGCCCCGGCTTTCGGTTTTCGCGGGAGAGTTCTTTGCCGATGCCGCCGAAGCGGTCTGCGAGGTCGCTAACGTCTCCGATCACCTGCGGCTGCTGGTGCAGTATTCGCTGCTAACCCAGGAAGAGCTGCTGAGGCAAAACCGCTACCGGATGCTGGAGACTATCCGCCTTCTTGCGGCCGATATGCTCGACAGAATTGCGGGGGAGGCCGATCGATTAAAGCGTCTGCACGCCGCGCATTTTTTGCGTGTTCTTTGGTCGGCGGGCAATCAGGTCGCCGGCAAGGAGCACTTCGCGGGCCTCGCGCGCATCGGGGCCGACCTGGACAACATTTTCACGGGAATCGAAAACAGCCGATCGCTTCAAGATCATCGGCCTGTAGTTGATTACTCAAGCGAGTTCGCATTCACCAGATACCTTCCTATGACGGGCCGCGTCGCGGAAAATCTCGCCCTTGCCATGAAAGGAAGGGCGGCGGCCGCGGCCCTGGCAGACGCCGGTCTGATAGCGGCCTGTGACAACAACCTCGGCAACGCCTATACCGATCTGCCCGTTGATGAACATGGCGAGAATCTTCGCCTGGCGATTGAGTGCTTTGAATCAGTCCTGCGTTTTTATACCGAGCGCGACTTCCCGCAGGATTGGGCCCGGGCACAAAACAACCTGGGCGTCGCATATCGCACTTTGCCCGGCGGAGATCGCACCGAAAATATCAACCGCGCGATTGCCTGCTTCGAGGCGGCGCTGCGGTTTCGCACCGAGCGCGACTTTCCCCTGGGCTGGGCCGAGACCCAGCACAATCTCGGCAATGCATACGTGAACCTGCCCACTGGCGCCCGCCGCGCCAACCTGGAACGCGCGATTGCCTGCTACGAAGCCGCGCTGCGCGGCTACACCGCGGCGGAGGCCACCAAAGGAATTCAAAGGATTAACGAGGTCTTAAAAGAAGTGCGAGAACAGTTGTCGGGGAGTTCATGACCATGGCGGAAGGTAGATTGGCAGGGCGTTACGCAATCGTAACCGGAGGCGGCTCCGGGATCGGCAAGGCCACCGCGGAGCTATTCGCGTCTGAAGGCGCAACGGTGGTAATCGGCGACCTCGAGCGGAGCCAGGGCGCGGACGTGGCGCGCAGTCTGGGCGGCGCGTTCATCGCCACCGACGTTCGCGAAGCCAAGTCAGTTGAGAAGCTGGTCGCCGAGACCTGCAACAAGTACGGCCGGCTCGATGTCATGTACAACAATGCCGGCATCTGTCTGGGGGCGTCACTGATCAACACACCGGAGGAAATGTACCTCAACACGATCGCGGTGGATCTCAACGGCGTGTTCTGGGGGCTGAAGTATGCGGGCAGCGCGATGGTCAAACAGCGCGGCGGCGCGATTGTCAACACGGCGTCGGTGGCGGGTCTGATCGGCAGCCCCGGGCTATCCGCTTACAACGCCGCAAAGGGCGGCGTCGTGTTGCTGACCAAAAACGCGGCGCTGGAGTTCGCCTCAGCCGGAGTGCGCGTCAATTGCGTCTGCCCGGGCGTGGTCGATACTCCGCTTATTGCACCCTTCCTTTCGGCGGGTGAAGGGATGCGTAAAGTACTGGAACGGACCCATCCGCTGGGCCGTCTCGCGCAGCCGATCGACGTTGCCAAGGCCGTCCTCTTCCTGGCTTCGGACGATGCCGCGTTTATCACCGGCCACGCGTTGACTGTTGACGGCGGAATCACCGCCGGGCTGAGCGGCGTTGTCAATTCAGTTTGACAGGCGCCGGAAATTCAAACGTGCAAGCGCCCGCGTTCAGTAACCTGGCACGTCGAGCAGCGGAAATGCGCTGTGCACCGACGGCGTCGCGACCGGCCGTGCCGCGCACACGTACGATTTGTCCAGTTCGGACAGTTTGTTGACGCCGAGCAGGCCCATGCAGATGCGAATCTCTTCCTCGAGGATTTCCATTACGCGTACAATCCCGGCGCTGCCTTCGGTTGCCAGGCCGTAAACGTACAGACGCCCGACCACTACCGCGTCGGCGCCAAGGGCAATCGCCTTCAGTACGTCGCTCCCCCGGCAGATGCATCCGTCCACGAGAATCCGGGCGCGTCCGCCGACAGCGGCGACGATCTCCGGGAGCACCTCTATCGAACCGAGTCCGTGGTCGAGCTGACGTCCGCCATGATTTGAAACGTAGATGTATTCGATACCATGCTCCAGCGCGAGCATCGCATCCTCCACGGTTGCGATGCCCTTGAGGATGAAAGGCGCGTGGAATTTCGAGCGCCAGCGGTCAACGTCGCGCCAGCTCATCTGCGCTTGAAAGCCGTAACCGGGGCCGGTGCGCCGCACCAGACCGAAACGTTTGGCGATATCGCGTTCGCGCCGGCTCAGATACGCGGTGTCGACCGTCAGGCACAGGGCGTCGTAGCCGCAGTCGAGCGCACGGCCAAAATGATCGTCGATGTAAGCTTCATCGCCGCGCGTATAGAGCTGAAAGATCTTAAGCGCTCCGTCCGCCTTTTGCGCGGTTGTTTCCAGGGCCGGCAGAGTCCCTGAGCTGACCAGCATCCCGTTGCCGAAAATCTTCGCGGCCTCGCCGACCGATCCCGCGCCGCCCGGTTCGAAGAGCTGCAACGCACCGACCGGGGCCATCAGGACCGGGATGCGCAAAGGCTTGCCTAGCAGGCTGCCGCTGCTGTCGATCTGCGTGACGTCGCGGAGCACGCGTGGTCGAAAGGCGAGTGAGTCCAGCGCCTGGCGGTTGCGGGCCACGGTGGTTTCGGTCTCTGAGCCTCCGACCAGGTAATCCCATACGTTGCGGTCAAGTTTGCTGCGCGCCGCCCGGACGAACTCGTGCAGGGTCTGAAAACGATCCTCGATTGGTTCGGTCATTGATTCATCCCGCTTGGTTTTGGTCGCTGAAAGTTAGCAGGCCGGGGCATCGGCGGCCAAACGACGGCGGCTCGGATCCGCGACGTTTTTCGAGCCGACGGTAAGCGCTAAGATTTCAGGCGGAAGCCATCCTGCATGGCATCGCTGGGAACGCGAATGAACTCGGGCAATCTCAATCTGGCAGACGCAGCCCGCAGCGCCGATGGCGTCCGGCAGCGCGGCGCGGCTGCGGGCACGCGAAGTGAGCCGCCTTCGCCGCCGGGCCATTTTCTTTTGGGCAACGTTCGTGAGTTGAGCGCTGACCCGCTCAACTTTGTGGTCAAAGCGCGCCGCGACTATGGCGATTTCGTTCGGATGCGATTTCCGTTCGTGCGGGCCTACCTGGCGGCGCATCCGGACGACATCAGGCATATCGTCCAGGACAATCACGACAACTACACCAAGAACAACATTGATTACCGCCTTCTAAAGGGCGGCTTGGGCGAGGGTTTGCTGACCAGCGACGGCCCTTATTGGCTAAGCCAGCGGCGCCTGCTCCAGCCGATGTTTCTGCGCGAGCGAATCACGGAGTTAGGCGCGCTGATGGTGGATGAGGCCAATCGGCTTGTGGAGGAGTGGAAGCCGCGCGCACATAGCGGCAAATCCTTCGACGCCGCCGTCGACATGACGCGCGTGACGCTCGCCATCGTGTCGCGCGCGATGTTGAGCACCGATATCTCCCAGCATGCCAGGATCATCGGCGAGTCGCTCACAACCATGAACGAAGCGATGGCCCAAGCCGGGCTGTCCGCGCTGTTGCCCTTTCTGCCAACCCGTACCAACCGCAGAATTCGCGCCGCCAAGCGCGCGCTGGATGCGGTAATTTGGAAAATCATCGCCGAACGCCGGGCGAGCGCCGACCAGCCCGACGATCTGCTTGGGCTGCTGCTGGCCGCGCGCGATCGGGAAACCGGCAGGCCGCTTAGCGATACCCAGGTGCGCGACGAAGTCGCGACCTTTTTGCTGGCCGGGCATGAGACTACCGCCAATGCGCTGTCCTGGACCTGGTACCTGCTGGGGCGAAATCCGCACGCCGAAGCGAAGCTCCATGCTGAACTGGACGAAGTGCTGCGTGGGCGCGCACCCGAGGTGAAGGATTTGCCGCGTCTGCGCTATGCCGCGATGGTGATCGAGGAGTCGCTGCGGCTATATCCGCCTGCGTGGGCCTTTTCACGCTCCAACATCGATGACGACGAGCTGAGCGGCTACCGGATCAGGCGCGGTTCGCTCATTTATATCAGCCAGTACGTAACCCATCGCCATCCGGGGTTCTGGGAAGAGCCGGACCGGTTCGACCCCGAGCGCTTCACGCCCGAGCGCTGCGCGATGCGGCCGAAATACGCCTACTTTCCCTTCGGCGGCGGCCCGCGCGCCTGCATCGGCAGTCAATTCGCTCTCACCGAGGCGGCGCTTATCTTGTGCACGCTTGCGCAGCGCTATAGCCTGAAGATCGTCCGGCACCATCCGGTAGAGATGCAACCGCTCGTCACACTGCGTCCCCGCTATGGCATCAAGGTGATCGCCCAGCCGCGCTGATGCTTGCGCCGGCTTAATCCTGAAAAAGCCATCCCGCGACGCCGAACCGCGCAACTCGCTCGACATCGAGTGGAAAAAGCATAGGATCGACTCGCAAATGTGATATGCATCGTCGGCGCGAATCGCGTGGTCTTGGATTTAAGGCGGCCCATGAAAAATCAGGACACTCGAGTATGGCGCGTAGTCTGGAGTCTGGCGCTCGTGCAGTTTATTCTGCTGGGGCCGACCTACGGGACCCTTGGCTATTTTTACTCGCCCTGGATGAAGGAATTCGGCTGGAGCCACGCCCGGGTTGCGGTAACGACGACGGCCTTTCTTTTCGCGCAGGCCGCGGTCAGCCCGATTGTCGGTTGGCTGCTTGACCGCATCCCCGCGCAGATCGTGATGACGGTGGCCGCCTTGGCGGTAATAGCCGGCTATCTGTGGGCCAGCACCATTCACTCCTTCGGTCCGATGGTTGCCGCGTTCGCTCTGATTGGCGGCGGCGTCAGCGCTTCGACCTACGTGCCGGCGATGATGGTGGCCGCGAACTGGGCCACCGAGCGCCGCGGTCTGGCGCTGGGAATCGTACTGGCCGGCGCGGCGTTGGGGGGAACAGTGCTGGCACCCATTTTCGAAGTGATGCTCGTGCACTATGGATGGCGGGTTGCGATGCTCTGCCTGACGGTCCCGATGTGGCTGATCGCTATACCGACTATCCTGGTGATGGTGCGGACGCGCCCGCCCACCGGAGCTGGCGCCAGGAGCGTCCGGGAAGAAGCCGAAGCGCTTGGCGGCTTGGAACTGGGACCCGCACTCATGTCGATGCCGTTCTGGATGTTGGTAGCCACTGAGTTTATCTACAACGTCGGTTACCAGGGTTTTGTCCATCACCTGATGACCTACTACATCGGCGCCGGTTTCAAAGCCGAACGTGCCGCGCTGATCCTCGGTCTGCTGACCTTGTTCACCACGGTCGGCGCGATCGGGCTGGGCGGCTTTGCGGACCGGCGCGGCGTACGGACGGTGCTGATCGGTTCGTTGGTGGGCCTCGCCGCGGGCATCGCGATCGTCCTGGGCGCGACCTCGAAAAATTTCGGCACCCTGTATGCGGCCGCGTCGATGATAGGGGCGGGGTTATGCGTCGGTGCGTCGGCAACTCTGATGCCGGCTATCCTTGCCGAAGTGCTGGGGCTGCGGCGCTACGGCACACTATGGGGACTGGTCAGACTGATCGGATGGATTGGCGGCGGGCTCGGTCCGTTCGTAACCGGGCAGATCTTCGACCGCACCGGAGCCTACACGCTGGCCTTTGAATTCTGCGCGATCTGCATGCTGATCGGGGCTTGTGGGGCGGCGATGATCAGACCCGCCGAGGGAGTTGTCCCCGAGCCAGTCGTGACCGCCTGAACGCGCAAACGCGGGGTGGGTGGCTGCCGGCGCCTTCCGCGATGAGAAGCAGCGGCCGACTATAAGCCTGGCAGCGCGGCCCTGGTTGCATAGCTCGCCCTCGCCACACCTGCCTTCGGCAAACCATTCGAATCCGTATGCGCGTGCGATAGACGGCCTGGATTCGCCAAGCTCATTGCGCGAATACACCGCCGTCAACCGGCACGACCGCGCCAGTCACAAACGACGCGGCGTCGGAGCAGAGCCATATCGCGGCCGCGGCGATCTCCTCAGGTTGTCCCTTGCGTCCAATCGGCGTTCCGGCGACGAACTGCCGCTCGGTCTCGCGATTGCCACCCAGGATTCGATCCATCATCGGCGTGTCGATTAGACCCGGACAGATCGCGTTGACGCGAATGCCGGATCGGGCGTACTGGAGCGCCACGCTCCTGGTCATTCCGATCACCCCGTGTTTCGCGGCAGTGTAGGGACTGAAGCCGGGCGTGCCGCAAATGCCGGCGGTGGAGCTGGTATTGACGATTGCGCCGCGCTCCTGGCGCAGCATCTGCCTGACCTCATGTTTCAGGCACAGCCACACGCCCTTCAGATCGACCTTTATGATCCGGTCCCAAAGCTCTTCGGAAACCTCCGCCATTGGCACCAGCGGCCCCTCGATGCCGGCGTTGTTGAATGCGCAGTCCAGGCGGCCATGTTTCGCGGCGATCGACGCGATCAATGCTTCCACCTCAGAAGCCTCCGCGATGTCGCATCGCGTAAACTCCGCCCGCCCGCCGTTGCTTTGTGCCAGGTGCGCCGTTTCTTCTCCGCCGGGGAAAATATCGGCTATAGCAACGATCGCTCCCTCGCGCGCGAATGCCAGCGCAGCAGCTCTGCCGATACCGGAAGCGCCGCCGGTGATTAGACAAACCTTGTCTTGTAATCGTGCGCTCATATTCGTGCTCCCCGAAGTCGCGCATCCGGTTAGGTAGCACTTTTTTGGTTGAGCAACAAAGAAGATAGCGCTATGCCTGCGAGTGCGGGTTTCACACCCTTCCCGGCCGCGCCGTGAAAAGCGACGTGGCGAAAGGAAAGCCAGATGGACCTCAGCCTCTTCTTCGAGATCGAAACCGCCGACATGACCGCGGCGGGGATCAAGCGGTGCTATGAGGAATGTATCGAGCAGGTGATGCTGGCCGACGAGCTTGGGTTCCGTACGGTGTGGTTCGTCGAGCATCATTTTCTGCCGTTCCTGTCCTACTGCGTATCGCCCGAATTGATCCTTTCCCATCTGGCGGCACGCACGCGCAACATACGGTTGGGCCACGGCATCGTGCTGCTGCCCTTCAGCATCAACCACCCGGTGCGGGTCGCGGAACGGATCGCCGTGTTGGACTTGCTCTCCAACGGCCGGGTTGAATTCGGCGGCGGCCGCTCGACCACGGACGCCGAGCTGAGCGCCTTCCATATCGATCCCGACGCGACCCGCCCGCAATGGGAGGAAACGCTGCGCGCCCTGCCCGCAATGTGGACCGAGCCGCGCTTTTCATGGAACAGCCCGCTGCTTCAGATTCCGGAGCGGCCGATCGAGCCCAAGCCGACCCAGAAGCCGCATCCACCGATGTGGGTGGCGTGCAATCAGCCCTCGACGGTGGAATTCGCCGGGAAAAACGGCCTGGGCGTGCTGGCGTTCGGGGTAGGTCAGGGCCAGTCAAATGAGTTCGTGCGCAAGTACCGGGAAAAGCTCAAGGAAGCCACACCGATCGGGAAGTTCATCAACCCGAAATTCGCGCTGCTGACGTTTACCTTGTGTTGTCCCACCGACGAAGAGGCGCTGGCCATCCAGGGGCCCAACGTAAAACGCTACGTGGAGGACACCAGGATAATTTTCTCGCCGTGGATCGACGGCAAAATTCCTGAGAGCTACCGATGGCAGATGGAGGACAACAAGCTCAAATTCAAGATGTTCGAGCAGGTCGCGATGGAAGAGATCGTCAAGGCGGGCGGAGCCTGTATCGGTAGCCCGGAGACCTGCGTGAAGGTGCTGGATTATCTGACCGACGCCGGTGTCGATGAGGCGCTGCTGTTCATGCAGATGTACACCACACCACACGAGAAGATCATGCGCTCGATCGAGCTGCTGGCCAAAGAAGTAAAACCCCGCCTGAAGCAGCGCGACGACGGCGCGCAGACAGCCGCCGCGGCGCCGGTTAACCGCTAGGAGCGAGCAGACGATGAAACTGCAGGGCAAGGTTGCGATGATCACAGGGGCGTCCCAGGGTATCGGCCGGGAGTATGCGCTGCGGTTTGCACGGGAAGGCGCCGCGGTTGCGATTGCGGACATCCGCGAGGAAGCGGCCCGGCAGGTTGAAGCGGAGATCACCGGGACGGGCGGCAAGGCGATAGCGCTGCGGGCTGACGTGACCGACCAGGAGCAGATGAACCAGGCGGCCAAACGCGCCACGGAGCGGTTCGGACCGGTCGATGTGCTGCTCAACAATGCCGCGACCTACTTCGATTACGACGCCACCAATCAGAGCCTGGAGTACGGGCGCAAAGTGATGGACATCAACGTGTTCGGGATCGTGATCGCCGCGCGCTCGGTGTTTCCTTTCATGAAGGCGAACCGGCGCGGGTCGATCATCAATATCGCGTCGGTAGCTGCGTGGCCGCAGAACACACCGTACCTGGCCGAACTCGACACGGTGCCCATCGAGTTCTACAGCCTGTCCAAATCGGCGGTCACCTTTCTGACCCGATGGATGGCGCAGACGCTCGGCCAGTACAACATCCGCGTCAACGGTATTGCCCCCGGCGTCGTGATGACGGATGCAACATTGAAGCTTATGCCTGAGGACATGATCGCCTTCTTCCGCAATCAGACGGCTTTGCGGCGCGATTTGCAGCCCACCGACCTGACCGGCACCGCGGTGTTTCTTGCCTCCGACGACAGCGCGATGATGAGCGGGCAGACCCTGGTGGTGGACGCCGGCCGGATCATGCTGACGTAGAGTCAAACCGAACTCGACTTCCGATTGAAGCGCAAAGATTGGCGCACAAGGTCTTTGTGTGTTTCGTGATCCTCGACGAAGTGAAGGATGTCGAAGGAGCGGGGACACTGGGCTTGGTGGTGGATGCGCCAGGGCTGCCCACGCGTTGATGGCGGGTACGGTCGGCCCCGCTATTTCAGAGCTTCAGGCTTAGTCAGGCGAATCAGCCGAGCCGCTTTCCGGACTGGCGAAGTCGGACGCGATATTGCAGCACAACTCGTAGCTGGTGCCGGCCCGGGGCTCTGCTTCGTAGCCTTCAATGGTGCCGTCGTCGGTGATGTGCACCGCCTGGTAACCAATCGGTCCATAAGCCCGGCGCACCGTGAAAATATAGTATTTCCCCGGCTCAAGGGGTTCGGGGTCGCTGTTCTCCGGTTCCTGCCGGGCGAAGTGCTTGGGCACCTCGCCATAGGTTACCGCGGTCAGGGCGAATTTCTTGTTTTCTTCAACTCCCGGCATGTGACCCAACAGCGAGCCGCTCACTCCACGATCGGCGGCGATCTCCCACACCGGGTCGCCGCCTTCGAAACGCATAACCACCGCTCCGCTCTTCTCTCCATGAGAGGGTATCAGGGTCGCCGAAGCGAATTTGGCCACCGACAGCGACTGCATGTAATCGTCGCGACGCGCGTAGCTGATGTGCACCGTCACCGACGGGTGCGCCGGAGTGGCCGTGGGCGACGGCTCCGGCGACGCTTCGCTCTCTTGCGTTTGCTGTGACTGGGCAGCCTGATCGGCCGGCGTTTTGGACTGCTTGTGCGTCGAGCAGCCGCACAATAGCAGGGCGGTTAGCGCCAAAAGCGGCAGCTTGCGACAACCAGGGAGCAGAGCACCTAAGGACGAGATTGACAGGATGGCTCTCATTGGGGAATCGAACTCAAAATTGGGCGGTCTTTATCTAATCCTATTCCATACTACAGCGTCGAAAAAGTGACCGCCGAGACCATCGAGTCGGCGCTTCCTTCCACTTGTTTCGCAGCCTGAGGCGGCCGCCAATCGCACGCGGGTAAAAGCGCGGAGACTATTTTATCGCCTCTTGCGTGAGAGTGTCGATTTTCTGTGGCCGGCCCAATTGCGACACAAAAACACGATGCGCAGCCGCGGCGCGCGACTGCGAAAATAATGCCATGAAAATTTTTCCCGCGGCTCACAAGGTCTATTGCGGCAAGTGCTCTTCCAATAGATGATAGGGTTGTTTATCCGCAAAGCTTGAAGCGGGAGAAGGAGACGGATGGGGCCAATCGGTAAAGGAATCTTCCTGACCAAGGGTGTCGGCAAGCATCGGGAGAAGCTCACCTCCTTTGAGTTGGCCCTGCGCAGCGCCGGGATCGCCGAGTTCAATCTCGTGCGGGTCAGCTCGATCTTTCCACCCAACTGCAAGCAGGTCCCTTTACAGGAAGGGCTCAAGCATCTGACACCGGGGCAGATCGTGTTTACTGTCATGCATGAGAACGCGACCAACGAACCGCATCGGCTGATCGCCGCTTCGGTCGGTCTTGCGGTTCCTGCCAACCCCGCCCATTACGGCTATCTCTCCGAGCATCACAGCTTCGGCGAGACCGACCAGAAGGCCGGAGATTACGCCGAAGACCTCGCAGCCTCGATGCTGGCGACGATTCTGGGCGTCGACTTCGATCCCAACGTCAGTTACGACGAGCGCAAAAACATCTGGCGCATGTCGGACAAGATCGTCACCACGCGCAACGTCACGCAATCCGCGATCGGCGACCGCGACGGACTGTGGACGACCGTGGTTGCAGCCGCGGTATTCGTGGACCTGCCCGAGGGGAAATAGCTCTCGCCGAATCAGCTCAGTGCCCGTGTGGCATCGCCGTCTTCGGGATCGCGCCGACTCCTTCTGCCGGTTTCACCAGGAAGGCGGCTAGCGCACCAACGATCGTCGAGGCGGCGCCCATCTCAGATGCCACCGAGTAGCTCGATGTGATGTCGAAGATGCGGCCCACCAGGACAGTGCCGCCGCTCAGCCCGAAGGTCGCCGCCAGTCCGATCAACCCTGAGATCGATCCAAAGCGCCGCAGGCCCAGGGTCTCGACCGTCGCCACAGGCACCACTGAACTGGTAATGCCGGCGGTCATTCCAAAGGCGATCACGAAGATAACCAGGTAGAGCAGCCATCCCTGCGGACGGCCGGCGCCGATCAGCAGCAGCAGCGACACCGCCATCGTAATCAACGCAAACGGCAGCACCCGGCGTGCGGTGAAGCGGTCCACGATGATTCCGATGAACGGATTTACCGGCACGCCCACCGCGGTTATTGCGCCTTGCAGCAGGGCGGCGTGCGCGGGCGAGTAGCCCATGTGAATCAGGTAGGGCACTGTATGGTAGAAGGCGGCAGCCAGGCCGACGCTGGAAGTTAGCTGGATTAGACCGAGCAGCCAGAACGGCGCAGTGCGCAGTGCCGGCCGCAACTCAAGGCCCGGCAGGTTCGCTACTTCTTCGGCGACGCTGGCTTTGACCGCTCCCGCCGGGCGGGTGCGAATCAGCAGCAATATCATCGGCAGGACGATCACGATGATCGGCACCGCCAGCACAAAATAAGCAGTAGCGATGCTGTAATTGCGAATCAGGTAGTCAGTCATCGGCGGCAGGATTATTCCGCCCGTGCCGGAACCGGATAGCGTGGCGCCGATCGCCAGTCCGCGATTGTCAGCGAACCAGTTGGCGGCCACCACCGCGCACGGAACGACGGTTGAGGCGGCTCCGCCGGCGCCCATCAGCGTCCACGCTCCCAGCATTCCCCAAAACGAATGGGTCCGGCTGGCCCACAGCAACCCGACCGCGATCATCGCTGCGCCGGTGCCCATGACCACACGCGCCTGTATCCGATCCAGCAGCCATCCGGCGATCGGTGCGGCACCGCCCAGCAACAGGACGAAAACGGTGGCCATCAGGGAGGTTCGCGCGTGGCTCCATCCGTACTGCTTGACCAGCGGCATGAAGAAGATCGGCACCGTCATCGCGGTGCTGCCGATCAGGAACAGCATCACGACGAACAGCGTCGCCAACACCAGCCATCGCTGCCGTCGAACATCCGGGCGGTTCGTCTGTTCCGGTATTGCCGCGGCCGTTGCCGTTTCCACCGCCATGAGTGACCTTCCTTCGACCTGCGTCCAGCATCGCTATAGTACCGGCCTGTGGTTTCGGCAAGTCCGCCCGCGCCACCGCGGTTTTGCTGGGCGCGCCAGTTTTGTTACGATTCCCGCGCCACGAAGAGGCCAGCAGGAACGGGTGAATCATGAAACTCGACACAGGGCTGCATTGGAGCGACATGCACGAGATACCGGGCGTGGCCAAGGCGGCGGAGCATGCCGGCTTCGACGCGTTGTGGAGCGCCGAATCCGGGAGCGACGCGCTGCTGCCGCTGGCGATCGCGGCGGTCAACACCGAGCGAATCAAGCTCGGAACCGCGGTGGTGCTCGCCTTTCCGCGCTCACCGATGGTGCTTGCGTACATGTCATGGGATCTGGCGCGGGCCTCCAAGGGCCGGTTCATCCTGGGGCTTGGCACCCAAGTCAAGGGACATAACGAGCGCCGCTTCAGCACGCCCTGGCTGCCGCCGGTGCCGCGGATGCGCGAGTATATCGAGTCGCTGCGGGCGATCTTCAAATGCTGGTCGGAGGGCGGCAGGAAGCTGTCCTATCAGGGCAAATACTACAACTTCTCCCTGATGACGCCCGCCTTCACGCCGCCTCATCACGACTACGGCGCCATCCCCATTTACACCTCGGGGCTGAACAAGCACATGTGCCAGCTGGCCGGCGAACTGTGCGACGGCTTCCACGTGCATCCGTTCCACACCGCCAAGTACCTGCGCGAGACCGTGATGCCCAACGTGGAGGAAGGTTTGAAGCGGGGCGGACGCCAGCGCAAAGACATCTCGATTGCAACCGGAGCCTTCGTGGTGGTGGGTCGCAACGACGAGGAACTGCATTCCGCGCGCGAGGCCGTGCGCCGGCAGGTTGCCTTTTATGGTTCCACCCGAACCTACAAGCCCGTATTCGACGCGCATGGATGGGGCGACGTTACGGCGCGGCTTAACGAAAAGACCGCCAAGGGCGATTGGAAGGGGATGCCGAACGAAATCACTGATCAGATGCTCGACACGTTCGCCATCAGCGGGACGTTCGACAATGTCGCCGCGAAGGTCCAGGCGGTATACGGAGGCTTGCTCGATCGGGTGACCTTCTATTTTCCTTATCGGCCCGGCCGCGACGACGAGGAATGGCGCAAGGTGGCGCGCACCTTTAACGGCTGAAAGCTCTGCGGGCCGGGAGCCAAAGACCCGCCGGCGCAAGGGAGCGGTGCATTACCGTAAAATCTTGCAACCCGTGCGCCCGCAAACAATGCTGAAACGGGCGCCAGCCGTGAGCATCATCCGGCTTCAACCAGAAAAAGGAGAACTTATGAGAATGATGGGAAAGACGCTCGGTGCAATTGTGCTAGGCGCCTTGATTGCGGCCGCAGTGACGCCAGTCCGGGCCCAGGAAGCCGCTGCCACCTCCACTGAGAAAACCTTCACGGTAGTGGCCGAACAGATCAACAAAACCAAGTTCTGGTTTCCATCCAACATAATGGTCAACCAGGGTGACAAGGTTAAGCTGGTGCTCAAAAACGATATTGAGGGCGCCGACAACACCCATGGGTTTACCATTCCAGCCTATGGGATCACCGAGGTAATCACGCGCGGCACGCCCAAGACAGTAACCTTCACCGCGGACAAGGCTGGGATTTTCCCGTATAGCTGCCAGCTCCATCCGGCCCACGTCGGCGGCGAACTGCTGGTTATCCCGAAGTGACAGCGGCGCGGATGCCTGGACTACAAGCACAACCGCCCGCCTGTCTCACAAGAGGAGTTCGCCAATGACTCAAGCTGAGAAATGGGGAATTCGGCCGCTGTCCAATTGGGGCCGTTGGGGCAAGGACGATCAACTGGGCACCGCCAACTTCATCACGGCGGAAGTCGTCGCGCGCGCGGCCAAGGAAGCCCAGCGGGGCAAAATCATCACCTGCGCCGTCCCTATCGATCGCAACGGCCCCTTGTTCCCGGGGCGGCAGCCCTGTGTGCGCATGATGTCGTTGATGAATGTGCCGGGCCGCGAGGTCGGACTCAAGACCGACTCCGTGGTGAGCGATGACGTCATCGTCATGCCGCTTCAGGGTTCGACTCAATGGGACGCGCTGTCGCACGTGGGCTACGGCGGTTCCTACTACAACGGCGTGCCTTACTCGGCGATCACAACCGAGCGGGGTGCGACGAGAAATTCCATCTTCAGACTCGGCGAGAGCCTGACCACGCGCGGCGTGCTGATCGACATGGTACGGTACAAAGGCGCCGAGGATAAAGGGCATCTGCCGGCCGAGTATCCGATCACGGTTGCGGACCTCGAAGGATGCCTGGCGATGGAGAAGGCGGAGGTGCGTAGCGGCGACGCTATCCTGCTGCGCACCGGCTGGGTTCCCCATTGGTACAAGCATCCCAACGAGCGGCGCGGCTACTTCAATCATCAGCCGGGCCTGCACTTGAAGACCATCGAATGGATCCACGACAAGGAGGTCGCCTGCGTGGCGGTCGATAACGTCAACGTCGAATGCGTGCCGTCAGGCTACGACGAGGAAAACGTGTTTCACGCGATCGCAATCCGCGATGTCGGCCTGACCTTGGGCGAGATATTCGATTTCGACGCGCTGGCCGCCGATTGCAAGGAAGACGGACGTTATACCTGCTTCTTCGTGGCGCCGCCGCTGCGCTTTCGCGGCGCGGTCGGGAGCCCGCTCAACCCGCTCGCGATTAAGTAGAACGCGTCGCGTACAGTTCGATCGTCTCGGCCCAGCGCAGGGCGTCGGGACTGCCGGGCAACTTGAGTCCGCGCCGCCGCAGGTAGACCTTGAGAATCTTGCCGATCAACCCACCAGGACGCAGCCGGCGCTTTCCGCGGCGCATCGGGCGCAGTATGGCCGCCATCCATGCGGGCATCGGCACCTCCTGACCCGCGAAGCACGCCGCGGTCGCCGCCGGTTTGAAGCCAGCCTTTTCCACGCATGCCGACAGTGTGGCGGCGGTGAAGTAACACACGTGGGCGGGCGGCGAGAAGTGCATGAATTCATGCGGCGTTCGCACCGCCGTATCGCATTCGAAATTGGGCGTGCTCAACGCCAGCAATCCTGCCGGCGCCGTCAGCTCACGCACCTGGTTCGTGAAGGCGATTGGGTCCGCCGTGTGCTCGATAACCTCAAAGGCCACCACGCAGTCAAAGGGGCGCGTTGAACTCGGCAGCTCCTCGATAGAGGCATAGACCGGGCATCCGAGGTCGCGGCGGCATCGCTCGCGCATCGTTTCCGACATTTCCACGCCGCTGACGTCGAAGCCGTATCGCCGCGCCATCGCGAGAAACTTGCCGTCGGCGCATCCGATCTCGAGCATCCGCCGGCCCGTGGCCAGCGCGCTGATGCGCGGCAGGCGCGCCTCGTAATAACGCCGCACACCGCGCCAGTAATGGTCGTAACCGCTCAGGTAGTGGATCTCACCGCCTTCGTTCCAGTAACTGTCGCGTTTGTACAGCGCCGTCAGGTCGTAGCCTTCGGGGAGCAAGGCGAACATGAAGCCGCAGGCGGAGCACTTCGCAATCGGGAAGCCCTCGCGCACGATGAACGGCGCAGCGGCCCCGCCGCACAGCTTGCATGCCGTCATTGGCGCGGGCTCCATCGTGATGCTTTTGACATGAGCATGCCAAGGGGCAGCTTACTTGAGCAGACCCGATGCGAAAACATCGCCGATTCGCTAGGCTTTAACTCGATGCACTCACGCACCCTGTACCTACGCTCGGCGCAGTGGGCCGATCTTATCGCGCGTCCCGACCAACTGCTGGCCGGCGATAAATTTCGCGAAGTGAAAAACATCGCCCGGAATCGGGCCGGATTTTTCACCTCGGAGCAGGGTACAGTGTTCGTCAAACGCTTCGCGCCGAGGTCGTGGGTCGAAGGAATGCTGGAGCGGATACGCGGGTCGCGCGCCGCGCGTTCGGCGCAGGCCGCGCAGATGCTGACGCGCGCGGGTTTTCTGGTTCCGGAGCCGCTGGCGGCATGCGAGGAATTTTCGGCGGGCGCAATCAGAACGAGCTGGATTTTCAGTGAAGCGCTCGACACGGCGCGGGTCTTTAGCCGTTTTATCGAGCGCGGACATGCTCCGGCTGAGCAGGAGAGGGTGGCGCGGCGCGATACCCTGGCGGCGGTGGCTGAATGTGTACGGCATCTGCACGACGCCGGATTGTTTACCTCGGACCTGCAGGAAACCAACCTGATGCTTGACCTCGCCGATGGCGCGCTCAGAATTTATTTCGTAGATCTCGATGGGTTCCGGCGGCTGGCGCGCGTATCCTGGAAGCGTCGGCGGCGCAATCTGGTGCAACTGGACCGCAGTGTGGGCCGCTTCATGAGCCGCAGCGAGCGGCTGCGCTTCCTGCACACCTATCTGGGAGCCCAATGGGACCGGCAGCCGGTGCGCAGACTCGTGGAGCGTCTGATGGATGAGCGCGCGCGCAAGGAGCGTGAATTTATGCGCCGGCGGTTGCGGCGCGGACACAAGGGGGAATCGTCGCCAGTGGCTGCCAGCGGGCGCGAAGCGATCGCGCCCGAGCTTTCGCCTCCCGGGTAAGCTTCGAAGTTCCCAATGGCAATTTCCATCCGCAAGCGCGAGTACGATCACCACACCGAGCAGGTTCATGCCGTTGGTGGCGAACGCGTTCGCGACCTGATGCTGGGGCTGAACGACGGCTTGGTGGCTTCGCTGGCCGTCACCTCCGGCGTGAGCGGCGCCTTTACGCTCCGCAAAGTGGTGGTCATGGCGGGGCTGTCGGAGATGCTGGGCGGAGCGGTTTCGATGGGTCTCGCGGCGTTTATCTCCGCGCGCTCGCAGATCGAGTTTTACCACAGCGAGATCGAGCGCGAGCACCTGGAGATGCGCAAATGGCCCGACCGGGAGCGCGACGAAATTCGCGCGATCTATCGAGCCAAAGGCTTTGCCGGAAAGCTGCTCGACGATATCGTGGCGCACATCACCTCGGACCCCAAACGCTGGAGCGACGTGATGATGCGCGAGGAGCTGGGCTTCAGCGGAGATTTCGAGTCGCCCCTGCGCTCGGGCGCGACCGTGGGACTCGCCTACTTGTGCGGCGCGGCGGTGCCGGTAATGCCTTACCTGTTCGTGATGCCATCGCGTGGCGTGGTGTATTCCGCCGTTGCAACACTGCTCGCCCTGTTCGTGGTCGGGGCTGCGAAGACCATAATCACGGCGCGATCGTGGTGGCGCAGCGGAGTGGAAAGCGTGCTGACCGGGGCCGCCGCGGCGGCGGCGACCTTCGCCGCGGGGTCGATGTTCTCGCGGCTCTAGGGTGCGGAGTTGGCGATGGCACAGGCGGCAGAGCCGGCGGCGGACTATGGACTCGCGCAGCGCATCCGCGCGCGTATTGAAGAAATCTACGCGGCCAAGTCTGTCAAGGGCGAGGGCGACTTGAGCTACAGCATCATGCCCGTTGCCGTACCGCCTGAGCGTGGCAATTTTTTACTTGATGTATGCCGCGCGGAGCGCGCCGCCAGTACGCTGGAAGTGGGAATGGCCTGGGGGCTTTCGACCCTGCATATCTTTCAGGCGCTGGTGGAAAACGGCGCCGCCGCGCCGCATCACGTGATCATGGATCCTTTCCAGGCCGCCGTTTATCACAACGCCGCGCTGCGCACTCTGCGCGAGCTTGGACTTGAGTCGAGCGTCGAGTTTTATCCGGAGCCTTCGGGCCTGGTGCTGCCCAGGCTGGTTAGTGCGGGCCGCCAGTTCGACCTGGCCTTTATCGACGGCGACCATCGGTTCGACGGCGTCTTCGTGGACCTCTACTACGTCGATCAACTGCTAAAGCCTGGCGGTGTCGCGGTCTTCGATGACATGAGCTGGGACGGAGTCTATTTGGCCTGCCGGTTCGCCCAGACCAACTACGGCTACCAGACGATTGCGGAACTGGCCAATCGCGGCGGCTCCGGGTCTGCACCGGGCCGGCCGCTGATGCGCGCCTGCCGCAAACCTGCCCGGCCAGTGGAGCGCGACCAGCCTCATTTCGTGTCCTTCTTCGACGACTTCCAATCGAACCAGTTCGGCTCCCGCCTGACGGCCTCCACCTTGCGCTACCAGGGATTGCTCGCAATGCGGGACGGACGGCGGGCCGAGGCGCGGCGCTATTTTCTTGCGGCGCTGCGCGTAGATCCCGCGCACGTGAAAACTTATTTCAGGCTGATTCGAACCTATCTACCGGCGGCATTGATTCGCGCCACGACCGGCCGCACACGATCGGCACCCTGAAGGAAAAATCCGCTTTCCTTAGTGACGGAGAGGGGTCCAGAAAACTCAGGCGCGCGTGTGCGCCGACCACCTTTTCATATGCAAATTTTTTGGGCTTGTTGTGTAGCGGACTCAGCGGTTCTCGGGATGCTTAACGGCGGCCTGCACGACATGATTGGTGCCGTCGGTTTCAATTACGTATTCGTCGCCGTGCCGATTTTCGAAGAATAGCAGCTTGCCATCCGTTTCGCGCAGCGGAATGACGTTGAACGGACGGCCGAGCATCTCGACAACTTGCTCCAGGGTGCTGCCGACCAGAGGACGGACAAAGGGCATCGTATCGGCTTCGCCCGCTTGCCCCGCGGCGCTGTTTGAACTCAGCACTGTCAGGCCGATGGCAATAGTCATCAGGGTGATCCAGCAGCCGGAAATTGGCGAGCGTGGATCTATTGCCCCGCCCTTAATTGCCACTCGACCCCGGCGGGGCGCCCGAGACTTCGACCAGAACTTCATCACCCTCCACCTTGACGGCGTAGCAGGCGACGCGCTTGCTCTCGTCTTCCATATAGCAGCCCGTGGTCACGTCGTAAAACCATCCATGCCACGGGCAGGTCACGACGTTGCCGTCGAGGTCGCCCTCGCCCAGCGGCCCGCCGCGATGCAGGCAGGTGTTGTTAATCGCGTAAAACTTGCCGCCCACGTTGAACAGGGCGATGGTCGTGTTGCCGACCTGAAACGGCTTGCCGGTTCCCTCGGCGACATCCGCCGCACTTGCGACCTTAACAAAGTTGCCCACAGTGGCTTACCTCTCTGACCCGAAAGACCGATTGTAGTGACAGCCCGAGGCAGCCTGCAACCGGCGCCGCTCAGGTCGTGTATTCCGCGTTGATCTTGACGTAATCATAGCTCAGGTCGCAGGTCATCATGCTGAAGCGTGCGGAACCCTGCTTGAGATCG
The DNA here is from genome assembly GCA_035262365.1 of Binataceae bacterium (SeqCode). Classification (GTDB taxonomy): domain Bacteria; phylum Desulfobacterota; class Binatia; order Binatales; family Binataceae; genus JAJPJA01. The sequence continues at coordinate 30,101 of DATFSZ010000128.1, forward strand.
AGCCGCACGCTGAACTCCCGCTGGCGCATCGCCTGCGCCGCCGCTGGCAGCGCTTGGGTCAGGATCATTCCGCGCGCCGCAATCCGGATTCTGTCCACCCACAGCTCGATCCGATCCGGATCAAACCGCACGCCGCACGCGCCCGCCGCCGCTGTTATCCGCCCGACGTTCGGGTCGTTGCCGAAAAAGGCGGTCTTGACCAGCGGCGAGTTGGCGATTTGGCGGGCGGCCCGCGCGGCGTCGGCAGTGGAACGCGCCCCGCGAACTTCAACGGTGACAAATTTGCTGGCGCCTTCACCGTCGTAAACCAGCTGGCGCGCCAGGCTTTCAGCAACCTCGCCGACTGCCGCTTCAAAAGCCCCCAGTTCGCGCGCGGCGGGTTTGCGATTGGCGGCCGCGCCGCTGGCCAAAAGCATCAGTGTGTCATTGGTGGACATATCGCCGTCCACGGTGATCGCGTTGAAGCTCGCCGGCGCCGCATTCGCCAGCGCGCGTCTGAGCGCGGGAGCGGGGAGGGCGGCGTCGGTCACGATAAAGGCGAGCATCGTGGCAAGGTTGGGTGCGATCATACCCGCGCCCTTGGCGGTTCCGGCAATCGTGACGGTGGCGCCGCCCATGCGCAGCGTGGTCGATGCCAGTTTGGGCTTGGTGTCGGTAGTCATTATCGCCGTCGCGAAGGCGCCGAGCCCCTCCGTGGAGAGCGCCGCGCAAGCCTCGCGCACGCCGGCGCGATATTTTTCCAGATCATAAAGATGGCCGATTACGCCGGTCGAGCAGGGTACTACGAGCTCTTCGGCGCATCCAAGCTCGCTCGCTACGGCGGCGCACGAGCCGACTGCCAGCTTCATCCCGGCCTTGCCGGTGAAGCAGTTGGCCGAGCCCGAGTTGGCCGCGACTGCGCGCAATTGCCCGGAGCGTAAACGGCGCTGGGAAAGAATAACCGGCGCAGCTTTGACCTGGTTGGTGGTAAAAATAGCTGCCGCTGCAGCCGGTGCGTCCGCGACGATGAGTCCGAGATCCTTGCGCGTCGCGTCAGTCTTGAGACCAGCCGCCACTGCGGCAAATCGAAATCCCGCCACCAACCGCGGCTCCGCTTTCACCTCCATTGGTCCGACCTCCGTTCGCGCTATCTAAACCAGAGGGGACAGAGCCGGGCAAGCCGCAAACGACAGGCGGGAAAGTCTGTCGACGACAGGTTGGAAGGCCTACCTGTCCGATGTCCATTCGTCATGGTTCGGGAGCGGTTGAAAAATGGCATCGAGCAGGCGACAACTTGTACTTAATTCGAGCTGGAGCAGAGAGATGGGCGACAGAATCCAACGGGCCTGGGAGCGGGTGCGGCAAATGCGGCTGCTTATCGAAACTCATCGCGGAGAGGCGGATGACCTGCGCCACCTGCCAGACGCAATCGCGCAGGCGTTCGTCGAGGCCAACGTTTACCGGCTCCTAGTGCCTGAGGAGTTCGGCGGTGAAGGGATCGATCCGGTCACTTACTATGACCTCGCCGAAGAGGTTTCATCTTACGATGGCTCAGTTGGATGGAATTACGCGATCGGCGCCACGGGCGGAGTCGTCGCGGGCGGCCTTCCGGCCCAGCAGATGCGCGACATCCTGGGGAGCCCTGATTGCGGAGTTGCGGGCGGCGGCGCTCCGGTCGGCCGCGCCGTTGCTCAGGAGGGCGGCTACCGCCTGACCGGCCGTTGGGGATGGGCCAGCGGAATCCATCATGCGAAATGGGCTATCGCATATTGTCCGGTGTATGACGGCGAGCGGCCCAGACTCTCCGCCGAGGGCGTGCCCATCGTGCTCGGATTTATCACGCCGAAGCAGGCGTGCACGGTCCTCGACACGTGGCACGTTGGCGGGATGCGCGCGACCGGTAGCACGGAATTCGAACTGCACGACGTTTTCGTTCCTCAAGAAATGGTGCTGCGCCTCTTGAGCGGCGAATCGCGCCTGCCACACCCGATTTTCCGCATGCCCGCAAGCTTCTTCGGCTTCAACCATTGCTGTGTGCTGACCGGGATTGCGCGGCATGCGATAGCCGGCCTCAGGACTTTGGCGGAGACAAAAACCTCCCCGATGGCCGGAATCAGCCTGCGCGAGGACGTCGGGGGGCAATATGCGGTCGCGAAGGCCCAGGCGCTGGTCGAATCAAGCGGGCTTAACGTGCGCGACTCGTTCCGGATGCTTTGGGAAAAGGTGGTTGCCGGGGAGGCGGTGCCGCTTGAAATGAAGGCCCGCGTCCGCCGGGCTTGCGCGCACGCGACGGAATGCGCCGTCGAAGCGGTCGATCTCTGTTATCGCGCGGCCTGCGGGAGCGCCGTTTTCGAATCCGCCCCGTTCGAGCGCGCGCTGCGCGACGTACATGCGGCGGCCAGCCGTATCACGCTGCGCCAGACCATGATGGAAGAGGCCGGCCGCGTGGCGTTTGGCCTGCGCCCGCGCAGTCCGCTGTTCTGACCTCCGGTACCATCGCCAAATCCGTCCAGCTTTCGCGGTTGATCGGCGGTCTTCTTCGTATTTTGATGGTCACGATTGAAAAATAACCTGCCGGGAGGATGAGCTATGTCCGCATTGCCAGAAGCTGCCGACCTCGAAGCTCTGCGCGCTTTCGATACGCCGACGATTTGCAACGCGCTGGAGGTGGTGGCTCCCCATCGCCGGGCGCTCGGCTTCAATCGGCGGCCGCTGGTTGCGCCTTTCACCGCGCTGAAGCCGGTGGTGGGCTTCGCGCGCACCGCGACAATCCGATGCCGCGAACCGCATCCGCTGGGCGCGCGCCACGCAGGCAAAATCAGTTTCGCCTACTACGAACATATCGCGGCGCCGCCGATGCCCAGCATCGCCGTTATCCAGGACCTTGACGGGCCAGATATCGGACTGGGGTCGTTCTGGGGCGAAGTGAATAGCCACATGCATAGGGGACTGGGATGCGCGGGTGTTATTACCGACGGCTCTATCCGCGACCTGGACATGTGGGCGGAAGGCTTTTACGCACTGGCAGGTTCGATTATGCCCTCACACGCGCACGTTCACGTCGTGGATATCGGTACGATCGTAAACGTCGCGGGCATGGTGGTTGCCCCCAACGACGTGATCCATGCCGATCGTCATGGCGCGGTGGTGGTTCCCGCCGACGTGATCAAGGCGGTTCCGGAGGCGGCCAACCTTCTCGCCCGGCGCGAAAAGGTGATCGTCGAGGCGAGCAAGAAGCCGGGCTTTTCCATCGAGCAACTGAAAAAGGCGTTTTCCGAATCGGCCCAGGTACACTGAGAGGTCCACTGAGAGCGCGCCTGCGGGCGCGCTCTCAGTCGCCAGCCGCATCAGAGATGGGCGGCGTCGCGCAACGCCGCTTCGCTGTCGCCGTCTATTGAACCGCCAATTATCATAAATTTACCGAAATTGCCTGTGCGGCCGCTTCCAGTCGGGCGCGATGATGCTAAGCTGTCGGCGCTTGTCCGGGGAGGAATGGCCCGTGGATGACATGGCCGAAATCGAGAAGCTCTACACGCGGTATTGCTGGACGCTGGACGAGAAGAAGCACGAAGACTGGCTGAGCTGCTTTGCCGAGGACGGCGTGGTGGAAGGTCCGAACTTCGGACGCTACGTGGGGCGCGACCAACTACGCCAGTTCCTCGTCAAGTACCGGGCGGAAACGGCGATGTTCCAGGTGCGGCACGTGATCAGCAACATCACAGTGGAAATCGAGGGCGACAGCGCGGTTGGAAAATGCTACCTGCTTCATTACCGGACGCATCGCGGACGCACGGAACTAAGCGCCATCGGCGGCTATCACGACCATCTGCGCAGAGTCGGTGGAAAATGGCTGTTCGCCGAACGCAAAGCGTTCTGGGACTACTCGGGAAGCTCGGCCTAGAACGCGCGTGAAGGCATACCGTCTCGCGGCGACGGTCCTGCGGCTGGCCCTGGCAGCGGCAGCTTGCGGCTGCGCAACGCCCGCGATGACGGCAAGTGGGCCGGCAATTTGCACTCCGTTCGGGGACCCGCCCGCGATTGTTACCGGAGTGGTCAAACCCGACTGCCTGCATGGCATAATGCTGGGACCTTGGAAGGATCAGAACGGCAACGATCGCTACGCCTGCGTGTGGGAGCCCTATCATCCCGAAAAAAAACGCCACTTGCCGATGGTGATCTACCTGCATCCGTCGTTGTTCGGTCCGAAAACGGTGGCGAAAACCGGCCTCCTCGTTTACCAGGACAATACCGCGGTTGGCGCGGACGCAGCCGGCGGTTATATCGTGCTGGCTCCGATAGGCCGCACAACTCTGCATCATTATCCGCGTCCCGACGAGAAGGGACTCGGATGGGATAACTGGTACCGGCAACTGAATCCGGCTGGAGCGGTGACGGTGCACAATGCGCTTTATCGTGCTAACGCCGACGCCGCCGCGATCGACCATTTCGTCACGGAAGAAGTGTCCACCGGAAAGGTCGATCCGGGGCGGATCTATGTTATGGGATGGTCCAACGGAGCTGCGATGGCCATCTTATACGGGCTCAGCCGGCGAAACATTGCGGCCGCGGCCGTCTATTCCGCGCCAGATCCGTTCGGCGCTTTCAACGACCCGTGCCCGCAGGCTCCGGTCCCGGGTCAGCCCGCGAACGAGACGCAAATCGAGGTCTTGAATCCGGCCTTGCCGATCATGCATGTGCACAACAATTGCGACATCGCAGGTTTGTGTCCGAACGCTGAGCGGATGTCGCGGCAGCTTGCGGCCGCGGGCGTCGCGGTCCGCAACACGATCATCGACTATGCGCAAACGCAGGCGCAAGAATGTACCCTGTTATGCGGTGCCGGCGGAAACGGCGTTATCACGCCGGCAGCCGATCTCCCTGGCTACAGCCTGGGATTTATTGAACATTCAAGATGGCCAACGCAATGGACGCCGGTGATGCTGGATTTTTTGCGCCGCCATTCCTTGAGCGGCGGCGCGCAGCCGTCCGAAGGAGGACCGCACGATGAAAATAATATCGCTCATTAGCCACGGACCGAAGCAAAGCCGCGCGGATTTCCAGCAATGGTTTTTGCGCGAGCACTCCCCTGACATCCTGAAAAATGTTTTCCATTTGTCCCATTACATCGTTAACGTCAACGACGTCTCGCCCAAAATGGCGACCGCGCCAATCGATTCAGCGCCGGTGCCTTACGATATCGTGACCGAAATGTGGCTCGCGGATGAGGGTGGCTCGGAAAGCACGGTGGAATTGTACAACGCGACCACGGCTCCGGTGATCGCGGAAAGCCTCGACAAATCCTCCGCCACGTTTCATTCGTACCTGGTCAGCGAGGTGGTGGAAAAGGACAAACAGAGTTTTCCCTTGGGGCAGCGGGCGCCCGGCGTGAACCTGGTTTCCGCGATCACCTGGGCCGAAGGCAGGAACAACGAGACCGGGCGGCAGGGATGGCGCAAACACGGGCCGCTCGCATGCCGTGTCCACATCGGGATGACCCGCTACGTCCAAAACTACGTCGAGCTGGCTCTGACGCCGCAGGCGCCCGGCTACAATGGCGTAGCGCTGCTGTATTTCCCAACCCAGCAGGACCTGGAACAGCGACTTTACGACACGCCGCAAAACGCCGAGGTGATCGCCGTGGACGTCAAGAGCTTCGTCAACCTTGAGAAGATCGTCACGTTCTACACCACGCAGTATTCGCTGAAGTGATTGCAATTCATCGGGGAGGAACGCAATGGCTCAAGGCAGAATCGCCGACCGGGTGGCGATAGTCACTGGCGGCGCTTCAGGGATCGGCAAAGCGACCGCGCTGCTGTTTGCGCAGGAAGGGGCAAAGGTAGTCGTCGGAGATTTGGCCAATAGCGAGGGCGAGCAGGTCGCGAATTCGGCTGGGGGACTGTTCGTTCCGACCGACGTGCGCGACCCAAAGGCGATCGAGAAGCTGGTTCAGGTGGCATGCGAGCGTTTCGGCGGGCTCGATATTATGTTCAACAACGCCGGCATCGGCGTGGTAACGCCGCTGCTCGAGACTTCAGAGGAGCTCTATCTGAACACGCTGCGCATCGATTTGGACGGCGTGTATTGGGGGCTCAAATTCGCCGGTCGGGTGATGGTCGAGCAAAAGCGCGGCGCGATCGTAAACACCGCGTCAGTCGCGGGCATCCGCGGCAGCCAGGGGCTTTCGGCATACAACGCGGCGAAGCATGGCGTGGTTGGCATTACGCGCAACGCGGCGCTCGAGTTTGCTCATGCCGGCGTCAGGGTGAATTGCATCTGCCCGGGCATCGTGGATACGCCGCTGGTCGCGCGCGCATTCGGCAAGAGCGAGAAGATCCGTGAGATGATGCATCGGGCGCACCCGCTGGGCAGGATGGCCAAACCGGAAGAGATCGCGCGCTGCGTGCTGTTCCTGGCCTCGGATGACGCATCGTTCGTGACCGGCCACGCGCTGGTAGTGGACGGCGGGCTTTGCGCGGGAGCAGGCGGCGGTGGCGGCAATTAGGATGACGCAGTGGTGTAGTCGGGCAGTTGTGGCGCTTACTTCTTCTTCCCGGAGAATTTGTTGGTCAGATGCCCGATCAGATGGTTGCGCGTCGCGGGGATGTCCAGCGTGTCGAGATCCCAGTCGGCGTCGGGCCGGTGGATTACGCGGTTCATCTCTTCCTCCGGCCACAGGCCAATCTGGCGCCCGTTGGCCTCGAACACCTGGCCGTTGACGTTGGAGCACGCTTCGGTGCACAGCCACACCGCGAGCGTGGCCGGATGCTCGGGTTTGATCTCTTCATTGTCGGAGGAGACCCAGGTGTTCGCCAATCCCGGAAAGCCCAGGACTTCCTGCGAGATTCTGATCGTTTCCATCACTTCCGGGATCGCCATCCGGGTTGCGGCCCGCGGCCGGATCGCGTTGACGCGTACATTGAACTGGCCGAGATCGCGGGCGACGGTACGGGTAAAACCGACGATTCCCTCCTTGGCGGCCGAGTAATTGGCCATCCCGTAATGACCCAGGCCGGATTCCGAGGCGGTGTTGACGATCACGCCGCTGCGCTGTTCGCGGAAAATCGGCGCCGCGTGCCGGGTGCAGGTGAAGGTGCCCTTGAGGTGGACGTTGATCACCAGGTCCCAATCCTCTTCGGTCATCTCCCAAATCTGCTTGGGACGCAGATTGCCGGCGTTGTTGATCAGGATGTCGAGGCGGCCGAAGTGTTTGATCGCGCAATCGATCACCGCCTTGCCGCCGGCCATGGTGGCGACGCTGTCGGTATTGGCGACGGCGTCGCCGCCCGCCGCCTTGATCTCATCGGCCACGATTTGAGCGACCCCCCGATCGGCGCCCTCGCCGGTCGGCCTACCGCCAAGGTCGTTGACCACCACCTTGGCGCCCTGCTGAGCCAGCAGCAGAGCTTCGCTGCGTCCGATTCCACGACCCGCGCCGGTGACCACCGCGACTTTGCCCGCCAGCCGTTTCGCCATTGCCAAATCCTCCCCGCTACTTTTTGATAAAGTCGCGCACGAGCGCGGCGACCGCCGCCGGCTGTTCCATCGGCGCCATGTGCGCCGCTTTGTCCACGATTTCGGTCCTGGAGTCGGGAACGAGCCGCGCGAACTCCGCGGCATACACCGGCGGCGTCAGGCCGTCCTGCCTGCCCCATACGATCAACGTCGGCGCGGTTATCCGATGGATTCGCTTCTTTAAGCCCTTGTCGGGTACGGACCAGATGAACTTGCCCGTGCAGGCCTGCGCCCAGGTCAGGCGCACGACCGAATCGGCGTCCTCAAGGTTGGCAAAGATATGTTTGCGTGCCGGATGCGTCCGATCGTGGAACAGCAGCGGCTCCAGGTCGGGCTGCGCCATCACCATGTAATTTTTGATCGGAGTGTCGTCGCGCCACAGGCCCAGCGAATCGATCAGAACCAGCTTGCCGACGCGTTCTCGTGCCGACGCCGCCAGTTCCGCGGCGACCATCCCGCCAAAAGAGTGACCCACCACTGCGGCGGACTTCAGTCCGAGCCGGTCGAAGAGTTCGTCATAGAAAAGGGTCAGATCCCAGACGTCATCCAGCGGCTTGACCGCGTCGGGGAGCCCGTCGCTGGTGCCCGGATGCTCGGGCGCGTAAACGGTGAAGTCGCGCGCCAGCAGGTCGAGAAATTCATCCCACACCAGGCCATAGCCGCAATGCAGGTAAACCAGGGCGGGGCCGCTGCCCGCCACTCTTACGCGTGCCCGGACTTTGTCCTGCCACACGGTGACTGTCCGTTCCGAAGAGGGCGCCATCGTACCTGCCTTTCCGTGTACTAATTGCGAGAGCCGGGCGCCGGTTTAATGCGCCTCGCGGCCGGCGCCGGCGCTGGTGCCGTTTCCACGAAGCCGTTGCGGCCACCAGTTGTTGACCCACCCTTCATCGTCCCACACGGTGCGGAAATGCGGCATTACCTCGCGGCTGAACAACTCGATATTCTTGAGCGTCAGCTCGTGCGGCATCGAGCCGATATGCAGCAGCACCATCAGATTGCCCACGCGCAGCTTTTTGACAGCCGTCATCAGCTGATCGCGCACGGTGGCGGGACTGCCGGCAATCACGAACTGATTTTCGACAAAGTCGCGATACTTCCAGTTGGGCACCTGCATCATCAGCTCGCCCTGTCCCGGGTTGATGTTCTTCACGCTGTGCACCAGGCTGCGGTAGTCCTGATGCCCCGGGATCGCGAGCAATTCGGGCGCAATGTGCAGGCACTTGTCGTAGAAGTAGCGGATGTGCGGAAAATATTCCTGCTCCGCCTTGGCGTCGGTTTCGGAAACCGCTACCAGTTGCAGGAAGCCAGCGCGGTACGGATTGGCTTCCAGGCCGGTCCGGGACACGAAGTCCCAAAAACCGTCCATTATTTTTTTGCCGACGTTGTTTCCGTAATAGCTCAGGAAGCAGTAGCAATGGCCGTGTTTGGCGGAGAAATCCCAGGTGCTGAGGCTGCCGCTGCCGGGAACCCAAACCGGAGGATACGGGCTCTGGATCGGGCGGGGCCACAGGTTGACCATCGGCAACTGGAAAAAGCGTCCGTTCCAGGCGAAGATTTCGCGGCTCTGCCATGCCTTCAAAATCAGGTCGTGCGCTTCATAGTAGCGCTCGCGCTGTTCGATCGGACTGATGCCGTAACACAAGTTGACGTCCATCGGAGAACCCAGCGGCATCCCCGCGACCAGCCGCCCGCCGCTGATACAATCCAGCATCGCGTATTCCTCCGCGACCCGGATGGGCGGGTTGGTGGTGGGCAGCGTCGCGCCCATCTGCACGATCGCGGTGTTCAGCCCGTTGGTGGCACGCGCCAGCACCGAGCCCATTACGTTGGGCGAGGGCATGAAGCCGTAGGCGTTCTGATGATGCTCGTTGACGCAGATACCGTCCATGCCGCAGAGCGCGGCGTGGATCAATTCGTCGAGGGTCCAGTTGTAGTACTGGCCCACCCTCTCCGGATCGGCCAGTTCCCAAAACGGCGGATCGACCCAAACCGAGTGGTAACGCTTCTCGAAGTCCGCGGGCAGCTCGCGGTACGGCATCAGATGGAACATCGAAATCTTCATGCCGATCTCCTTGCGGATTTGAGCCCGATGAATCGGGCCGACCGCGCCGGCAAGTCGTAGGCCGGCTCTTGAACTAACACAGTTGACCGGCGATATACCATCGGCGCCGGCACGAGCCGCGCATGCCGGAAATCGATCGGCCGCCCAATCTTTTTGGCCCCGTTGTGCATATAATCGTTGTGGGAGGGCAGTTGATGTTCCCAAAGCGAGCCAGGCATCCGGTTGAACTTGTCGTCATCGCGTTTGCGATCAGCAGTCTTTCCGCCTGCGATATCAACAAGGCTCCGAGGTTGGACGAGCAGGTGAAGGCGGCATGGAGCGAGGTGCTCAACCAGTACCAGCGCCGCACCGACCTGATTCCGAACCTGGTCGAGACCGTCAAAGGTTACGCGCACCAGGAACAACAGGTATTGACCCAAGTGACGGAGGCGCGCGCCAAGGCGACCAGCATGCAACTTCCGTCCGACATCCTCTCCAACCCGCAGGCGTTCCATCAGTTCGAGCAAAACCAGGCGGCGCTGGGAGGAGCGTTGGGCCGCTTGCTGGCGGTGAGCGAGAAATATCCGGACCTCAAGTCGAATCAAAATTTCCTGGCGTTGCAATCGCAGCTCGAAGGCACGGAAAACCGTATCGCGGTGGCGCGGCGCGATTACATTCTTGCGGTGCAGAATTACAACCTCGCGCTCAGAACCATTCCGGACCGCTGGGTGGCGGCGTGGATGTACCCCGACCTCAAGGTGCGCGAGACCTTCACTATTCCGCAGGAAGCCCAGCAAGTGCCCAAGGTCAAGTTCTGATGGCGCCCAGCCACTTCATGCCGCGCCGGTGGGCGCTGGCAAAATGGTGCGCGCTGGTACTGCTGCTTGCCCTCGCCCGCGCGGGCGCTGCCGCCGAGCCCACATTCCCGCCGCTCAGCGGCCGGGTCGTAGATGATGCGGGCATTCTGAGTCCTTCCACCGTCAACCAGCTCACCGCGATGTTGGCGCAGCATGAGAAGGCGACCGGCCAACAGGTGGTGGTCGTTACGCTGCCTTCGCTGCAAGGCTACTCGATCGAGGATTTCGGCTATCAGCTCGGGCGCTTTTGGGGAATTGGCCAAAAGGGCAGGAACACCGGCGCTCTGCTGATCGTGGCGCCCAAGGAGCGCAAGGTCAGGATCGAGGTTGGCTACGGGCTGGAAGGTGAACTGACGGACGCCCGCTCCAGCGTGATCATCCAAAACGACATCCTGCCGCAGTTCCGCCGCGGGGATTTCAACGCCGGAGTAATTGCCGGCACCATGGCAGTCCTGAGGGTGCTGGGCGGCAACCCCGAAAGTGTCGCTCAGTCCAACATTTCCAACACGGTACAGCATTGGACCAACTCCCCCTGGTTCTTTCTGCTCTTGGTTTTGGGATGGCTGATCGTGGTTTCGGTTATGCGCCGCCTGGGCCACAACTCCGGTCTGATCCGCCGCGTGGGGCGATCCGGGTACATGGGCGGGGGTTTTTATGGCGGCTGGGGTGGCGGTTCCTCGGGTGGCGGCGGCGGATTTTCCGGCGGTGGCGGATCCTTCGGCGGTGGAGGCGCGTCGGGAGGTTGGTAACCGGACGCCCATTGACGCGCGAGGAACATAAGCGCATCAACGCCGCGATTGCGGCGGTCGAGCAAAGCACCGCGGCAGACCTCGACCTGGTGGTGGTCCGCGTCAGCGACCGATACTCATTCTATCCGCTGTTGTGGGCGGCAATTGGCGCCGTGGCGGCAACGGTGATCCTGGTCCTGCTGCGGCCGGCGGTCAGCGCGCGCATGGCGCTCTCATTTCAGTTTCTGATCCTGATCGTGTTGACGCTGGCGCTTGACCTGTTGCCATTGCGGCTGAAGCTGGTGCCGCAGCATGCCAAACGGGCGCACGCGCGCCAGCTGGCGCATCGGGAATTTGCGGCGCAGTACGCGCGCGGCGGGCCGCCGCGCAAGCGCATCCTGCTGTTCGTCTCTGCGGGCGAGCGCTACGTGGAGATTATTGCCGACCACGAAACTTACGCTGCCGCGGACCGGGCGGTGTGGGACAAGATGGTCAACGACTTCATAGCTGCCGTGCAGGCCGGCCACCTGGCCGACGGTGTCCTTGCTGCGATCGAAGCCTGCGGCGCCGTGCTGCGCACGCATCATCCGGCGTGAGCAGCGGGGCGGTCTTCCTCGACCCTTATTGCAGATCCGTCGCAGGCAGGTAACACCCCCCCACCCAAACCACGTCAGATCGTTACTTGATGAGCGCCAGCCAGTCCGTTAGCGCATCCCGCGTGGTGCGGAAGGCGATCTCGTCCCAGGGGATTTCGCTGGCTGCGAAAAAACGCACCTCGATTGCTTCCTCCGAAAGACCGGGCAGATCCTCGCCGGGCGACGCGAGATAGACTGCAACCGCCGAGTGCGGGTTTGCGGGATCCGTATATAGCCCCAGGTGACGATCGATCCGCACCCGCATTCCAACCTCTTCCAGAGTTTCGCGCAGCGCGCCCTCGGTCGGAGTCTCGCCGAAATCGACGTAGCCGCCGGGGAAGGTCCATTTGCCGATTTCCGGTTCAATACCGCGGCGCAGCAGCAGGACCTTGCCCGCGTCGACCACCAGGCAGCCGGCAACCAGCTTGGGTCCCAGGAAATGCACGAATCCGCACTCGGAGCATACTTTGTGCTCGCGCCCGTCCGGCAGCAGGACGCGTTCTTCCAGTTTGCCGGCGCATAGCGGGCAGAAGCGGATTCCCAACGGGTAGCGATGCTGAACGTGATGGTTCACGCGCACGGGTTGATCGCCCATATTCCTGTCCCCTGATTCCCTGTCCCGAAAACTCAACCTGGCGAGGGCTGCGACCAGTCCTTCTGCCATTTGCGTATATGAACCAGGATGCCCGCAGTCACCATCGCACTGCCCACCATCGCGGCCATCACCACGGTTACCATAAGTGGATATTCATCGGCGGGAACATGTCCCACCGCGATTGCGATTATGCTCAAGGTGGCGGTCAACAGCATCGCGCCGATAACGATCAGGAAGTCCGCGACGATTCTCATCACATAGCACAGTAGCGACAACCGTCCGGCACGGCCATAGACGCGCGGCGATTGCGCTGTGGGCCGCCGATGGTTTACGGTGGCCGCAAAAGTATCGTCATGATTGCCGGAATTGACATTGGCGGATCCACCACCGACGCGGTTTTGCTCGACGAGCCTGGCATGCGGGTGGTTACGATCGAGCTGACCGACCCGGTTGCCGCGGCCGCCGGCGCGTTGGGCAAGCTGGTGAGCCAATGCGGGTTGCGCCTTGACCAAATCACCGCCGTGGCGGCCACCGGCGCGGGCGCCCGCGGGCTGCCCGATTCGTTGCTGGGGCGGCCGGTGTTCAAGGTGGACGAATTCACCGCGATCGGCGTGGGCGGCAGCACCCTGGCCGGGAAGGAATCCGCGCTGGTCGTATCGCTCGGCACCGGGACAGCAATCGTGTCGGTGCGTCCGGACAGAATCGAGCATGTGGGCGGCACCGGTGTTGGCGGCGGCACTTTGCTGGGACTGGCGCGCCATCTGCTGGGCGTCTCCAAGATCGATACGCTGGAAGCGATGGCCGCACGCGGCGATTTGTCGCGCGTCAATCTCACCGTAGGCGACATCGCGGGCGGTCCCCTGGGAGATCTGCCGCCCGGCAGCACCGCCTCCAATTTCGGCAAAATCGGCAGCGACCCGGCGCCCGAAGACAAGGCGCTGGCGATTATCAATATGATTGCCGAAGTGGTGGCGGTCCTGAGCGCCAGCCACGCGCGCGCCTGCGGTCAGCGCGATATCGTACTGACCGGCAAGCTGACGCGCACAATCCAGTTCGCGCGGCGCTTCGCCTACATGGAGATGATGTTCAACCGCGGCTTCATCATCCCCGAGCACGCGGCCTATGCCACCGCGATTGGAGCCGCCCGCTCCCGCCTGCCGTGAACACCAAACGCGACACGTCGAGGCTGGTGGCTAATGCCGTGTGAGCTGCTTAAAGGCTTTCGGATGCTCGACCTTGCCGACGAGAAGGGGGCGATGTGCGGCAAAATGTTCGCCGACATGGGCGCCGAGGTGATCAAGGTCGAACCTCCCGGCGGATGTATGACGCGGCGGATTCCTCCGTTCCTGGGTGACCGCTCGGGATCGGACAGGTCGCTCTACTTTCTCGCCTATCAGGCAGGCAAGCGCTCTGTCACGCTGAATCTCGAAACCGCCGACGGCCGGCGTCTGTTGTCCGAACTCGCGCGCAAAGCGGATTTCCTGGTCGAGTCCTTTCCGGTGGGCCACATGGAATCGCTGGGACTGGGCTACCAGGCTTTGGCCGGCGTCAATCCACGCCTCATCTACGCGTCAATTACTCCGTTCGGCGATCGCGGTCCGGGCCGGAATTATAAAGCGGCGGACATCAACGTGTGGGCCGCGGGCGGCAACATGTACCTGATGGGTGAGCAGGGCCGGCCGCCGCTGCAGATAAGCGCGCCGCAGGCCGGACTGCACGCCGGGGCGGAAGCCGGCGCGGCCGCGATGATCGCGCACTATGCGCGCCAAGGCAGCGGTCAGGGGCAGCATATCGTGATCGACATGCAGGCCTGTGTTGTGTGGACGTTGATGAACGCGCAAGCGTTTCCGATCATGCATGGCGCCTCGATGACCCGCAACGGCGTTTTTTCCGGTGCGCTGCGCCTGGCGCGCAAGATGGTCTTCCGATGCGCCGACGGGCATATCTCGATGTTGCTTACAGGCGGCACCGCCGCCCCATCGATCAGCGCGCTGGTGCAATGGATGGACGAGAAGGGCTTTGCGGCGGACTGGATGAAGAAACAGAAGTGGTCGGCGTGGGCGCCGGGCGTGATCAGCGATGCGAGCGATTACGAAGTCGAGCAGATCCACGATATCGAGGATCGCGTCGAGCGCTTCTTCATCACCATGACCAAGCGCGAGATTTACGCCGGTGGGCTGAAGCGCCGCATACTGCTCTCGCCCGTCAACACGGTGGCGGAGATCGCGGCGGACGACCAGCTCCGTGCGCGAGAGTTTTTCGTTCCGGTTGCGCACGACATCGACGGCCCGGTTACCTTCACCTTTCCCGGCGCGTTCGCGAAGCTCTCCGCGACTGCTCTGGCCGCGCCCACGCCGGCGCCAAAACTCGGCGAGCATAATGAGCAGATCTATGGCGGGCTGCTGGGGCTGGCGGCGCACGAGCTTGCGATGCTGCGTGCGGTTGACGCTATCTGATTGCGGGAGCGGCGGCGTATGGCACCTTTTGCCCTCGACGGGATTCGCGTGCTGGATTTCACTTGGATCGCGGTCGGTCCAATTACCACCAAGTACCTGGCAGACAATGGCGCCGACGTGATCAAGATCGAATCCAGCACGCACATCGACGTGCTGCGCGCGGCGCCCCCATACGCGGACGGCAAGTTCGGAATCAACCGCAGCCAGTTCTTCGCCGATTACAACACTTCCAAAAGAGGCGTGACGCTGAATCTCAGCCATCCCAGGGCGCGCGAGCTGGTGATGCGCCTGGTGCCGTGGGCCGACATCGTGGTCGAAAACTTCACCCCCAAGGTGATGCGCGGGTGGGAAATGGACTACGAGCATCTGCGCCAGGTCAAGCCCGACATCATTATGCTGTCGAGCTGCCTGCAGGGACAGACTGGGCCGCAGGCGGCGATGCCCGGGTTTGGCCAGTTGATGGGCGCGCTGTCGGGCTTCTATTACGTCTCGGGCTACCCCGGCGGTGATCCGGCGCCGCCCTACGGCGCCTACACGGATTTCATCACGCCACG
Organism: Binataceae bacterium (SeqCode); assembly: GCA_035262365.1. Lineage (GTDB taxonomy): Bacteria > Desulfobacterota > Binatia > Binatales > Binataceae > JAJPJA01. Next base: position 45,461 of record DATFSZ010000128.1, read on the forward strand.
TCTGGCCGTGGCGGTGCTGGTGGCGGCGCTCGACTACCGCCGCCGCACAGGACAGGGACAGTACATCGACGTTTCCCAGTTTGAAGCGTCGCTGCATTTCCTTGCTCCCGCGTTGATCGATTACTTCGCCACCGGGCGCGTGCTCCAGGCGCAAGGCAATCGCAGCGAGCGTTACGCTCCGCATGGCGCATATCGATGCCGCGACGAACACGGCTCGGAGCGCTGGATTTCAATTGCCATCGGGGATGAAGCCCAATGGCAGGGCTTGCTCGGCGTACTGGGTAACCCGCGGTGCGAGGAACGCTTCGCCACGATGCTTGGGCGTTTGGAAAATCCTGATGCGCTCGACGATTTTGTCGGCGCCCAGGTGCGAGAGCGCGGCGCATGGGAGCTGACCGCGGCGCTGCAGGCGGTAGGCGTGGCGGCTTACCCTGTCCAGAGCTGCCTTGACCTGCATCAGGATGAAAACCTCGACGCCTTCGGCTTCTGGAATTGGCTTGAACACCAGGAGATGGGATCGGCGCCCTACATGGGCGTGGCGCATCGCCTGGACGCGACGCCCGGGCAATTGCGAAGTGCCGCGCCGGCTCTCGGTCAGCATACGGATGAAGTCCTGCAAGAGATGATGGGGTTGAGCGCGGAGGAAATAGCGCAACTGCGCAAGGACGGCGTGTTAATGTAACGTCGTATGCCCGACCACGCCGCAACCGCTATGATGATGAGAGAGGCTCCGGCCTCAAGCCCATACCCAGGAAGGAGCCCCGACCATTTCACCGCGTAAGCAGTTTGGACCGGCCAACAAGGGACACGCCGTCTGCGAGTTGCAGCGCTTAAAGTTTAGCTCGCCGGACGGAGTGCGCCTGGCGCGCGAGTTGTGGGAGATTCTGCGCCGCAAAAAAGGCTGCACGCTCAGCCGCTTGTATCGTTCCGCGAAGGACGACGCGTTGTGGCTCGCCTATTCCGAGTGGAGCAGTCTGGGGGAACTGGCGGGAGCGCGGCGCGAGGCTGCGCGCTCCCCGCTTAACCGGCGTCTGCATTCGACGCTCGGTGCGAGCAGCGAGCGGGCCTTCGAGCCGTTCGGGCCAGTGCACAGCGTTCACGGAGTCAATTTTGCATCGGCGCCGGCCGCGATGCTGATCGACTTCGAAGGAGAGATAGAGCAGCCGGAGGAAGCGTTGGCGTTTCTCGCGCAAGCGCCGGGATACATATCGCATATTCTGATGCATGAAGTGGGCAAGTCGGGAACGCTTGCGTGCCTGGCGCATTTCGATAGGGCGGATCACGCCGGGCAGGCGGCTCAGACGATGGCGGAGAAGGAGGCGTTGCGAGAGTTCAAGCCGGCTGCGGAGCTGTTCCTGGTGTGATGGTGCCTGCGTAGTGTTTGAAGTGTATCAATCGCCCTCGCTCTCTCCCGCGGTCGAGTGCGGGAACAGAATTGAATGCGGTACGAGCTGTTAGTCGCGTCTCGCTACCTGCGGTCGCGGCGCAAGTCCGCGTTTATTTCCATCACCACCTTTTTTACCGCAATCGGCGTGATGATCGGTGTGGCGGCGCTGACAATTACGATCGCTGTCATGAACGGGTTCGAGGCCAATCTGCGCAGCCGAATCCTCAGTCTTACTCCGCAAGTGCAGGTGGTGCGCTACGGAGCGATGTCGAACTACTCCGAGGTGCAGCAAGCGGCGGAAAAGATTCGGGGTGTCACCGGCGCGGACCCGTTCATAATCGGCCAGGGGATGCTGACTTCGAAGACGGCCGCGCGCGGCGTCGTGGTGCGGGGAATCGATCCGGCCAACCCGGCGGCAGTCTCCGACCTGCGGCGCTACCTGGAGCAGGGCAACCTGGCGAGCCTCAACCAGCCGCCCGCACCCGCCGCGAGTCCCGCGCCGGCCGCGAGTCCCGCAGCCGCACCGACACCGCTGGCCGGTTCGATCGCGATTGGCGAGATTGTCGCCGGCAAGTTGCACGTGCATCTGGGCGACGAGGTAAGATTGATCTCACCCATCTCGGTCAGCGGCGGCGAGATCAAGGCCACCAGCGCGCCGTTCCGCGTAAGCGCAATTTTTCTGTCCGGAGTGCAGTTTATCGACGAAACGGTGATCTTCATGGACCTTGCCCGCGCGCAGGCGTTCTTTGGCCGGCCGCGAGTGGTTGACGGCGTCCAGGTGCATCTCGCCAACCTCGACGACACGTGGCAGGTCACCAATGAATTGCGAAAGATCTTTCCCTTCCCGCCCTACCGCGTGCGCAACTGGATCGAAATAAACCTGGCGGCGTCGGCCGGCTTTGCGATGCTCAAGCGGGTTTACAGCCTCGTGCTGATGCTGCTGATCGCGGTGGCGGCCTTCAACCTGGTGGCGATGCTGATCATGGTAGTGATGGAGAAGCGCAAGGACATCGCGATCCTGATGACGATGGGCGCGACGCGTGGTGCAGTGCGCCTGATCTTCATTATCAAGGGGCTAATCGTGGGTGCGATCGGCACAATCGCGGGGCTGGTGCTGGGCACCGCCGGATGCTTTACCCTGGCTCACTATCACTTCATCCATATACCGCGCGAAATATATGGCATCTCCACCTTGCCTGTCGCGGCTTCTCCGGCCGCGTTCGCATGGGTGGCGCTGGCAGCGATGCTGCTGTGTTTCGTTGCCGCACTTTACCCGGCGCGGCAGGCCTCCAAGCAGTTGCCGGTCGAGGTTATTCGCTGGGAGTAATACCCATTCGCAGGCGAGGCGCCTGCGCGCCGCCCGACCGATACTGCCACGGCCACCGCCTGGCGCGGCGGTAGGCTAGTCGCGGGGCGGGGCCAAATCGGGCCGGCCCTTGCTCGCAACCTTGGACTTGCGAATCACCAGCGTCTCATGACCCCGCACCTTGATGGTGCGCGCGGGTTCTGACGACGGTGCCTTGCTCATCATCCGCTCGTCCCTGAAGCGGGCTCCGGGTCCGCCGCCGCGTTTGCGGCGCCAATTGCTGAGCTCTTTGGAAAGTTTGGAGGCCAGATCGCTGTCGCCTACCTGGGCCTCGGCGTCTAGCGCTTCGCTATCCGCAGGATTGTTGGACGTCTCTTGGGAACTCATCTAGCTCCCTTCTCCCTGAGGCAAAATTACCCACCGGTCCATGAACTTATATGGATCCGGTTGGGTTCGGCTTAGGTTTTTCAGTTCTATTCTGGAAGGCCAAAAATTTCTTACGCGAGTTCTACGCTATCCTGCTTAGGATAAAAGACTGGAGAGTCGGAATGGTTAGGATGGCTCTTGCCTGTTCGGGATGTCCCCGGCTGATACTTGTAGCTTACACCAAACGCCTTACTGTTGGAAGATACTCTGCATCCGCAGTGCAAGGCCCAAATCGCCCGCGATCCGCAGCCGGCCGCTCATGAAGAGCATCTGGCCATTGGCCTTGCCGGTGCTCATGTCCACATAATCCTGAGACGCCATCGAAATTGTGATATTGGGAGACGGGTGAGATCCTTCCTTAACATCGCAGGTTTCGTTCTTGATCGTCACAAACCATTTGCCGCCGCCATCGCCGGACAGATCGAACTGGTAAACCGCATCCAATCCCTTGGCGGCGTCCTTGTTGAACTGGGCAGGCATCTGCGCGAAGACCTCTTTGCACGTGGTAGGTACTGCGTCCGCCATTGTCGCTCCTCCTGCTACCAGTCTGACAAAAACACAGTGACGATGAAGGCAATGTAAGCGCCGCATCTGAATTTTGTCAACAGTTTAATCGAATGATTAACAACTTTTCTTTGGTGCATTGTGACCTCAACTGCGTTGTGATCCGCCGCAGACAGCGTTCCTTGGCCTCTGATTCTTTTTGACACATAAACAAACAAGCTTCCGCTGTCGCCGCACATCGTTTGAAACAGCCAGCCGTACTCTCTAGAATTCCGATCCGGTTGATAGCTATGGCGCTTAGGAAAGTCACTTTATTTGACCATCGCGGCCTCGGAATCGAACCCGTCGACGAAGAGGGGCAGGCTAAGCCCGCCGTGCTCGGCGTGCGATGGGTAAATCCCGACACGCTGGAAACGATCTATCTGCGCGGCGGCAAACGCACCGATCCCAAGGGGCAGGTGCTGTCCGAAATAAAGCCGACGCTGCACTGGCCGAAGGTGCGCGTTCAGGGACATAGCGAATCCGACGTGGGAAGCTAGGTTGGGTATCAGCGCCCTCGGCGGGCTCCGAATCCTGGATCTCACCGATCTAAGTGGCGCGCTGGCCGGACGGCTGCTCGCTGACATGGGCGCCGACGCGATCAAGGTGGAACCGCCCGGCGGTGACCCGACACGTCGCATCGGCCCATTCGTCGAGGACCAGCCGCATCCCGACCGCAGCCTGCCGTTTTGGTTCTACAATCTCAACAAGCGCGCCGTGACGCTGGATTACCAACATGCGCGCGGCGCCGATCTGTTCATGCGGCTGGTGGAATCGGCCGACGTGGTGATCGAGAGCTTCGAACCCGGCCACCTCGAACATTTGGGCCTGGAATGGGAGCGTCTGCGCGAGCGCAATCCGGCGCTGATCCTGTGTTCGATCGCGCCCTTCGGTCAGACCGGTCCCTGGAGCGATTTCGCCGCCGACGACACGGTGCTCGCCGCGTTGTCGGGAATGCTCTACGTAAACGGATATCCGAACCAACCTCCGGTGCGGCCCTTGGGTCTGCAGGCTTATCACTGCGCCGGCTACTACGGCGCTATCTCGATCATGTGTGCGCTGTTTGCGCGCACGCGCTCGGGGCGCGGCCAATGGATCGACCTGAGCATCCAGGAAGCAGCCGCGTGCGGCGTCGAGCACGTGGCGCCAAGTTACTTCGGGATGGATCAGATCGCGCGGCGGCGCGGCACGCTGCACTGGGCTGGGGGATTCAGGTTGGGGCGGTGCCGCGACGGCTGGATCATGCACAGCACCAGCGGCGATTGGACGACCCTTCTCGAATGGGTTAAAGGCGACGGGGCCGCGCAGGATCTGAGCGAGCCGCAGTGGTCGGACGCGGCATACCGGCGCGCCAACGCGCCGCATCTGTTCGACGTGCTCGACCAATGGGTTGCGGATAAAGCCCGCGAAGAGATTGCCGAGCGCGCGCAGACCCTGCGGCTGCCCTATGCGATCCCGCGATCGATCAACGATCTCCCCCGTGACGAGCAACTGCGCGCGCGCAATTATTTTATCGAAGTGGAGCATCCGGAATTGGGACGCAAGTTTCTCTATCCCGGTGCTCCACACCTGTTTTCCGGGACGCCCTGGCGCCTGTACCGGCGCCCGCCCCTGATTGGCGAACATACCAAGGAGGTCTTGTCCGGCGACCTTGGCCTGTCGGTCGAAGAGCTGTCTGTCCTGCGCGCGGAGGGAGTCTGTTAAGGTGACGCTGCCGCTGGAGGGGATTCGAGTACTCGACTTCACCTGGGTGGTGGCTGGTCCCGCGGCAACTCGGGTTCTCGCGGACCAGGGCGCCGAGGTGATCAAGGTCGAACGGAAGGTGAGCGAGTTCGTGATTGGCACCCGCCGCGCCGGCTTGATGGCGGACCTTAACCGCAACAAGCGTTCGATCGCGATCAATATGGCAGTACCAGCCGGTATTGAGCTGGCGCATCGGCTGGTCAAGGCCAGCGATATCGTGGTGGACAATTTTTCCGCCCGGGTGATGCGAGAATGGGGGATGGACTACCAGAGCCTGATCAAGATCAAGCCCGAGATCATCTGTCTGAGTATGTCCGGTTTCGGCCACACCGGGCCGCGCACCAACTTCGTCAGCTACGGGCCGACCCTGCAGGCGCTCAGCGGCTTCACGATGCAGATGGAGGACGAGCAGGGCCGCCCGGCCGGATTCGGCTACTCCTACGCCGACATGGCGGGCGGCTATTCAGGCGCACTGGCGGCGTTGATCGCATTGTGGCATCGGCGGCGTACCGGTGATGGCCAATTCGTGGACGTGGCGCAATTCGAAGCGCTGGTGAGTGTGATCGGCCCCTCGATGCTGGATCTCACGGTCAACGGCCGCGAGCAGCAGCCGCCGCGATGGAACTCGCAGGAAGCTCCAGCGGCGCCTCACGGAGTTTACCGATGCCGTCCCGACGGCGAAGACACGGATCGATGGCTGGCGATCTCGGTGCGTTCGCACAGCGACTGGCGCCGTTTCGTCTCCGCGATCGGCTCACCGCAATGGGCTTCGGACCCGAGGTTTCGCACCCTGTTCCTGCGCATGCAAAACCGCGACGCGCTCGATCATCATATCGCGCAATGGACCGCTGAGCAGGACGGGTGGCGGGCCATGCGCCTACTGCAAAAGGCGTCAGTCGCCGCCGCCGTGGTGTCCAACGCGGAAGATCTGTGCAAGCGCGACCCGCAGCTTGCGGCGCGCAACTTCTGGCCCGCCGTCGGTCTGCCCGGCGTCGGCCAGACCCATTTCAGCAACGTTCCTTTTCGACTTTCCGAGACTTCAGGGTCGGTTCGCTTTCCCGCTCCCGAAACGGAACAGGACCGCGATTGGGTGCTGGTTAACGTGCTGGGACTGGAGCGGGGCGAGCGCGAGGCCCTTCTCGCGGCCGGTGCCATCTACCCGGATTGATCCGCCTGATTGAGGCGCGGGGATTAGCCGTCTCGCTTTGCCCCGAGGATGGATGCTATAAAAATGGTCCGATAAGAGGCAGGCCAGCCGTTGTCGTCGGGGTGTAGCTCAGCCTGGCCAGAGCACTGCGTTCGGGACGCAGGAGTCGCTGGTTCAAATCCAGTCACCCCGACCATCCTTTAACCGGTGCCGGGAAAATTCTGATTCGAATATCGGCAATCGCATTGGCGTCCTGATCTTGCCTCGATCTCGCGGTTTGTTGTCGGATGGATATCGCATGCAAACGCTCGTTTCGCTTCTGGTCCTGCTCGCAGCCTACCTGATCGGCTCCATTCCGGTCGGTGTCCTTGTCGGCAAAGCTTTTGGTTTCGATCCGCGCGCGGTCGGCTCGCATAACATCGGGATGACCAACGTGGGGCGGGTGGGCGGCAAAACCGCCGCTGCGCTGACTTTCGTCGGCGACCTGCTCAAGGGACTCGCGCCGATTCTGATCGGGAAAGCCTTGAATGTCAGTGACGCCGGGCTTGGGTTGATCGCGCTGGCCACGCTGCTGGGGGCCGTTTATTCGGTTTTCCTGGGATTCTCGGGCGGGCGCGGGGTGGCCGCCGCATTTGGTATCTGGATCGGCCTGGCGCCGACGTCGGTGGCGGTCGTCCTGCTGGCGGTGTTCCTGGTGGTGCTGGCAATCTCACGGATCGTGTCGCTGGCTTCAATCGCAGCCGCCTTCGCCCTGCCGATCGCGGTTGCGCTGTGTTCGTACGAACAGTTCTTCATCGTGTCCCTGCTGATGACGGCGCTCGTGCTGTGGCGTCATCGGGAAAATATCGGCCGGCTGGCGGCCGGTCGCGAGCCTGCGTTGGGACGCGGCGGTCGGGAATCGACGGCTTAGAGGCCTGCGGAAAAGGCATTCGCCTGCATTTTGACCATCGCAGCGAGGTCGTGGAGTGGCCCACCCCCTCATTTCGTGGCATCGAGATTGCGACCTGCAGCGTGCACGCCGCCGTGTGGATAAATGCCGTTTGACTGCGATAGAATACTGGTGAGGCTACACCTATACTCCTTTGAGCCGTCACGGTATTCCGGCCGGGAGGATTTGGGGGGCTGAGACGCGGTAAAGGAAGTTCTATGAAGAAAGTCGAGGCGATCATCAAGCCGTTCAAGCTCGACGAGGTTAAGGAAGCGCTTTCAAGTATCGGGGTGCAGGGGCTGACCGTTAGCGAGGTGAAGGGATTCGGCCGCCAGAAGGGTCACACCGAGCTTTACCGCGGCGCCGAGTATGTGGTGGACTTTCTGCCCAAGGTCAAGCTTGAAATCATCGTCGGCGACGATTTGACGGCGCAGGTGGTCGAAACGATCGAGCGCGCCGCGCGTACCGGGCGTATCGGGGATGGCAAGATTTTCGTAATGCCGATGGAAGAAGTGGTCAGAATCAGGACCGGCGAGCGCGGTCCCAACGCGATCTGATCCCCCTTTTGATTCTCTAAGCGATTTTACTTTTCTTTCGCGTTCTAGCTGACATTATCCCGTGCGACAAAGCCCTGTGCGCCTTTGTCGGGCCCGTCAGTGACCTCTATTTGAGCGCCCTCGGAATCCTCCGAGATGATGCGCACCGGGGTATTGTTGTCCAATTCCTTGGTGACGAAACCTTCACCCAGCCCGCCCAGCATGCCCATCGTACCGCCCTGCTTTTTGAGGTCTTTGATTTTTTCGAAGGTCGCCTCGTCGTGGTAGAGCCGTACGGTATGTTGACCCGGGCTGGCGACCACCCGATGGCTGCATCCCACCGCCAGCATTGCCGCCGCCAAGGCCATTCCAATCGCCAAGCGCCTGCTCTTCATATCACCTCCGCCGCGTCGGGCCTCCCGAGCGCCTCAGCGGACAATGGTCGACGCCATCTTCGCAGAGCAAGGCGTTGCGCCGCAATCAGATCGGCCGGCGGGGGCAGTCGAGCGCACCCGCTCCATGATGAAAGCCATGATGGAACCCTATGTGTGCGCGTGATAAAAAAGCATCAGCGCGACCCCGCTGCGACACCAACTTGCGATGCGAATTGGACTAATCGCCGACACCCATATTCCTGAAGCCTGCGACCGGCTGCCCGAGGCCGTTTTGGAGGCCTTCCATGAGGTGGACCTGGTGATGCATGCCGGCGACGTTTACGTAAACAGCGTAATCGACGAACTAGCAGGCATCGCGCCGGTGCTGGTGGCGATTGGTAACGGCGACGAAGGCAGCGAGTACCATCGCCATCGGCTGGAGCCCGACGAACGAATCCGCGAAGCCCACCTGCTGGAAGTGGAGGGGTTGCGGGTGGGCCTGGCCCATGAACTGCCCACCCCGGATGAAACTCCGGGCCGCGCTTTCGACAATGCGATGAAGCGCCATTTTGGCGGCCCGGTCGATATCCTCGTGCAAGGCCACAGTCATGTCGAAGGCACGCGGCGCTTTGGCGCCACGCTGGTGGTCAATCCCGGCAGCGCCACTTTGCCGCACAACCTGGAGGATCGGCCAGGCACGGTGGCGATTCTGGAAATCCGCTCCGGCGGCCGCTTTTCCGTTGAGATTATCGATTTGGCGCGCTTTGACGCCGGCAGCCGGAACAAAATGGAACAGCGCTAGATTTTTTCCCGCCCGGCCGCGATGTACACTGCTTCGATGAATCGCGCCGGGCTTTCCTGGATAGCATAACCCGGTTTCTAAATTTGCGGCGCCCCGGCGTGAAGATTTCACTCACCGGGGCCCATTAACTTTTGAGGGAACAGTTTTGTCTCAGCAACAAGGAGCCGCAGTCCCAGCCGAACGCAAGGTCTCGATGGAAAAGCTGGTCAACCTGTGCAAACGCCGCGGTTTGATCTTTCCTTCCAGCGACATCTACGGCGGGCTGGGTTCGACCTGGGACTACGGACCGCTTGGGGTAGAACTCAAGCGCAACGTCAAGGAGGCGTGGTGGAGTCAGATGGTGCGCCGGCGCTCGGACGTGCTCGGACTCGACGCCGCCATCCTGATGCATCCGCGCACCTGGGAGGCCTCGGGCCACCTGCAAAGCTTCACCGACCCGCTGGTGGACTGCAAAAGCTGCAAGCAGCGCTTCCGCGCGGACCATCTGGACAGCAACCGCTGTCCCGCGTGCGGCGGCGAACTGACCGAATCGCGGCAGTTCAACCTGATGTTCAAGACGTTCATGGGCCCGGTGGAGGACACCGCCAGCACGGTTTATCTGCGTCCGGAAACGGCGCAGGGAATTTTCGTCAACTTTCCCAACATAGTGGATACGCAGCGCGTCAAGCTGCCGTTCGGGGTCGCGCAGATCGGCAAATCCTTTCGCAACGAGATCACGCCGGGAAACTTTATCTTTCGCACGCGCGAGTTCGAGCAGATGGAGATGGAGTTTTTCGTCAAGCCCGATGAGGGCGAGGAAGCTAAATGGTTCGAATACTGGCTCGAACAGCGCTTCGGCTGGTACGTCAAATTCGGCATCAACGCGGACCATCTGCGCCTGCGCCCGCATGAGAAGGACGAGCTGTCGCATTACTCCCGCGGCACCACCGATATCGAATTCCTCTATCCGTTTGGCTGGGGCGAGTTGGAGGGCGTGGCCAAGCGCGGCAGCTACGACCTCGATCGTCACGCCGAGTTCAGCGGCAAAGACCTGACCTACTTCGAAGAAGAGACCCGTTCGCGCTTCCGCCCGTGGGTGATTGAGCCCGCCGCCGGTGTGGACCGCGCCTTGCTTGCGTTCCTGCTCGATTCGTACGACGAGGACGTGGTAGAAAACGAAGAGCGGATCGTGCTGCGCCTTGACCCGCGCCTTGCGCCGGTCAAGGCCGCGGTCTTTCCCCTGCTGCGAAAGGGCGGCCAACCTGAAAAGGCCCAGGAGGTTTTGCGGATGCTGCAGAGCCGATTCATGGTTGCCTACGATCAGGCCGGCTCAATCGGACGCCGCTACCGCCGCCATGATGAAGTCGGCACTCCGTTCGGTATCACCATCGACCACAAGACCATGGAAGACGACACGGTGACGTTGCGCGACCGCGATTCCACGGTCCAGGATCGAATTGCGATTGGCGCTTTAGCGCGCGAGCTGGAAGAGCGGATCGGCTGGCAAAAATGAGGCGCGTGCAAGTAGCGCAAAATTTCAAATCCAGCGGCTTGCGGCACGAGCGCAGCGGCGATACCTTTTGAATAATTAGCGTTGCTAAACCGCTAGCAACTTCTTTTAAGGAGATTTTATACATGGCGCGCGTGCATCCTGACCTTTACTTTTTCGGTGGGGGAACGGCCGAAGGCCGGGCCGCGATGCGCGAACTGCTGGGCGGCAAAGGGGCCAACCTGGCGGAAATGGCGTCGTTGAAGCTCCCGGTGCCGCCCGGCTTCACTATCTCGACCCGGGTCTGCACCTACTACTACGAGCATCGGGAGAGTTATCCCAAGAGCCTCGATACCGCCGTGGACAAGGCCATCGTGCGGGTGGAAAAGCTGCTCGGACGCAAGTTCGGCGATCCGGTCAATCCGCTGCTGGTGTCGGTGCGCTCGGGCGCGCGCGTGTCGATGCCGGGCATGATGGACACCGTTCTGAATCTGGGGCTCACCGACGAAACCGTCAAGGGGCTGGAGGCGGCCAGCAACAATCCGCGCTTTGCCTGGGATTCCTACCGGCGTTTTTGCCAGATGTACGGCGACGTCGTCTTGAAGCTCAAGCCCGAGAACAAAAACGACATCGATCCATTCGAGGAAATCATCGAACGCAAGAAGGAGCAGCGCGGCGTCAAAGCCGACCTCGAACTGTCGGTTGACGACCTGCACGAGCTGGTCGGCGAGTTTCGCGATTTAATTCGCGCGCGCGTGGGGCATGACCTGCCGCAGGATCCGTACGAGCAACTGTGGCAAGCTATCGGCGCGGTGTTCGGCTCATGGCAGAACGATCGCGCGATTACTTACCGCAAGATCAATAACATCCCCGACGATTGGGGCACCGCGGTGACGGTGCAGTCGATGGTGTTCGGCAACCTGGGTGAGGATTGCGCCACCGGCGTCGCGTTCACGCGCGACCCCGCCACCGGCGAGAAAGGGATCTACGGCGAATACCTGCCCAACGCGCAAGGCGAGGACGTGGTCGCCGGCATCCGCACGCCGCTGCAGATAAGCGTGGCCAACGGACGCAAATGGGCAGAGCGCAACGGCATCGGCGAGGAAGAGCGCAAGACCACCCATCCGACGCTGGAGGAAAGCTTTCCGCAAGTGTTTCGCGAACTGCTCAAGACCGCGCACAACCTCGAGCACCATTTCAAGGACATGCAGGACCTCGAGTTCACGATCGAGCGCGGCCGACTGTTCATGTTGCAGACCCGCAACGGAAAGCGCACCGCGGAGGCCGCCGTCCGCACCGCGGTGGAGATGGTGGGGGAGCGGCTAATCGATCGGCGCACCGCGCTGATGCGTGTGGAGCCGGTCCAACTCGAGCAGCTGCTCCATCCGCGGCTTGATCCCAACGCGCGCAAGGAGGTGTTGGCGCGCGGACTGCCCGCCTCGCCCGGCGCGGTGGCCGGCGAGGTTGTGTTTTCGGCCGATGAAGCGGTCACGGTCGCCGGCGCAGGCCGCAAGACCATCCTGGTGCGGGTCGAGACTTCGCCCGAGGACATCCACGGGATGCAGGTTGCTGAAGGCATTTTGACGGCGCGCGGCGGGATGACCAGTCATGCCGCCGTGGTGGCCCGCGGAATGGGCAAATGCTGCGTCGCGGGATGCGGCGAGCTGCGCATCGATTACGCCGCCGGCACCATGGCCGCCAACGGACGGGTGATTCGGCGCGGCGAATACCTGACCCTGGACGGCTCCACCGGCGAAGTGATCGCGGGGCTGGTGCCAACGGTGGAAGCCGCGATGTCGTCCGCGTTCAAGAAGTTCATGAGTTGGGCCGACGCCGAGCGCAAGCTGGGCGTGCGCGCCAACGCCGACACCCCACACGACGCCGAGGTGGCGCGCGCCTTCGGCGCCGAAGGAATCGGGCTGTGCCGCACCGAGCACATGTTCTTCAACGAGGACCGCATCACCGCGGTGCGCGAGATGATCCTAGCGGAGAGCGCGGAGCAGCGCGCGCTTGCGCTGGAGAAGATCCTGCCGATGCAGCGCGGCGATTTCGTGGGCATTCTGCGCGCGATGGCCGGTCTGCCGGTGACGATCAGATTGCTGGACCCGCCGCTGCACGAATTTCTGCCCAAGGGCGAGGTTGAAATACACGAACTCGCCACCAAGATGGGCGTGCCGTACGAGCAACTGAAGCAGACCTGCGATCGGTTGTTTGAATTCAACCCGATGCTGGGTCATCGCGGCTCGCGCCTGGGTATCACTTACCCGGAAATTTACAAGGCGCAGGCCCGCGCGATTCTGGAGGCTGCCGCGGAGCTGAAAAAGGAAGGCGTCAAAGCGATCCCCGAGATCATGCTGCCGCTCATCGGCGACCGGCGCGAATTCGATATCCTGGCCGGCGAGATCCGCGAAGTGGCCCGCCAGGTGCTGAGCGACGGCGCGCGCAACCTGAAGTTCACCGTCGGCACCATGATCGAGCTGCCGCGCGCCTGTCTTCTGGCCAACGAGATCGGCGCGTCGGCGGAGTTCTTCTCCTTCGGCACCAACGACCTCACGCAGATGACCTACGGGCTTTCGCGCGACGACTCGGTCAAGTTCCTCGATGTCTATCTGGCGCGGGGAATTTACAAGCGCGATCCATTCCAGGGACTGGACGCCAGCGGAGTTGGTGACTTGATGCGGATCGCGATCGACCGTGGCCGCAAGGCCAACAAGTCGCTCAAGCTCGGCATCTGCGGCGAGCACGGCGGCGACCCCGACAGCGTCAAGCAGTGCCATCGCCTGGGGTTGGATTACGTCTCCTGCTCGCCGTTCAGGGTGCCGGTAGCTCGTCTCGCCGCAGCCCAGGCCGCGATCGAATCGAGCAAGAAAACCCGCGAGTTTAAAGACGTCTGACGCGGGTGATTTTTGCCTCGTCCGCACCCGGAGCGAGGGTTGCTTAGAGTGCCCAAGCCGCGGGGGCGAACTTATTCGCGGCCGTGGCGGAGTGTCACTTCAGTCGCCGGCGGGAGGTGCGGACTTTACCGGACTCGGGACCAACGCTTCGAAGCGCGGATCGGAGCGCAGCGGATCGGTGGCCGCTTCCTTGCGCAGATGCACCATGTAGTCGGACCGCTCCTCGTAGGCGCGGCGCAGCCAGTGAAAAGCCTGCTCGATGTCGCGCAGGCCTGTGTGGATCGCTCCCGAGTAGAACGCCGGCACGTAGGTCTTGCGCGCCAGCTTCTCCAGGACGGCGAGCATCTGCCGCGCCTCGGCTTTCTTGCCCGCCATCGCGTACGCGTATCCCAGTTGCATCGTCATCGCCGGGCTCTCACCGGATAGTTCGCGCGCCTTCTTCAGGTCCGCGATCGCCTGCCGATGCATTCCCTTCTGCGAGTATGCGCGGCCCAGATTGAAATAGGCGAGGACGAAACCGGGCTCCATCGCCAATACCTCTTTGGACTCCTCGATTACGAGGTCGTATTGGCGCTCGAAGTAAAGCAGCGAGGCCAACGTCGTGCGCAATCGAAGCGAGAGCGGATCCAGCTGCAGGGCGCGCTTGATTTCGCCGATCGATTCCTCCAGGCGATCGATCGTTTCCAGGTAGTATGAATACCACTGCCGCGCCGGAGCATAGGCCGGATTCAACTCGAGTGCGCACCTGAGCGAACGCTCTGCGGCCGGCCAATCCCAGTCGTACCACAGTTGGATATATCCCAGTGACGCATGGCCCTCGCCCAGCGTCGGATCGAGTTCGATCGCGCGGCGCGCCGCGGCTTTGGCCTTGGGCATTACGTCATTGGGCGCCGCCATCCCCAGACGCACCGAGGCGAGCAGCGCGTAGCAGTCGGCCAGGCCGGCGTGCGCGGGAGCGTAACCCGGGTCGCCCTTGATGGTCTCCTCGAAGCAGCGTATCGCTCGCCGCACGCCGTCGACGTTGCGCCGATTCCAGAAGTAACGCCCGCGGAGATATGAGTTGTACGCCTCCGGGTCCACCGGGGCGGCGTGTCCGGCCGGCGCGCGCTCCGCGATGGACACACCCACGGCAATTTCATTGGCAATCGAACGGGCGACCTCGGTCTGAAGCGCGAAGATGTCGCTCAGATCGCGATCGTAGCTTTTGCTCCACAGGTTGGTCTGCTGCGCGCCGCTGATCAGGGCTACCGTGATACGAACGCGCTCCTGGACCCGCCGCACGCTGCCGTCCAGGAAATATTTAACGCCCAGTTCCCGCGCGATCTGGTTAAGGCCCTTGCCGCTGCGCTTGTATTGCATTGCGGTGTGCCGCGCGATCACGCCCAGACGATCGGGCGCCAGGCGGCTCAGTTGCGCGATGAATTCCTCGGTAAGTCCATCGCTGAAGTATTCCTGGTCGGGGTCGCCGCTCAGGTTGGTCAGCGGAAGGACGGCCAGCATCGGAATCTGACCATGCCCGGCGCCGGAGGTTGGAACCGCGCCGGGCTGTCCCCGCTGCCACCACGCGTCAAGTTCGGACTGGTAGGCGTAGATGCTGGCGAGCCGGTTGTGCAGTTTGCGATGAATCGGGAGACCCTCTTCCCTTTCCCAACGCTGAACCGTGCGCACGTCGCGTTGGAAATGAGCGGCGATTTCCTTCCACGAATCGAACCGCTTTCCGGATGGCAGAGAAGGTTGCTGATTCTCGCTCATTGCATTTTGAGCCGCAACATAAACGGAGAGCGGAAAATAACAAATAGCTGGTGTGGAACGCCAGATCTGAGCGGATCTGATCTGTAATGAACTGATAAGCTAATGCGCATCCAATGATTGGAATGGCAGACGCGGGCTGCTTCAGGACGCCAACGCAAAGTACGGCGCAACGCTAGCCGTAGTAGTCCTCGACCGAGACACCCGTCACGTCGATACTCTGCACCTGGTTGTTGCGGAAAATCTTGAAGGTCAGGGTATCGCCCGGCTGGCGGCTCCACAGCGCGGTGTAGAAGCCCTTGCGTTCCTTGATGCCGCGGCCATCGACCTCCAGCACCACATCGCCCGGCCGCAGCCCGGCTTTATCGCTGGGGCCGCCCGGCATTACACCCGCAATCACCACGTGGTCGCGCAGCGTGTATGACAGCACGCCCAGCCAAGGACGCGGCCCGACGCTGGTGCGCCGGCCATGACTGAGCAGTTCGTCGCGCGCATTGAGAAAGCATTCGCTCGGAACGGCCAGCACCGAGCGGCCAATTTCCGCCAAACTTAGATATGACAGTCCCAGCATCTGTGCCTTGCTGTTGCACACAGGCCCGCCGCCGACCCCGAAGTTCATCGCGGAGGCCATGATGCAGCGCTCCAACTGGTACTCCCACACGGCGTCGAACGCTCCCAGGTAGGTGATGATACCCGAGTCGGCGCGGCGCTCTTCGTTTCCCGCCGCCGTTACCACGAACACGTCTTCGCCCAGCGCCGCGTTGGCCGAAGACGTGAGCAGCAAATGCGGATGCGGGCCCCGTCCGTCGACGCGCACCAGCCCCAATCCACTGGTGTAATCCTGCGCCAGTACCCATCCCTGGCGCTGCTCGCCGTTACTTAAGGTGACGATCAGGCTCTGGGCGCCCATCAATGCGTAGTTGACGGTCAGGACCAACCCCGCCGGGTCGACCATTACACCGCCCGCCCGCCGCTCTGTGCCAAGGCCCACCGCCGCCGAGGGATGGCTGGCAGGCACCTGTGAGTGAATCCCGACCGTGGCTTGCGAGGCCCGTTCGAGTAAAGGCAAAGATGCGTTCAACCTACTCTCTCCGTCGAGTTAGGCTAGGCAGGCTTTGAAGCGACTTGCAAGCACAAAGAACCGGCTGGCGAGACGCTCGCCAGCCGGCAATGACAAATGCTTTGGTTAGAGGAAAACGAACGGATCAGTGCGCGGATGGACTGGCCTTGGCGCCGGAGGGCGCAGCCTGAGCTTCCGGCGTTTGCGCGGCGCGCATGGTCAGTAGTTGCACCGCGGAGCCGAGATCCAGCTCGCTATATTTGCGATCGGAATACAGCTCGTTGAGCCGCTTCACCACGTCCTCAGGCTGTTGATCGGAGATCGCCAACTCACGCGAGAGTTGATGGATGATCTTCTTTGCACCCTTCCATCGAAACAGGTCTGCGGCAACCACCAGGTTGTCGAGCTTGCCGACGCTGACGTTCATCGCGTCGCTGTAGCCATCAACATAGCCCTGCTTCTCAGAGGCGCCGAGTTTGTTCCAAAATGATCCGTTGTGATCAAGACTTTGCGCGGCCAGCCCCAACCCGCAACTCAACATAAATCCCAACACCACGCCAACGGCAAATTTCTTCATCCGCCACGCCCCTCCTGGGCGCAACACACATTTTAGTATCAAAAAGCTAACTTGGTATCAAGAGTTTTTGTGGGTTTTCTTAATGCAATGGTTGCGATTTTCACGGATCGGGCTCTCCTTGAGCAGCCACACCCGTTGAATATGCCGCTGCCCCGCTGGATTATTAGGACGACGTCGCCTGTGAATTGGTTTACATGTCCATCGAGAACCAGATCCTGGATTTTATCCATCGTCCCGACTCCGGCCGGTTCGAAGAGCTGGCGAAGGCGCTGTTCGCTTATCAATTTAACCACGTCGAGCCGTATCGCGAATTTTGCCGCTGCTGGGGCGGCTCGCCGGCCAGCGTAAAGACAGTCGCCGACATTACGCCGGTCAGCACCGCGGCGTTCAAGTACGTAAAGTTCTGCGCGGGCCTGCCGCAGCGCATCTTTCGTACCAGCGGCACCACACATGGACGTGACCGGCGCGGGGAACATTTCATGCCTGGCGTTCAGCTCTACCGCGCCTCTGCGCTTGCACACCTGGAGCGGATGATGTTCCCCGACCGATGCCGCCCCTGGATGCTGGCGTTGCATCCGGTCGCAGATCGAATGCCGGAATCCTCGCTCAGTCAGATGATTAGCTGGTGCATCGAAAGTTTTGGCGGGGCGCGGTCGCTATGTTGCGCCACGCCGCAACAGGTTGATTCCCGGGCGGCCTTCGACTTTCTGCGCGAGGCCGAAGCCGCAGCCGAGCCTATTTGTATCCTGGGCACGACGGCCGCCTTGTCAGCGATCTTCGACTACCTACGCGTCATCGGCGCGCGACTGCGCCTTGCCGCCGATTCGCGCGTGATGGACACCGGCGGTCCCAAGGGGCAGAGCAAACCGCTGACGCAGGCAGAGGTTCGCGCGATGGCGCAGCAATACCTCGGGATTTCATCGCCCTGGGTCATCAACGAATACGGGATGACAGAGCTTAGCTCGCAGCTTTATGACGCGACGCCGGTCAATTGTCCCGGCGCATCCGAAGGCGTCGAAAGAGTCAAAGTCGCTCCGCCGTGGTTGAAAGTTATTGCCCGGGACCCGGCAAGCCTGCGCCCGGTTGGTCCACAAGAGATCGGGTTGCTTTCGTTCTTCGATCTGGCCAACGCGGGTTCGGTATCGGCGCTGCTCACCGAGGATTTGGGTGTGGTGAATGCCGAGGGAACGGTGCGCGTATTGGGGCGGCTTATAGGATCGGATCCAAGAGGATGCGCACTGGGTATCGAGCAGTTCGCAAAGGGATACGCACACCCTCGCCCGCTTGTTCGCCAGGGAGATGCGACAGATTCAGGAATAAAAAAAAGCGCACTTCTTTCCGGCGCCCTCTCGCCGACCGGTGTGAGGGTTGGGATCGGGGTAGCTTCTCCGCCAACAAATTCTTCAAGCTTGGGGCAGACTTCAGCCAAACCGGAATTCATCAAGGGTATCGCAGCGCGATTGCGTGCGCAGGCGGACCGTAAGCTCGCGCCGCAATGTGCCGCCGAGGCGCTCGCGCACGCATGCGCTCGATGGCGCGATCCGGATTTTGGCGGACGCTCCTCTGTGCTGGCGGCCAGCGGGGCCGCGACAGGTCAGAGTCGAGCGCTGCTCGATGCGTCGCTGGACGCGCTGCTGGCTGGCTTCACACCCGAGGCAATCCTCGATCTTGTCCGCCGGCTCGGCGTACGTGACCGCCTGATCGGCTTCATCATGCCGGGCAATGTGATGGGTGCGGGTCTCCACGAACTGGTTCAGGCGCTGTCCGCCGGCGCGTGCGCGCTGGTCAAGCCGTCAATTGCCGAGCCGCTGTTCTTCGCGGAGTTTCAGCGCACCTTGCAGGCAATTGATTCCGGCGTCGCGGCGCGAATGCACGTGGCGCGGTGGGACAGGTCCGCTCACGAATCGACGATTGCGATGGCCCAGGCCTGCGATCGAATCGTGGCCTTCGGCGAAGACGATAGCATCACCGCAATAGCTGCGCTCGCCGGTTCCAAGATGGTCGGGTTTGGCAGCCGATCGAGCGGAGCATTGCTGTCGCGCGAAGCGATAGTGGGGGCGCAGACGCAAACTCTGGCCGCGGCGCTGGCGCGCGACGCATGTCTGTTCGATCAACGCGGATGTCTCTCACTCAATCACATTGTCGTTGAGGCACGATCCTTTTCGGATGCACGGGACTTCGCAGAATTGCTGGCCGGCGCGATGGCGGCGTCGGCGCGGTCGATACCTGCCGCTGCCACCGCACCGATTTCCGAAGCGGCCGCCGCTCGCGCGGCGCGGGAGGATGCTCGATGGCGCCGAAGCGGCGGCGCGCCGGTTGCGATGTGGGAAGGAACGGGCCTGGAGTGGACGGTCATTTTCGATCCCGAGGCTGGCTTTGAGCCTTCGCCCCTGTGCCGCACGGTTTGCGTCAGCATGATTGCGAATGAAAGCGAGTTGCGCGGGCGCCTGGCCGGCGCCGCCGGATCGCTGGAAGGCTTTGCCATCGCTGACCCGGCAAACCGGCTGGAGAGCTGGCGCGCAATCCTGCGCGAGATGGGCGTTTCCTGGCTCTGCGCGCCCGGCCAGCTCCAGTCGCCGCCCCCGTCGTGGCCGCATGGCGGCGGCCGCTTTCTTCATCTGATGGAACCCGCCGATGGGTGACGATCTGCGCGCGGACTTCTTCCGCCACATTGCCCAAACCTCACCGGCACCAATTGGTGTTGAGATCGAGCGGGCCCAGGGCGCATGGCTTTATGCGCGCGATGGCCGGCGCTACCTCGACTTCATCTCCGGCATCGGTGTGGCGAATCTGGGCCATGGTAATCCGGCCGTTCTTGAGGCTATCGCCCGGCAGGCTCAGCGCTACTTGCACGTCATGGTTTACGGCGAATACGTGCTGGACGCGCAGGTTAAGTTGGCGCGCCGGCTGGCGCAATTGCTGCCCGCCGGACTGGACCAGGTCTACTTCACCAACAGCGGAGCCGAAGCGATCGAAGGAGCGCTGAAAACCGCGCGCAAGCGCACCGGACGCAGCTCTTTCGTGGCTTTCGACGGCGCCTATCACGGCGACACGATGGGCGCGCTGGCGCTGGCAGGCAACCCCGGGTTTCGCGCTGCCTTTGAACCTCTGCCCGGCCCGGTACGCCATCTGCCTTATGGCGAGATCGATGCGCTCGAAGCGGTCGACGCGAACGTCGCCGCCGTGGTGATTGAGCCGGTGCAGGCCGAGTCGGGAGTGCGTATTGTAAGCGTCGAGTTCATGCACGCACTGCGCCAGCGATGCGACCGTGCCGGTGCATTGCTGATCTTCGATGAGGTCCTGACCGGCTTCGGCCGTACAGGCAGCCTCTTTGCACTGGAGCACTACGGGGTGACGCCGGACATTATCGTTCTGGCCAAGGCGTTGGGCGGCGGTCTGCCGCTCGGTGCGTTCTGCTCCTCTGCGTCTATCCTCTCGGTGCTGGCGAATGACCCGCCCTTGGGTCATATCACCACCTTCGGTGGCCATCCGCTGTCCTGCGCCGCGGGACTGGCCGCGCTGGAAACGCTGACGCGCGAAAAGCTGCCCGAGCGTGCCGGGCAGACGGGAGAGGCAATCATGGACCGCCTGGCGCAGCTTGCCTCACCCGCCGTCACCGCGATTCGCGGAATCGGCCTGCTGATAGGTATCGAACTTGAATCCGCGGAACTGACGCGCCAAGTGGCCGCCAAGTGTATCGAGTCGGGTGTGATCGTCAACTGGACGCTGAACTGCGACCGCGTCGTACGTCTTGCTCCTCCGCTGACAATCAGCGAAGAGGAAGTGGATTTCGCGCTGCGTATTATCGAGCAATCGCTTGGATGAGAGGCGAATGAGTCAAATAAAAAGAGGCATGCCTCTCGTTTCTCGTCTCTATCCTCACTATTCCCCAAGGAGGTTCCGTCGATGGGAGACTTGGACGGCAAGGTAGCTTTTATCACCGGCGCTGGTTCGGGAATCGCGCGGGCAGCGGCGCGATTGTTCGCGCTGCAGGGAGCGCGGGTAATAATCGCGGAACTGAAGCCGGAACTGGGCCGCGCCAGTGAAGCGTCGGTGCGCGAGGCGGGCGGCGACGCCGCCTTTGTCGAGACCGACGTCACAAAAGAGGACAACGTCAAACGGGCGGTGCAGCAGGCCGTTGCGCGCTACGGCAAAATCAACGTGCTCTACAACTGCGCGGGTGGTTCGATTGCGCAGGACGAGCCGGTGACCGACGTCGACATGTCGGTGTGGCAGCATACGATGTCGCTGGATTTGCTGGGTACGTTCTTGTGTTGCCGTCATGCGATTCCGGAAATAATCAAGGCTGGCGGTGGTACTATCGTGAATATGTCTTCCGGCGCGGCCCTGCGCGGTTCGTACAAAGGGCACGTTTACACCGCGGCCAAGGGGGCGATTATTTCTTTTACCCAGGCGCTGGCCGGCCGCTACGCGCGCGACAATATCCGCGCCAACGCGATCTGTCCGGGACTCACGGTGACCGAGCGGGTAATACGGATGTTCGGAGACCCGCGCAAGTCGCCCGACTCGCCGATGGCGCCCGCGTTGCGAAGCCATCCGTTTTCGGTGGGTGATCCGGAAGATATCGCGAACGTGGCATTGTTCCTGGCTTCGGACAAGTCGCGGATGATAACCGGCGCATCGATTCATGCCGACGGCGGCGGCTCGGCCTACTAGTTCGCCGTGGCGCTTGATTTCAAGTGACGCAAAGTCCGTGCGCCTGGTGTAAAGTCAAAACGGTTGATGAGCAGCCAGCTTCAACCCAATCGTCACGGAGGCCGCCGTGGAGCAGAAAATCATCAACGATAAGGGCGTGCATCACATAGGGCTGGCGACGCTCGATATGGACGGCACGCTGGATTTCTATACCAACATCCTGGGCTGGAAGGTGGCCTGGTGCGACATTATCGAACCGCCCGAAGGCGGCAAAATCAAGCACGCCTTCCTCGATACGGGCGACGGCACACTGGTTGCCTTCATGTGTCCAGAAAACGTCCCGGGCATCCCCAAGGAATGGTCGACCGACATCTACAGCGCGCAGAAGCTGCCGCCGGGCTTTTATCATTACGCGTTCAAATGCGACACACTTGACGAACTCGAAGCGCGCCGCGACGACCTCTTGCAAAAAGGCGTCGATGTAACCCCGGTTGTCGATCACGAATGGTGCCGCTCCATATATTTCAATGACCCCAACGGTTTGCTGCTCGAGTTCTGCGCGACGGTTCGGAAATTCAATGCCGACGACAAGATCATGAAGCATCGCGAGCAACCCGGTCCGATGGTCGCCGATCCGAAGGACGCGCAGCGCGTGATGGCGCGCCTCATGGGAAGCGGAGCACGGAGGTAAATGCCGATGCAGGATCTGCTGCCGCGCGCCGAGAAGCTCGCGGCCTTGCTCAAGGATCGCAAGGAGACCGTTGTGGTGGCGGAATCGTCAACCGGGGGTCTCATTTCGGCGGCGCTGCTCAGCGTGGCGGGCGCGTCGGCGTACTTCCTGGGCGGCGCGGTCGTGTACACGCTCAGGGCGCGCCGCTCTTTGCTGGACATACAGGACGCGGCGGTCGCCGGGATGCGCGGGGCGAGCCAGTCGTATGCGGCGCTGTTGGCAAGCACAGCCCGCGAGCGATTCAGGGCAACCTGGGCAATTGCGGAAAGCGGCGCTACCGGACCGGTGGGCAATCGCTACGGCGATCCTGCGGGCCATACCTGTATCGCGGTCGCCGGGCCAGTGGATCGGGTGATCACGCTTGAAACCGGCCTCAGCGATCGCGTCGCGAACATGCGCACTTTCGCGGCCTCGGCTCTCGATCTCCTGGCCGACGCGCTGGCGGCGTCACCAAAATCCGACCGCTGATCCGCTTTCAGCGTCGAGCACCTGGGTGATGTCACCAAACCCGATGCGTGCCAGCTTCTGGAGACTCGGGCCTTGCTGATGCGGGCGGCGGATAGACGCTCGATCTCGCTTTGCAGCATCTCCCCGGACATCGGCGCGCGCCAGCAGCGGTTGGCCAGGGTATGCGCGGAGCGCTTTGGAATCATGCCGCCGTCGGGCGACGCCCGTCTGTTCGGCATCGGCGTGTTGGAGTTGGGACTGAAAACAAAGGAGATGCTGCCGCCGCTGAAGGCCGCGGCCTGGGCAGGTGGTGTCGGGCCGTAACTTGCTTTCTTCTACGGCAAACGACGCGAGGCGAACACCCGTTGGCATTTCAAATACGGCTCGGGTGACCGCAGCGGCGATTGGCTCAGGTGGCGGGCCAATCTGGCAGCAGGAGGGTAATGCTCTTGCTCATCGGTTGACGGCCTCGAGCAGCTCCTCGCTGCGGCATACCGTGATAGAGGAAGAGTGGCCGATAGCTCGATCGCGCACCCCTTGAGCGCGTCGTCAGCGCGCGCCTTTAGCAGCTTGCGCGCATGCGCGCCGCCCAGGCGGAACCTTTAGCGCCGAGTGCCAGGGACGAGTCTGGAGTGGCGCCCAAGCTGTGATGATCGGCGAGCGGGGGGGACGCAATCCCCCGCTCGCTAGTGCCGCCTATTGATTGTGCGGGACGAACACGGTGGTGTTGGCCTGCGTTTTGTTGTTCAAATTATCTGTGCATTGAACAGTCAGCGTGTAGGTTCTTCCAGTGCCTGTGCCATCCCGCTCGGCGCGTAAATTGGCGCTCAGTGGTCCCGTGATAGCGAAATCAGGTGAATTGGAGTCGCTCGGTGGTTCACTACTGGCGATTCCGATTAGCGTGCACACCGGAGCTGGATCGCAGTTGTCGGTCGCCACTGCCGTGACTTGAACCGGCACGAATTTGTGGTTGGGCGACCACAATACGTTGGGACTCGCGGATACGGACGAGATGACCGGCGGTATGGTGTCATGCACATTGACCGCCTGGCTCTCCGTACTGAGGTTGTGTACTCCGTCCGCGAATGTCCAAACAATCGTAAAGTCGCCCTGTCCGAACGGACCCGTGGCGCTTGGCGTGACGGTAATCGGTCCGGGGCAGTTATCCGTCGCCGTCGGCGGCGCCGGCAGCACTGCGGAACACTGCGCGGTTACATTCGGCAGACTGGCCAAGGTGGGCGTTGGCGCCATGGTGTCATGCACGTGGACTGCCTGGTCCCGAACCTTGCTGATGCCCGTGGTGGAGTCGGTGAAGGTCCATGGAATCACCCAGTCGCCCTGGCCGAACGGTCCGGTCACAGTTGTTGTCCCCGTGATGGATCCGGCGCAAGACTGCCGCGCGATCGGTGCTGCCGGGAGTGGCGCCGAACACTGGGCGATTACATCCGGCAGAGACGGCGCGTCGAATCCCGGGGTAAAATTTGATGTCAATGGCAGGGTAACGGTCTTGAAGGCCCCTACCGTAGTGGTCCCACTGGTCTGGTATTCACTCTGGACACCGCCAATCGAAGGCATCCATTTCGCGCTGGAGATTTTAATCGAGTCGAAAGTCCATTCCGGGCCTATCCCGGTGCCGTCATTGGAAATCGTGATGGACGCCAACACACCAAGGTCCTTGCTTGGGATGGTCACATGGTCGACGTGACCGGCTTCCATTCGGCCCGAACTATCCAGGGCATCTCTCGGTATGACGTCGCCGGTGTTTATGGTGATCGTCGCACTGCCCTTGCACCCGTTGAGCGTGAACACAAGATTGGCATCCGTTCCACTTCCGTTAGCAGCATCCGTCGTGACTTCCAGCCCATACGCCGATTGCAATGGGGCTTGAAACGGATTGTCGCTGCGGGTCGCCAGCCGGATCTCCGGATGCTGCCCGACCGTGGTCAACAGACCCTTAATCTTGGCGACGTCCTGCGTTGGGTCGTCGGGAGGCTCGCAGTTGTTTATTTTGAAATTATCTATGGTGCACCCTACGGGGATGTCGGTTCCGATGGTGCCCGGGATGATGCCGTCCACGCCAAGGTCGATGTAGAAATTCCATTCCGAATCGGTAGCGAGCAAGAACTCATAGCTGAGAATCTTCGGAAGGCCGGTGCTCGCCCGCAGGAAAACTCCGTAGTCCTGAGAACGCGGCTGTACGCCCGTTGGGTCAAGAGCTAAGGATTGAAGGGCTGTGCCATCCCCGTATCCGAATTTTGTATAACCAAGCGAAACGAAGAAGTTATAGACCACGGAGGGATCAGTCTCCCCGTCTATCTGAACGCCCTCGTTCGGATCGACGAGGTCATCGTTCGTAAAGTCTGTTCCGCCAAAGGCACTGGTGGCGTCCTTCTTCGATCCAACGCTGTAAATAACGGTCAGATTCGGATTCGACAAGCCATCGGTAAGGTGGCTTTTGACTGCCTGCTGGATTTCTTTTACATGCTTCCCGTCCGCGACTGACGTCTTTATGTCGAAGGCGATCATTGCCAGTTTCGAGGAGCTTTGACTCGCTAGACCATGCACATAGTCCAGCCAGCGGGCGAAGTGAGTGTCGCTGCATCGGCCCTGGCGGTATGGGGAACTTGAGTCGAAGTCGACCAGGTAGGCTGTGGGAACGTCGGTCCCTGCCACGCATGACGCTCCCGTATAGACCCATTTATTGTCGAGGATCTCCACAACACATGATGCCGCGCCATCACCGGCGGTATAGTCGTTTCCTTCGGTGCACCCGGTCTCGCCATCGGTTATGCACTTCAAGCAGGGCCCATCGGACGCCAATGTAATGTCGGGTTCAAGCGCGTTTGCACCGGCCATCAGGTCGTTGTCGAGTAGGCCCTTATCGTTGGGATTGTGCGCGACAACGTAGAAGGGTCGCTGATCTGACCCATTGAGCTCGGTTTTTGCTGGAATAGGAGGGGGTACGCAGTTGGCCAGGAATTCCGGGTCGTAAATCGTGGGGTCGGCGACACTCAGGCCGCTCGCGCAGTTGGGGCTTGTGATGCAAGCGATCTCGCCAACGTCACCGCAGCAGACGCCTGCTATCTCGGTCCCGGGGCAGGCTGTTCGGCACACGCCCCAACGGAGCGAAAGGCCTGGCTGGCATTCGGCGGGACAGTTCGATACGTTCCACCATTCGTCCACGACGCAAATCCGCTGGAGGTCTCCCCCGCAGCAACCTAATGTTGGGGTGTTCCCGTCGCCGCACCAGCAGGCGGCTGCGGCCGACCCGGTATCGACGAATCCGCAGCCGAGCACCACCAGAAGAAATACGGCTCGTGCGAATCCGTAGCGAAGCTCGGAGGAAGCCCACGCGGGCGCTCCCGCGACCGTACTCACAACGAATCTTGACAATCCGTTCTTCATGTCCGTTTTACTTCACCCCTATTCTTTAGTTTTCGGTAAAAATCTAGATTTTTAATCAGGATTGAGACTCGCATAGACGAGGTCTGCTTTGCAAGCGCAAGTTACAATCTGTTGTTTTGAGTGGTAGAATTTTACGCATCTGGATTTGACCATATTTCTTCCAATTTTGCATGGACATCCAAAATTGGTCCATCCCGTTCAAGCGAGTGTCTAACTGGCGAACGGCAACGGTTGGCGAATGCCCTGGTGGATTTTGAGAAGCGAACCACTGCTCATCGCGAGAGCGACGACAAAAGTGGCGTGATATGAAACTTCGACCGTCTGCCGACAATCACCTGCAAGCCAAATGGCCATCGCCAGTCCGATGACTGAGACTGGGCCACAGTGAGCCGGCGGTGAATTAGAGGTCAGGGTGGGAGAACTACTGAAACGCCTCGGGATGCCGGTCGCACTCTAACCTGGCTGAGGTCTGCGCAGCGCGACCGTTACCAGAGGCCGGCAGCCACCCTTGAAAAGTAGTAGCTGAGTAATCTTCGGCTGTCGGTCGCCTTGTGCGATGCGACCGTATCTTCCCCTGGCGCTGAATCGGAAGTGATGACGGTCCGCCAAATCGCGGAATACCTGAATTGTCATTACAGCACTGTCTATAACCTCCTCCGGCGGCGGAAAGTACCCTGCTTCCGGTTAGGCGGCAGCTTGCGGTTCTTGAAGTCCGAGGTCGATATGTGGATCGCGAAAGCGGCGGTAAAGTGAAACCGTAGGAAAAGCGGTTGTTCGCAAGTTCAAGGAGGGTGGACAATGAAGAACCTCCAGACCGCCCTTGCCATCGCTTTGGCTTTCGTCTGTTTTGCCCCGCTTGCCCGCGCGGGACCAGTCGGCATGTCAAGAATTCAAGACTTGCCGGCCGAGAAAGGTGCCGCCCTCTATGTGCTCCAGAACGCCGCAGCCGAGGCGCTGCAACGGGCGCAGATGACGAAGGGTTCTCGGAAAAGCTACTGCCTCATGAAGAACGTCGAACTCAGGGCCCTCATTCAGCGGTTGGAAAATGACCAGCGCGTGACAGTCGGTGAAATCTACGACGCGGTCGCTGGCTTGCTCGACGAATTGGATTATCGCCCGGTCTCCTTTTCCAATTGCCTCTGAAGTAGAGTCAGTCGGCGCCGCTCAAATTTCCACCGGGACTTATTCTTGCCTGATTGTCGGCCTGCGGCGCCCGGAATGAACACACGCCGTGTGCGCCCGACCCGCCGCTAATTTTCTACGATCCCTTTTCATTGCTGATTCAGCGCGGGCGAGTTTATTCTGGATCCTCCTCCTTATTGTCGGCCCTCGCCTCCGAATGGTCCGGCCAACCCGATTCGAGGCGCCTTCTTGTACCGTCGCTTTTTAAGCAGATTGCGCTACAAGTCGTAGGGTGAAGCCCCGCCACGCCGCTGCCCCCGCCGGTTCGGAGTCGGGGTGCTTCTCAATTATCAGGTGGTGCCGGCGTTACCCGATCATCGATGGCGGGCACGCCAGCACGCCCCAATGTTTTTAATTTTGTGTGGGCCAGGACTAGCGGGCGCGGCGAGGGCTGTTGACCCTCGCCGCGGCGGCTATTTCAAGGTTCTATGGGCAGCTTGTACAGCTCGATCACATTGGTGCGCGCGATGCGCTTCTGGTCCTCGAGCGGCACGCCCGGAAAATGCTCTTCCAGGTTGGGGACCGACTTGGGCCAGGTGCCGTCGTAATGCGGGAAGTCCGAGCCCCACATCATGTTCTTCGTGCCGACGATATCGCGGCATCGCACCGCGGTCTTGTCGCGCATGAAGGTGCAGATCACCTGGTCGTGGAAAATCTGGCTAGGCGTGCGGCCTGAAGTGATACCACCCACGCCCGCCCACGCCTGATCGCGGAAGTAGTGATAATCCATCCGCTCCAGCGCCGGTGCCGGCCACGAGGCGTCATTCTCCACGCTCAGCGCTATGAGCTTGGGATGACGGTCGAAGGTCCCGCCCATGATCATCGTGCAGATGGAGTACATCACCGGCGTAAAAGCGAGTGAGAAGTCCACCAGCATGTTGTTGGTCAGCGTGAACCACTTCTTGTCGCCTGCAACATGCAGGCTTACCGGCATCTCGAGGTCGGACGATGCGTCCCACAGCGGGGCCCATTTTTCGTGATGATAGCCCTCGCCGATATCCTGCTGGACACTGATCTGCGCCGACACCATTCCCATCTTGCGGCATCGCGCCATCTCCTTGACCGCGCGGTCCAGCGGGTGGGTGGGAATCATGGCGACGCCGAACAGGCGCTTGGGAGAGGTGGCGCAGAAGTTCGCCAGCCAGTCATTGAACGCCTGCATGCATGCGAACTGAAAGTCCAGGTCCGTCATCGGATAGAAGGTCGTGCCGAAGGTCGTATAAAGCACCTCGGCCTCCACTCCATCGCGGTCCTGGTCCTTGAGGCGCTCAAACGGATCGTAAGAGCCGGGCAGCACGTTTTCCCATCGCTCGGCCATCTTGACGTCCTTGGCCTCTTTAAGGACCGAGGACGAAGTGCCAATCCCACGTTTTTCCTGCCGGCCGCCCGGGCACCAGAACATATCCTGGTCGGGGTCGTGCACGAGACGCGGCGCCTTGTCCAGGTACTTGCGGTCGATCCGCTTGGTCCACAGATCGGGCGGCTCGACCACGTGCGAGTCGGCCGATATCGGTTTGAATGACAGGCTCATATTGGTTTCACTCCCGCCGATTTGTTACTTCGGAATTCTGCTCATTAATAGCGTATCGCGGGCCGAAAGTCCCGCGCCCTGAGCATATCTCACCAGCGCGACACGACCACCTTCTTGCGCGTGTAGAAGTCGATCCCGTCGCTGCCCTGCAGATGGAGGTCGCCGTAAAACGAACTCTTCCATCCGGTAAATGGATAAAACGCCAGCGGCTGCGCCACGCCCACGTTGATTCCAATCATCCCGCATTCGACTTCGTCGCGAAATTGCCGCCCCGCCCGGCCCGAAGCGGTGAACACCGCGGCCATGTTGCCCAGCGGCAGCCGGTTGACCAGGTCGATCGCGCTGCGCACGTCGCTGACATGGGCAACGGAAAGTACAGGTCCGAAGATCTCGTCGCGTCCAGCCGCCATTGCGGGCGTCACTTGGTCCAGGATTGTGGGGCCGACAAAAAACCCCGGACGATCCAGGTATTCCCGGCCCCGGCCATCAAGGATCAATTGCGCGCCCTGATCCGCGGCCCGCTCGATATGGCTCAGGACGCGCCGCCGATGATCGTCGGCCACCACCGGCCCGAAATCCACTCCGGGCTGGTCGCCGGGTCCCAGCTTAAGCTTGCGTGCCGCCGCCTCCAGGCGCTGGGTAAGCTGGCCCGACCCGCCGCCAACCGCAACCGCAACGCTGCCGGCCAGGCATCGCTCGCCCGCATTGCCGAAGGCCGAGTTCATAATCGCGGGAATCGCCAGGTCGAAGTCGGCGTCGGGCAGCACAAATATATGATTTTTGGCGCCGCCGGCGGCCTGCACTCGTTTGGTATGGCGGGCCGCTTCCTGGTACACGTGGCGCGCCGCCGGCTCGGAGCCGACAAATGAGATCGCGCGCAGCTCCGGCGCCGCCAGCAGGGCATCGACCGTATCCGCTGCGCCATGGACCAGGTTTAGCACCCCGTCAGGAAAGCCCGCCTCCGCGAACAGCTCCGCCAGACGCATCGCGCCCAGGGGGGTGCGTTCGGAGGGTTTGAGCACGAAAGTGTTTCCGGCCGCCACGGCCAGCGGAAACATCCAGAGCGGAATCATGATGGGGAAGTTGAACGGCACGATTCCGCCGACCACGCCCAGCGGATAGCGATAATAATCCTGATCGACGGAAGTGCTCACGGCGCGCAAGGTGCGGCCCTGCAGCAAAGTTGGCGCGGCGCAGGCGAAATCGACCATCTCAATTCCGCGGCGCACCTCGCCGCGCGCTTCCTCCAGAGTTTTGCCGTGATTGCGAGTGATGATCGCCGCCAGCTCCTCGAAATGGGCCTCCAGCGCGGCCTTGTAGTTGAACATCAGGCGGGTGCGCTCCATGACCGGAGTGGCCGCCCATTGGGGCAAGCTGCGCGCGGCGGCGGTCACCGCCTGGCCCGCTTCGGACGCCGGGCTGAGCGGGGTCTCCCCAATCACTTCCCCGTTGGCCGGATTGTAGAGCGGCAGGGTCGGGCAGCCGCCGGGTTCACGCCATTTTCCACCGATGAAATTGGCTAACATTTCTCGCCCTGATCGTCTGGTGTAATTAAACGCCGCCCCGGCAATAGCGCAAGGCCCGTTACCTGAGCTAACTGTACCGTAAACCGCTCATCCGTTCGGGTGCCAGCTTGACACTTCCGCGCAACGCGAACGATCATTGAACACGTTTGGTCCAAAATCCGCCTGCGCCACGGGAGTTATCGCGATGGAGAAGCTTCCTGCCTTCAAAATGGTATCCGCCGATTCTCATGTCGTTGAGCCGCCCAATCTTTGGGTGGAACGCGTGGACCAGCGCTACCGCGAACGCGCGCCGCGAATCGTCAGCGAGCCCGATTCGGACTACCTGGTATGCGAAGGCGGGCTGACCTATAAGCATCCCATCGGACTAACTGTATGCACGGAAGCGGCCGACAACGAGGTCAGCATGATCGGCCGTTTCGCCAATGTGCGAAAAGGCGCGTGGGAGCCGGCGGCGCGCGTGGCCGATATGGACCGGGACGGGGTTGAGGGCGAGATTCTCTACACCAGCTTCGGGCTCAGCATGTTCTCGATTCCCGACCAGGATTTCCAGCTCGCCTGCTTCCGCGCCTTCAACGACTGGCTGGCCGAGTACAGCTCCGGCGCGCCGGGGCGCCTGTTCGGCGTGGCGATGATTCCGACTGATCCGATCGAGAACGCCACGGCGGAGATGGCGCGATGCCGCAAGCTGGGACTGCGAGCGGCTATGATCAGTATCAGCCAGGACACCGGCCACGGATATGAAAATCCGAAGTACGACCCGATCTGGTCGGCATCGGAAGACCTGGAGATGCCGATCAGCCTGCACGTCGCGGCCAGCAAGAAGCATTTCTCGCAGACCGGCAACGTACTGGCGGACTTTTCGCTGGCGTTCACTCCGACCATGTACTCGCTCGCGGCGATGATTTTTTCGGGCGTGTTCGATCGCCATCGCAAGCTTCGGGCGGTGTCAGTGGAGAACGATGCGGCGTGGGCCGCGGGAATCCTGGAGCGGATGGATTTCCGGGCGCATCGCGACCAGGGATGGGCCGGAGCTTTCAACGGGATCACCTCCGGCCGCAAACCCAGTCAAATTTTCCACGAACACGTGGGTGTGACCTTCATGCGCGATCGCACGGCAGTGCGATGCCGCGACATCATCGGGCTTTCCAACCTGATGTGGGGCTCGGATTACCCGCACTTCGACGGCACCTGGCCCCATTCCAGGGAGGTGTTGGCGGAGCACTTCATCGACGTTCCTGTGGACGACCAGCTTCGTATCGCGCGCCGCAACACGGTCGAGTTGTACAAGCTGCCGTTGGCGTAGCAGGCGAAAGTCCCGATCAAACTTATCGCGATGCGGGCTGCAGGAAGAGGACCTGCATCACCGCGCCGACAGTGGATTTGCAGGCCACGACTCCACCCGCGCCCAGCGAGGTGCAGTCGTCAATACAATCGTCGTACTCGCTGCGCGTATCGACCAGGCAGTCTTCCAGGTCCTGAAGGTTCTCGTTGCCCTTTTCGTATTGTGAGCGGCAGTCGCCCAGCGCTGACACGTATTCGCTCTTGCAGTCTTCGTTGCAGCCGGCCCGTGCCGAAGCACCGGAGGCGGCAAGGACGGCGGCGGTCAGAAAAATGACCAGCCAAGGCCGGGTCTTGAGCTCGCGCGCAGCGCGGGTTGGATAAGGACCGAGGACCGTCCGCCGCCGAACCTTCCACGTCAGAACCGCAGAAATTTTCCGAGCCCAGGCCATCGTCGCTAACCGGGCTACGCCGGTTGATCCTTTTGAAGCTTTGCCAATTCTTATCGATAAGAACACTTGACGCAATTACGCACGCGCAAATCATGGCTTGCCAGCCCAATGCCGGGTTGAGAAAGTCATTGCGGCAGCCTTCCTTGGACCGCCGCCGGAAATATCGATGGGTCTTTTCATCGCGTGCCACTCCTCCTCCCGCGTCCGCCGGCTGCGCTGGTTTGCCGCCGCGATCGGATTTTTCAGCGCACTGATCGCGCTGACGACACCATCGGCATGTGCCAGTTCAAGACAATGGGAGCCGCTGTTGCTGCGCGGATACCAGTTGCCTCAATTGCTCAACACGCCGGTCAGCCGGATCGAAGTGCTGGCCGTGCATGGGGGAAAGCTCAACCCGATCCCGTTCCAGGTCGACTCCGTGTTGGTGGGCGGAATATTCGGGTTGCCGCAAGGCCCGATACCGACCACGGGCGGTCCGATTCAAGGGTTTGGCCCCAATGACGAGATGTCGATGATGATGTTCGACCTCGGCGAGCGCATCGCCAACCCGGCGGAGCTGCCGCCAAGCGCCGTGGAAATTACTGTCGCGGATCCGCTCGGCGGGGCCGATCGCTACGCTTACGCGGCGGTGGTCAAAAATCCCCGGCTAAGCCCGGTTCGCTACGTCGATTATGACCCACAGCATCATATCATTCGGGGCGGCCATTACCGGCTGAGCCTGGCGCACGAGTTTCCCGACGATTTCCGGGTGCAGGACGATCGGGGTGAGAGCAGCAGAAATCTGATCAGCGCTTTCGAGCTGCGCGGCGTGGTCACAGTGTTAAACCTGCTGCGGTTCCATCTCAAGGAGGACGACATTGACGGCAGTATGCTTGCTTATCGTGCCGGTCCGGTGCGGGTCATTCGCAGGGTGGGCTATCGCTTTCGCGTTTTCCTGGGCATCTATTCGCCGCAGATCTCAGCGGTCGAGTTCTTCTACAGCGATTTCGCCCAGGTGCCATTCACGATGCGTATGCCGATGCGCAATCTGTTTCGCGACATCCAGGGGCGCATCGCGATGGACTTCGTCGATCTGCGGGGCTATTCGCTGCTCAGCTCTGGCCTGAAGCGGCCAATCGAAATTGGCGAGCACACCGCGGACACAATCGGTGCAACTACGCCGGCGGATTGGCTGGCGCTGGTCGGCGATGGCCACCTGATGCTGGAGATTTTCGCCCCCTCCTCTGAACTCGGGCTGATCGCCCGCCGGCTCTATTATCGCGCCGAGCCGCCGGCGCCCGGCGCCAATTCGCAATCCGCGCCGATTGCGGCCGCAGTTGGAATCGAGACCGACGGATGGCAGCGGCTTTCAGGCGGCTCGCATCGTTTCGACCCATTGTTAATCAGCGTGCCCGAGAGCTACGGCGTCGATCACGCGATCGCCGAGACATCGATTGCGCCAGTGGTAACAGTGCGAACCGTGGGCGAGCGCAATTTGCCCCCGGCCGCTGCACGATCGGGGTCCACGGTCGCCCCTGCGCCGCTGAGCGAATCGGGCAAGTAGGGGTTTGTGCTCATTCAAAGCCTGAAACGTTGCGCGGCACCGTTTGCGAAAGAGGCTGGTGCTGGCTAGCAAGGCCGAAAATTTGTTTTCGCCTTGGGGCTCGATGGCCGAGGCAAATGATAGAGGGCGCGAATGCTACTGTTAGTTCATCCCTGGTTTGGACGGTGCATGGCGCTGACTTGTGTGACCGCGGTGGCGATCTGGCGGCTAAAATTTGCCAGGGTCTGGCTTAATCCAGCCACCCCCTGATCCATGTCGGCGCCGCACGCGGCTCTGAGATCCGATTCGCCGCGGTCAAGAATCCGTCCACTTACCGGGTCATTGATAGTCCAGCGGGCTGCCAGGTGCGCATTGCCCTGGTCGCACTCGAAGCGGTCCACGCTGACCGCAATCTGGTAGTCGATATGAGTGGTGCTGTACCAGGGAAAATTGACGATCTGCTGGGTGCCGAGCAGGGTGGACAGGTTGTCCGAGAAGACGTGGATGAAGTCTGCCTTCAGCGGCTCGGCCCAATGGTCGTTTTCCGCATACTGCAAGCGATTCGCTTCAACCCGCGTCACGATATCGCTGCGGTCCAGGTAGTCTGGAAACTTAACCGGACCCATACCCAGCACCAGGCCGCTGGTGTTTTGCGAAGCCGGCTGCGATCCGGCTTCGCCCGCTGCCATCGGGGTGAGCACAAAGAACCGCGACTTGTCGGGAACCGGCGACAGAAAACTGCATCGCGCCAGCGTGATCGCGAGCAGCCAAAGCGCGGCCAGCCTGAGTAAGTAAGTCAACTGCTTCATCGCCCGTCCTGAGACATTGCTCTGCCGCGGATGAGGGCACTGGGGTTGCGCTGAAGGAAGTCCGCCAATTCGCGGGTCGACCGCGCCGCACCGGTGATCTCTTCGAGCGTCTTGTTGAGTTGGTAAGTAAGCGGCGAGGCCGGATCCAACACGAGCTTGGCTTGGGTAAAAGCCGCGTGGGCCTCGATGAAGGCCTGCTGCGCGGCGGCCAAAGCGGTGCGTGCCTGGCGCATCGCTTCGGCGGTGTTTTCGGACGCCCCGTGCAGACTACGCGAAAGAGGGCCGACCTCGCCGCGGATCGTATCAGCCATCCGCTGCGCGCTCTGCGCCGCCGCGTCGAGCGATTTGGTCGCGCGGTCCAGGCGGGCGATCGTTTGCTGTAGCTGCGGCGACTGGACCAGGACGCGGATTGCTTCGGTCATCTGCATCATCGACGAGAGCACCGCCGGGAAGTCGACCTGGCTGAGTTTGGCGACCACTTTTGTCACGCCCTGCTGGACCTGCTCGAACTCAGTCGGCTGCGTCGGTATTTCCCGGAAAGTCGAATTGGGCGGCAGCACAAAATGCGCCGGCGTCCCCGGATGCATGTCGAGTTCGATATAGAGCACGCCGGTCAGCAGGCTCTCCAGCGCCAGCTGTCCGCGCAACCCAGCGTTGATCAGACGAGTCAGGGTTTGCGGGTCGTCCAGGTTGAGCGACTGGCCCCCGCGGCTTACGATTTTTCTTTCGTCCAACTCGATCAGTACCGGAACCCGCATCACGGTGGGGTTGTTGGAATTAATCGAGTATTGCAACTGGGTCAGACTCAATAGAATCCGGTACACGGACCCGATCTCGACGCCATGGAATTTCACCGGTGCGTCCACGCGCAGCCCGTTGACGTTGCTCCGGAAATAAAGCACGTAGATATGCCTGCGCCGGAACAGCTACCCAGAACCCAACAGGACTATCGCCACGACGACCAGGACGACCGCGCCGATTATGAACCCGCCAACCAGCGCGGGGTTTGCCCGCTTAGCCACGGTCCTGCACCGATCCGGCCGGCGGTTCGCCCCGGGTCAGGAAGCTCCGCACCCGCGGGTCCGCGCTATGGTCACGCAGTTGGCGGGGATTACCGTACGCAATCGGGGTGCGGCTCTCCCCGTCGAGCAATACGCTGTCGTCGCCGATCGCGAAGATGCTGGCAAGCTCGTGTGTGACTACCATGACGGTCGAGCCCAGGCTGTCGCGCAACTCCAGGATCAGGTCGTCAAGCCGGCGCGAGGTGATCGGATCGAGGCCGGCTGACGGCTCGTCAAAGAACAGCACTTCGGGATCGAGCGCGATCGCTCGGGCCAGTCCCGCCCGTTTTTGCATCCCGCCGCTGATCTGCGCGGGGTAAAAATCTTCAAATCCCTTGAGTCCCACCATCGCCAGCTTCAGCGAAGCGACTTCGCGGATTTCCGCGGGACTGAGATTGGTGTACTCCGACAGCGGCAAAGCCACGTTTTCAGCCAGCGTCATTGAACTCCACAACGCGCCGCTTTGGTAGGTCACGCCGAAGCGCCGCAGCATCCGCAGGCGCTGATCCGGATCGGCGCGGGTAAAACTTTCGCCATTGTAAAGGACCTCGCCGGCTGCAGGTTCCAGCAGTCCCAAAAGCGTGCGCAGGAGCGTGCTCTTGCCGCTGCCGCTTCCGCCCATGATGATGAAGATCTCCTTGCGCCCGACGGCGAAGTTGATGTCCTTCATCACCACGAAGCTGCCGTAGCCGATGCTGATGTTGCGGACCTCGATATGGGACGTCGAGTCCGGGGCCCGGATAGTTTCCAATTTGTCGGCCGCCATCAAAGACCAAGGATGTTGAAGATGACGGCGAAGATGCCGCACGCCACCACGACCAGCACGATACTGGTTACCACGGCGGAGGTGGCGGCGTCGCCCACCGCCGAGGAACTGGAGCCGGATTGGAAGCCGCGCAGACATCCCGCCAACGCGATCAGAACGCCGTAAGTGGCGGCCTTGAAAAGTCCCCCAAACAGGCTGGTCAGGTCAACTGCGTGCAGCGAGGTATCGAGGTAACCAAACAACGGAAGATGCAGCATCACCGAGCCGACCGCCGCGCCGCCCATAATCCCGAGGAAGTCGGAGTAAGCGCACAGCAGCGGCATCATCAGGACCAGCGCGACCACGCGCGGCACCACCAGAAATTCCATCGGCGAAAGTCCCATGGTCTGCAGTGCGTCGATCTCCTGGGTCACTTTCATCGTGCCGAGCTGTGCGGCAAAGGCCGCACCGGTGCGGCCCGACATGATGATTGCCGTCATCATCGCGCCCATCTCGCGCACCATTCCGATCGCCACCAGGTTAGCCACGAAGATTTGCGCGCCGACCTTTTGCAGTTGCACCGCGCCCATGAATGCCAGAATCACGCCGACCAGAAAACTGATGAGCGAGACGATCCCAAGTGCGTTCGCCCCGCATTGCTGGATGATCAGCGCCAGATCCGAGACCTGGTAGCGGGCGCGTCCCCGCAACATGCTGCCGAACGCCATCCCAAACTCGCCCAGGAAGGTCAGGGCCTCGCGCAAGGAACCGCCGTAACCGATACCGATCTGGCCCAGACGCGTCAGCAGACCCGGCGCCGCGGCGACGGTCCGTACATCCCTGGCTTCGGGCACCGCTTCGGCCAGTTGCAGCAGCCGCATCAGCCCTGCGGGCAATCGGCTGCGATCGATCGGAATTCCCTTCGCACGGCACAACTGGCCGGCCTTCGCCACGAAAGTCACCAGGGCGCTGTCCCACGCTCCCAGCTCGGTGGTGTCAAAGACTATGCGTTTGGGCGCGGGGCCATTAGCCAGCTCGCGTTCCAGGTCTGCGGTCGATGGCAACCCGGCATCCAGCGACCATGTCCCCAACAGGCGGATCGCCAGGATGTCATCCTCGCGCTCGAAGAGGACCGCGCTGTCCTCGGCCGCAGAACTCGAGCCCTGCGTCGCGGCCGGAGTGCCGGAGACGGCATTTGGGGTGTCGGCAGGCGAACTATCAGTGCGAGTCTCGGGCATCACGCCGCTTTCCTTTAGCAAGTAGCACCGCCATAAGAAAGAAATGCTAGCATGTTTGTGGCCAATTCGCCGTTTCCACCCCGCGCCGGACGGGGCCGCCCCATGACGGATCGCGCGCGATTGTCTTGGATGGAGTGCGAGATGTCCCTAGACTGTCCGCTGCCGCAGGGCGGCAAAACCAAATGCAGCGAAACATTTCAAGAATCGCGATAGCAATCATAGCGCTTGCGCTGGCGGCGCCGGCCGCCGCTCAGACCGCGGTAAAGATTCACGATATCCTGCGCAGTCCCAGGCAATACAGCGAGCACGATGTAGCGGTCTTCGGCCACATACGCGAACTGGCCGTGGGACCGCAATACACCACGTTTAGAATTTGCGGCGCGCGATGCCTGAACGTGCTGGCGTGGGGCCATCCGCGAATCTCCGACGGCCAGGCGCTCAGCGTGCGAGGGCGGTTTCACGAGGTAAAGGAAATCGACCATCATAAGGTGCGCAATTTGGTAGAGGTAGAGCACGGCGCGCTCTAGCCTTTGGGTCCCATTGCTTGTCCGGGCATCTGGCTGCTTTTTCAAAACGGCCTTGGCCGAGCAGTAGCGACCTCTGCCGCTGGCGGTGTATCAATTCTCGCTATGGGCCATCTGCCCCGCGAGGTGAGCGATGATACCGACCAGTCCATTCGGAAGCACCGGCCATAACAGCAGCCGCATCATTTTTGGCGCCGCCGCTCTGGGCGGGATGAAGCAGGACAACGCCGACCGGCTCCTCGACCTTCTGCTCGAGTACGGCGTAAATCATATCGACACTGCCGCCGCATATGGCGACTCCGAGCTGCGCATCGGCCCGTGGATGCGCGAGCATCGGAAGTCCTTTTTTCTCGCCACCAAAACCGGCGACCGGACAGCGGACGCCGCACGCGCCAGCCTGCATCGATCGCTCGACCGTCTGCGCATAGACCGCGTGGATCTGATCCAGCTCCACAACCTGGCCGAGGAGGACGAGTGGGAAAAGGCGCTAGGCCCGGGCGGTGCGTTGGAGGCGCTGGTCGAGGCGCGCTCGCAGGGACTAACGCGGTTCATCGGCGTGACCGGGCATGGCAGCCGGATCACGGCGACGCATCGGCGCAGCCTGGAGCGCTTTGCATTTGACTCCGTGCTGTTTCCGTACAACTTCACGATGATGAGCATCGCGCAATACGCAGCCGATGCCGAGGCGCTTATCCAAACGTGCAAGGAGCGCGGCGTGGCGGTACAGACCATCAAGTCAGCGGCGCGCCGGCGATGGCAGGACGGCGATCTTCGAAAACGCAGTTGGTACGAGCCGCTGCGCGACCGCGAAGCGCTGCGCCGTGCCGTCCATTTCACACTGAGCCGGGAAGGGCTGTTCCTTAACTCTTCAAGCGACGCCACACTGTTGCGCGACATCCTGGACGCCGCGAGCGAGCCTGCGCTGGAGCCCACGCGCGCGGCGATGGAATCCGATGTCGCCGACTATGCAATGGAGCCACTATTTATTCCCGGCGTGCGCGATCGGATCTGAAATAATCATAGCGCCCTGGATTACGCAGACTCAAACGTTGCGCCGGCTCGATTCGCGATGTAAAGAGCCGCCACCAAAAACGCCGAAGACCTACTGACCACGGAGCGGGGAATGGAGCCAGACACCAGCCAGGGGAACGATTTGCTATCGTTGATGGAGAATGATTATCGGCAATTAGCCGCGCTCTCCGCCATCGAGCAATGGGCCTATCATCACCTTTATGATCAGTTGAATGTCATCGATGCCAAGGCAAGCTCGCTCCTGCGCGTGAATAGTACGATAATGGGATTCCTCGCTACCATCCTGACCCTGATGTCGAGGGTTCATCAACTCGATCCGATTCCCTACAGGAGAAGCTTTCTGATCGCCGGTGCGGGAATTCTCGCGTTGTTCGCGGTGGCGGACATCATCGGGCTGCGCTCCATTTTCTGGCTCAAATATTTCTCGTTCGAAGACGCACACTTTGAGCAGTATCGCCGGGATTGCTTTACCCTGATAAAGAGCCGCGGCAGACGGCTCAAGCAGATAACCATATTGTCGTTCATGGGCGAGTTAGGCTTCGCCGCGCTGTTTATACTTCTGGTCATCGCCGAGTTGACTCTGTGACCCGTTGCAGGCAGGACCTACTCGCTTGCGATAGTGAATTTATATGGAACTGGATGCTTTTACCTTAGGCTGGAATCTTGCGTCTGTCTTTGCGACGGTTGTGATTCACTCTCTTGGCACCGTACTTATCGTCACGTCGCGGCCGCGGATGTTCGGTATTGCATCGCAGCGCGCCAAGGTGATTCTCGGGCAATTAGTCATCACGATCATTGTCATTGAATTACTGATCCTGCACGCAATCGAAATCGGTTTTTGGGGGTTCTGCCTCCATGCGCTTGGATTATTCACCGGTTTAACATCGTCTATGTACTTCGCGGGCATTTCATATACCAGCCTCGGTTACAGCGGGGCTCTCCCGTCCCCTCGTATCGGTTTCTCGGAGGTTCTGATCGCGACGGTGGGTCTGTTAATGTTCGGCTGGTCGATTGGCATTTTGGTGACCACCGTTATTCAGTACGAGAAGTTAGCTCTCGGCATTGACCCTGCGAACTATCTGCCAGAGAAGCCCGAGCGTGAAGCTCGCTGATCTGCGTGGGCAGCGCGATTCTTCTTAGCCTGCTGGCAGTTTTCGTGCCCCGCGGGATACCAATGGAACGGACGACGGGGCCCAACCCTCTGCATCGATATCGATCAGTGGCGGTTTGTCGCTGCTGACCGTTGCGCGGCCATGCGAGGACATGTTCGCGTACCGCGCAACAATTCCAGGCTGAAGCATAAGCGAACTTATTTGGTTCAGCCCCAGGGCTTAAGCGCTGAGTGTAAGCCGGAATTTGGCAAGAGAGGCTTCTAGCGAAACGGAAAATGGCGATCGATTTGATTTATTCCAAGCAGGTCATCCGCTAAGTACCCAGTTGCGCGACCCAGTTCCAGTACGGACTTCGCTTTAGCTGCGCGGTGAAATCAGCAACGAAGGCTTCCTTGCCATTGACGCTTTTCGGCCAGGACATGTCCACCACCTGCCACGCCACCAGCCGATGGCCGGTGTAGATTAAGTAGAGCATCGTGCCCCACAACTCGGGCGGAATAGCCGCATTGGGCCAAGAGCCGCCATGCAGATTTTGGGTTTTGTCCGGTATATTCTCGATCCTCACCGCGACGTCTTTCATGTCGGCCGAAGGCGTTGACATCAGGTTTGACGCGAAGCGGTAGTGTCCGCGCTTGTATTGAAGAATCACTTTTGGCGCCGGCGAGTCGGCAAAGTCGCTGTGCCAGTTGGCGAAAGTCCAGTCATAAATCTGGATTTGCAGGCCGGGAGCTTTGCCGAGATGCACGAAGTGCGGACCCTGGTCACCGAACTCCGCTTCGATATCGCCAATTTTCCGAAACTTCGGTCCGATCTCGAAAATGTGAAAGGTAAGACAGCAATTGGCGCCGCCGCTCCATTCGGAGATGACCAGATCGGGCCGGCCCTCGCCGGTGATATCGGCGCCCATCGTCACCAGTTTCGCGTCGGGATCGTCGTCGTACAGGGTGCCGATGACGAATTTCTCGCCGCTCTCGGTGGCCTG
This sequence comes from Binataceae bacterium (SeqCode), assembly GCA_035262365.1. Classification (GTDB taxonomy): domain Bacteria; phylum Desulfobacterota; class Binatia; order Binatales; family Binataceae; genus JAJPJA01. The sequence continues at coordinate 86,633 of DATFSZ010000128.1, forward strand.
CTGGCGATAGATGCGTTTGTGGTCTTTGAGGATTTCGTAATAAGCGCCGTTGGTGTTCGAATTCGGATCGAAGTAGGTATTCGCAGTATAGTCCTTGAAGCTGGCCGCTTTCTGCAGCGGAGGAGTTTCGTCAGCCGCCGGCGATTGTGCTGGCGCGACGAACGCCGAGAGCGTTGCGAGTACTACAGCAAGCAGCAGATGCGAAACGGCGGCTTGGGGGATTTTCGACCCCGCCGTGGTTCTCTCCGAGCGCCAGGTTTGCATAGCCTGGCACCTTAGCAACGGATCGCGGGAAAAGCATGCGGCCACACATTTCAAGAACCCGGCGCAATCGATGCGGCGCAATCATTCGCTGTCCGGATGCGGCTTGACGGCGCTGAACTGCGCCAGCAGAAGCAGATCGTAGGCTGCCTTCACAATTCCGCCGCATACCAGCGGCCATCCGAAGGAAGAGAGATTCAGCATCGCACCGGCGATCAGTGGGCTGAGCGCGGTGGCCAGGCTGCGCGGCACGTTGGTGACACTGGCTGCGGCGGCGCGCTCGCGCGGGGGCACCACCGCCATAACGTAGGATTGGCGCGCCGGCACGTCCATCTGCGAAAGCAGCATCCGCAGGAGCAAAAAGCCGATTGCCAGCGATGCGGTGGGCATCACGCCCGCCAGCACCAGAAAAATGTTGGCCGGCAGATGCGTAAACACCATCGTATTGACCAGCCCGATACGTTCGGCCAGCCAGGCGGAAACGAACTGTGACAAGCCGCCCAGCAGGCCCGCGGCGAAGAACACCGCCGCGGTGGTCTGCGGGGAGAGATTGAAGCGGCGAAAGAGCCACAACACCAGCAGCGACTGCACCACGAATCCGCCGCCAAACGAATCGAGGCTGAACAGCGCCGACAGCCGAATCACGATCGCCCGCGAGTGCGCCAGCGGGCTGCGCGGCGCGACCGCCACGCTGGTCTCCGCCGCCGGCGACATGTGCAGGTATCCGGCCATCACCGCGATCGCAAGCAAGCCATAGCCGACGAATCCCATCCGCTCCGCGGCGGCGCGGCTCCAGCCGCGATGCGAGGCGATGATCGTCGGGAGTGCGCTCAGCAGCGCTCCGATTGCACCGGTAAGCGTTGCGCAGACGTTGTACCAGGCGAAGATGCGGGTGCGGTCGCCGCCTTTGACGGTTTCCACCAGCAGCGCCTGCTCCATCGGCAGAAACACGCTGACGTCGCCGGCCGAGGGATTGAGAGTGCCAATTACCGCGACCACAAAGAGCGGCCAGAACGAGCGTGCCAGAGTAAAACCCACGCCCGTTGCCAGCATCAAGACGGCCGCAGCCTTGAGCAGCCGCAGCGGACGCAGTCCGTGCGGCGCGAGCCCCACCACCAAGGTCAAAGCTGCCGACCCGAGCAGCGTTCCCGTCACAATCGCGCCCACCTGGAAAGCGCTGAATCCGATTCCCTGCAAATAGCTGACGAGCAGGATGCTCACCGCGCCGTCACCCAGCGCTCGCAGCGCGCGTGTCAGCACCAGCCATCCAGCGTCGGCGCTGGCGCTTTCGGGCAGCAGCCGCGACGCCAAGCCGATACCGCGGGTTGGCGAAATAGTGTTCGTGTCATCCCCTTGCATGCGAGAAAGTCTGCCTGCCGCGGCGCATGGTTGAAAGGACCGCTGTTGGTGCAGGAACCTGCAACTCCCTGACGGAAAGGTTGCGTATCAGCAGTGGCAGCGCGGGGCGCCTACCAAAAATCGGGACGCGTAACCCCTCCTCGCCCTCTCCTGAGATCGAGAAGCGCACAAAAAGCTGAGTGAGTACACCTTGGAACTCACTTGTACAACCTAAAGCTCTTTGCATCAGAAAATAGATGAGATTAGCCTATCTTAGCTTTTGGAAATCGGATCATGAATATGCATGCGTATTCCCACGCCGGCCGCATTGTCTCGCGTCTGTTGCTCGGATTTGCCACGATAACGCTGGTGACCGCACTGGCAGCATGGCTGGATGCGGGAACCAAGCCTTCCATCGCCTATGATTTGTCCTCTGCGGCCAAGCTGACGCCGCCGCCGATGGCCCGCACTCGTGCAATCGCCGCCACGAGAGCGATGCCGGCCGTGAGTGGGAGGAGCGGCCAATGGACCTTTATCGGTCCGGATTCGATCAGCAACGGGCAGGGGTTAAGCACAAGCGGCGAATGCGGCGCCCCGGCGCGAATTGCGGTGACGGGACGCGTTACCGCGATTGGTTTCGGCGCGGAGGGAATATACGCGGGCAGCGCCTCAGGCGGGGTATGGAAGAGCACCGACGGTGGAACGACCTGGAACCCGCTTACCGATCAACAGCCGTCGCTGGCGGTCGGTGCGATCGCCGTTCTGCCCGGTCCGCCCGACACGATTTACGTCGGAACGGGCGAGGGCAACAACGAATGCGATAGCAGCTATGGGAAAGGCATCCTGAAATCTTCGGACGGCGGTAAAACCTGGACGCAACTGGGTGGCGCTACGTTCGACGGCCTTAGTTTTACTCGAATTGCGGTCGAGCCCAACAATCCCGCCGTGCTTTACGCCGCGACCTCGTTCGGATTTACCAACGGCGCCGCGGGCGAATGCTTTCCGGTAGCCAAGGCGACCGCGGGCCTTTACAAATCAAGCGACGCGGGGCTGACCTGGGCGCCGCTGTCCGGAAAAGGCGGTCTGCCGGCGGGAGTGGCCGGGTCCACCGCCGACGGTTCAGGGTCGGTGTACGACACGATTATCGATCCGGCGCGAATCTTTATCGGACAGTTCACCGGAACGGTGGTGGCAGGAGCAGCGGCGGAATGCGCCGGCATGGCGAGCTTGACCGCTATCGATCCGAACAATTCCAAGAATCCCAATCCGTTCAGAATTATCGCCGTTCCTCTTTCAACCGGCGGCTTTGCGCTTAACGCCAGCCTGACCCTGACGCAGAACCCGGCGGTGGGACTCAATCCGCCGGGAATTTGCGATGACTTCAGCGGAACCTACACCTGTTCCGGCACCGTCGCGAACCTCAGCGGAGCGCCGGTGACCGGATTTACCTGTACCGGCGGCAACTTTAACAAAGGCACCGGCACGACAATTACGTTGGCGGGCGGTTTTGTGGACGGCGAAACCGACCGGGGCAGTTTCATCGGGAACTGGAGTCTGGACGCGGGAGCAAGCCCGGACGTGGTGAACAAGGCGCCGATAACACTTGCCGCGGCGCCGTCCGTTTACGCCGCGGTCGGCGGTGCGAGTGGCGGAGTTTTTCAGTCAATGGACGCCGGCATGACGTGGACTCAAGCGCGCGCGATTGGCGCGGGCCGCCACTTTGCGATGGCTTTTTCCACCGACGGGAGCCGCTTGTATATCGCGTCAACCACCCTGACCACCCCATCCGAATTCGGCGCTTTGTACATCTCCGACAACCACGGCGCCAGCTTCAGGATCGGAACCGGAGTGCCCAATATCGGCGGAGCCGGATGCCTTACCGAAGACCAGGGGGATCACGACCTCGCGCTCGCCGTTGACCCGGTTGACCCGGACCGTCTGTATCTCGGCATGGCCGGCGTTTATGTATCTAGCAACGGCGGCGCAAGCTTCGCCTACACGGGTGCCGGTACGCATAGCGGCCAGCATGCAATCGCGGTTAACGGCGGCGGCGTTTATCTGGGCAACGACGGAGGCCTATTCAAGAGCAGCGCGGGCGGAGCCGGCTGGAGGCCGCTTAACCGCGGCCTGGGCGTCGTGCAGTTTCAATCGGTGGCGCTCGACTCGAGTGGAGCCGTGGTCCTGGGCGGCACTCAGGACAACGGAATCAATCAAGCCTCGGGTGGCGGTCTGACGTGGACGCATTCCGACGACGGCGACGGCGGCTTCGTGCAGATCGATCAAAGCAATCCTTCGATTGTTTTTGACGAGCACGCCGGGCTCAGTCTCAGCCGGTCAATCAATTTCGGAGCACTGGGAACCTACAACTCTATCAGTCCGGGCGCGGCGGGAACCGATCCGCTGCAGCTCTACCCTCCCTTCACCGCCGATCCGTCCAACCCGGAGCGCATCCTGCTGGGGACCAACCGGCTGTGGGAGAGCTGTCACGTCAGCGGCACGACCATGGTCTGCGACGGCGCCAGCAGTCCTTCGCCGCCGATCTGGACCGTGCTGAGCGCGGATTTGACCGGCGCATGCGCCAGTTCGTTGTGCGACATCAGCGGCATTGCGGTGGCGCTCACTAACCCCGACACGGTTTATGTAGTCACCAGCTCCGATGGCCTGACGGGGCCAATGGTGTGGGTGACCCTTGACGGCACCAAACCTGCTCCGGTCTGGAGGAACATCACGCCCGAGGGCGTGGCGGGTAGGCCGCTCACCTCGGTCGTCGTCTCCCCTCTGAATGATCAGGAAGTGGTAATCACTGCTTCCGGTTTCACCGCCAGCGGCGGACATGTGTTCATTTCTTCGAACGGAGGTTCCACCTGGAGCGACATCAGCGCCGGCCTGCCGGACGTCCCGGCGCTCAGCGCGGCCTTCGATCCATCGGCGCCGGCAGCGGGACTCTATGTCGGCACCGATATCGGCGTCTTTCATACCTCCGATCTCGGTCATACCTGGCACAATGCCAATCTCGGCAGCTTGCCCGTGGTGCCCGTTTACCAATTAGAGCAGGCCCACGGCGGCCTGGTGGCGGCCACCCACGAGCGCGGGGTGTGGGTGCTTGGCGCACAACTCCCGACCCCGACCCCAACCACAAGTATCACCGCAACCGCCACATCGACCGCGACTCCAACCCCAACTGCGACGCCAACTCCGGTGCCCGGACATCCGTTCATCAGTAGCATTCCGCCGGTAATCGTGGTTGGTGGCGGCTTCGACCTTCATGGTTTGAACTTCACGGCTGGTTCGGTCGTCAACTTCTTCGTTGCCACGGCCGGTGGACCGGTAAACCACGGTCCATTGGTGCCGGTAAGCTGGACTCCGACAGATCTGGCGGTTGACGTGCCGGTCGCTACCGGCTTGGGACAGGGTTTCGTGTCGCTGGAGGTGGTCAATACCGATCGAGCCTTTGTTACCTCCAACCTGGCGTTTGGCCTCTTGCAAGGCTCGGCTGCGGAGGGCATTCCGACCATCACCAGCGTCGGGGGCGTGGGTCTGTCCGCGACCAGCGCCGAACCGAGTTTCGCGGTCGACAACGTTGAGACGGTGGTCAAGCAGGGTCAGCTGGTATTCATCGGTGGCATTGGATTCGACGCGCGAGATGGCGTGGCCGTGAACCTCTTTTGCGCCTGCCCGGGAGGCAAGGTGGGGCCGTTTTTCATCAACCCCGGCGCGCCCGGTCTAAGGTCCGACTCGCTCGCGTTCACTTTGCCGGCCAGCGGACTTAATTCGCCGCCGACCGGACCGGGTTCGTTCGTGGTGATCAACAAAGGAAGCGCGGGTACCTACGCGATGACGAGCAATGCCGTGTCGGTGCCGGTCGGAGCGCAAATCGGCATTACGTCGGTGACCCAGTCGGGCAGCACAATAACTGTAAATGGCGCAGGCTTTTCCACCTTGACCGTTATCAATTTCTTCAATTTGCAGCGTGCGGGCGCGGTCAATCTGGGCGGGATAAGCGGCGGCGCGCCCGCGATCCCCCTCAAGATCGTGAACAGTAGTGAGTTCACGTTCACCCTGCCGGCAAAGGCGGTGCCCGGTCCGGCTTATGTCCAGGCGCTCAACCCGCCATACGTGCCCTTCACCAGTTCGGGCAACGACCCGGGCGGCGGCATCACCTTGCATTGACGCACCCCCGGCGCGTACTACCCGGCCACCTCATAAACTGGTAATTTCACCGCTCGACTTTGCTGCGGTTTCGTGGCGAGCGCTGTAGGCTCAACATGATGGCCAAGCCAATCGTACTTATCGGCGGCACTGCCGGCACTGGAAAAAGCACTCTGGCCCGCGAGTTGGCCTGGGAGATGCGCTTTGACCATCGACTGGGCACCGGGTTCCTGCGCGAAGTCGCCAAGAGTTATCATTCGGTGGAGACTGCTCCCGACCTCTACAGCTTCACCTTTCGCGCTGAGAACCCGATCGACCACCTGATTGCCCAGGCGCGGGTGCTCAAACCGGCGATCGACGCGTGTATCACGCGCGCCCGCAACGAAGGGACTTCGTTGGTCATAGAGGGCAACCACCTGATTCCGGCCCTGTACCACGACGCGCAGGTGGATCTTTTTATCGTTCTGTGCGCACCCGAAGCCGCTGAGCATCACGTGCGCCTGCATGGCCAAAGCCACGCCAAACGGCGGCTGAGCGAATCCGACATCATCAATGTCCGGGGAATCGACGAATATTTGCGCGCCGAGGCGTCGCGATACGGCGTCCCGTCGATCCTGTACGCGGATAATTTTGGCGAGTTCGTCGATCTTCTCAACACAAGAATGGAAAGGCTTCGATGATTGCGGTTGTTGTTTCCAAGCCGGGAGATGAAACCCAGCTCAAGTTGGCCGAGGTTCCGGACCCCAAGCCGGGAGCGCAGGATTTGCTGATCGCGGTTCGGTGTACTGCGGTCAATCGCGCCGATCTGATGCAGCGTCAGGGGATGTATCCGCCTCCTCCCGGCGCTTCGGACATCCTGGGCCTTGAAT
>DATFSZ010000129.1:0-4784 GCA_035262365.1 Binataceae bacterium (SeqCode)
GCCATCAAGATTCAGCAACATGAGTTCAGAACGCAATCGGCCAACCCCCTAGATAAGTCTGGATCGTCCGGCGGATGAAATAAGTCAGTATCTCCTTGCGTGAATCTCTGCCCTTCAGGGCGCCGGGACTCAAAATCCCGGCGCGTTTTTACTCGCCGCTCCCTTAGTCTAAGAAGAAGTGGTTCCCCTCTGGTATTTGGTTTTAGTTGCCGCAGTGGCCGTGGACCGGCTGGTAGAGCTGGCGTATTCGCGAAGCAACCAACGGCGGCTCCAGGAGCGCGGCGCCAGCCCAGTTCGGGATCCGGTCTTTGCTGGAATGGTTCTGCTGCATGTGGGCTATCTCAGCTTGGCTCCGATCGAGGTCGCGCTTTTCCACCGGCCTTTTTTGATATGGCTCGGAATCCCCGCACTGATCGTGCTTGTTGCAGCCAATGCCCTGAGAATCTGGGCCATTCGCGCGCTGTCGGTTCATTGGAATATGCAGATCGTCGCGTCCCAGTCGTTGGGCGCGGTGTCAACCGGTCCTTATCGGTGGATCCGGCATCCTAACTACGTCGCGGTTTTCTTCGAGGTGGCCGCGCTTCCGCTGGTGCATACCGCCTGGCTTACCGCGCTGGTCGCGACGCTGGCGCACATTGCTTTGCTGAAAGGCCGCATTGCGGCGGAAGAGAGGATTCTGATGAGCGATCCGGCCTACGTAAGGCAAATGGGATCGAAGCCGCGCTTTGTGCCGCGCCTGACTTAGTTCAAGTATTCTGACCGGACGCGGAGCGGCGTATAGCGCGCGATGATCGAGAAGTCTCGATCTTTGTGCCAGACCGTCGCGCCGTGCTCGATTGCGATGGCTGCGATGAGGCAATCAATTGCGGAGCGGATGGTGTAGCCTCTCCGGCGGCCTTCCCGATAGATCTCGGCGGCCCGCAAAAACATATCCAAGGGCGTTGGATCCGCGATCAGCGGAATCGCGAGCAGAGACTCGCGCACCCTCGGGTACGGCCCGCCGTGCAGCCCCTGAAGCACCTCTTGGAGAACTGGCCCGCAGGTGACGAATTCCCCGAATAGCGAGCTGGTCTGAGCTAGCAGGTCGGGATTGCGAACCCAATCGATCCAACAGGAAGTGTCCGGCAAGATCACTGCCGGACTCGCTTGCGCGGCGCGCGCTTCCTCGGCCGGTCCTCGCGCATCTCGGCGAGATCGCCCTCCCAGGTAACCTTACGCAGCAGGTCCGGAAGCTGCCGGATCTTGAAGAGGCGAATGGTCTCCTGGATTGCCTTGTCGACGGTTTCGGAATAGGTCTTCGTTCCGAGAATGCGGCGGGCCTCCTCTAATTGGTCCGGATCAAGCACAAGATTTGTGCGTTTTGTGCGCTTCGTGTGTTTTAAGTCCTTCATGCACAGAGTATGACATGCCTCACTGCTTTCGCTCTATCGCCGACACCGCCAGCGCCGTGGCGATCACCACGACGCAGCCGATGACGTTGTACCAAAGAAAAGCGATGTTGGTGAATTTCGCTGCCGCAAAGATGGCCGCTTCCCCGGCCAGCAATCCGAAGAACGCTCCATTGGCTCCCACCCGGCGGATGAAGAAAGCCAGCACAAAAACCCCCAACATGCCGCCGTAGAAGAGCGAGCCCACTTGATTGACGGCTTCGATGAGCGCTCCGAACCCGCGCACGGCTCCGGCGAATCCGGCCGCATAAATTCCCCAAAACGCGGTGGCGCAGCGCGACGCGATCATGTAATGACGATCGGATGCGTTGGGGCGGATATGCCGGGCGTAGATATCGATCACGGTCACGGTAGCCAGCGAGTTAATCTCGCCGGCAATCGACGACATGGCAGCGGAAAAAATGACGCCAATCACCAGTCCCACGATTCCCACGGGAAGATAATGCGTGACGAAGGAAAGAAAGATGTAGTTCGTATCGTTATCGCTTCCCAGCTTCATGGCGCTCGCTCGAGCCGCGTCGAGCGCCCCTTGAGCGTTGCGAAAGTCGGCCGCCGCGGAGGAACGCGTCTGCTCGTCGGATGCGTCTGTCAAGCGGCGCGCAGCCAGCAGCCGTTCGTCAAAGGCCCGGTCAAAGCGGCTTTGAATAGCGGTATATTGCGGCGACCTCTGAGCCGCGGCAAGTCCGACGGGCTGAAACAACAGAGGCGGGCGGACAAACACGAAAAACACGAAAACAATCGCGCCGATGAACAGAATGAAAAACTGCACAGGCACCTTCGCCATCGCGTTAAACAGCAGGCTGAGCCGGCTCTCGCCAATGGATTTTCCCGTAAGATACCGCTGCACCTGGCTCTGATCGGTTCCAAAATAGGCGAGCGCCAGGAATGTGCCTCCGATCAAGCCGCTCCAGAGGTTGTAACGATCGTTCCAGTCAAAATGGGTCGTCACGGCGTTCAGCCGGCTGGCCGCGCCCGCGATCTTTACTGCGTTCAAAAAAGAGACGTCGCGTGGCAGCGAATGGATCGCGATGAACAGCGCAATCACCAGCGCCGCCATGATGACAGTCATTTGCAGCACGTCCGCCCAGGTAATCGCCTTGATGCCGCCCATGGTCGTGAACAGCACTACTAAAGCACCCATAATGAGCACGGTGACACGGTAAGGCCAGTCGAGAATGACGCTTAGGACGATCGCAGGGGCCGACAATCCGATTCCGGCAGCCAAACCGCGCGAGATCAGAAATACAATGGTGACCAGCGTTCGAGTTTTCGCGTCGAAACGCTGCTCCAGGTATTGGTACGCCGTGTAGACTTTGGCGCGGTGAAAAATAGGAACGGCCGTCGCGCAAAGCGCCACCATCGCCAATGGCAGGCCGAAATAAAACTGCACGAACCGCATACCGTCCGTGTAGGACTGGCCGGTAGTGGAGATAAACGTGATCGCGCTGGCCTGAGTGGCCATGATGGAGAGCCCCATGGCGTACCAGGGCATGGTTTTTCCCGCGAGCAAATATTGGCTCACGCTGCCCGATCCGCGCCCGCGCCACAGTCCGTAGGAAACCAGAAAGACGAGCCATCCGAACATGACCGCCCAGTCGAGTGATCTCATATGGATTGGGGCAGCTTAGCCGCAACCAACGCGGTGGCGAAGGCACTCTTGCCTGCCGCCTCGACACTCGTGTCGAGGCCTGGCGCCGGCGAAGACTTCGGCAGGCGTCGAGACGAGTCTCGACGCGGCACGCAAGAGTGCGTGCGCCACGAAAATCGTCGAGCCTTCATGGCGCGAAATGCACCGTGAACCAATAGAAGACGGCAATGACGGCGGCTAGATAAGCTACCACGAATACATAGGCGCGCGGCCAGCTGGAGAATACGGGCGGCCGATCGCCGGGCGGTTCAGGCTCGGCGCGCTCCATCATCACTGCTGCGTTTTCGCGGCGCTCAGCATATTCGCGAACAAGCGGTACGCCCCTGGAACGCCTGCCGGCAATTCACGGAACCAATCGTAGGCCGAAAAGATGTAGGCGCCCTTTCCGTACTTGACGTACAACATGCCGCCGGGGTGCGGCTCTTCGCCGGGGTCATGCGATTCAAGCACGCTGAGATATTTCGGGTCCCATTGATCGGCGAAGTTCAGCCCGCGCTCCTGCACCCAGCCCTGGAAATCCGCCGCGGTGATTTCGTTCGGCTTGTGCAACAGAGAAAGCTGAGGATTAGGAAAAGCTACGGAAGCATCCTCATCGGTGACGCGCTCGTTACTGATGTGGATGGGATACGGCCCGACGTGCTCCAGCGCGCCGCCTTCGCTCGGCGTGGCGGGATTCGGCTGGGCGGGCGGCGCGGCCTTTACTTCCTTGACCTGCGCCGTCGTTTCCTTGGCTTGAGCCTGCTTGCCTTGCACTGCCGCGGCCTGGCCGCGGCCTCCCGCGCCGCCCGGAATGCCCTCGGCCCGGTTATATTGCACGATAAGCGTTCCGCCCTTGTCGACGTAATCGAACAGGCGCTGATAATTGGCGCGAAGATCGGGGCGGACGTTCCAGGCTCGAACCCCCGTCACGATGGCGTCAAACCGCGACAGATCTCCGTGAGCCAGATCCGCCGCAGTCAAGAACGCGACGTAGCAGCCCATCTGCTGAAGCGCTCCCGGAACCTCGTCCCCCGCGCCCATCACATAACCGACATTTTTCGAGAGGGTGTTGATGTCGGCCCGCACCAGGGACACCTCGGCGGCCGGAAACAGAGTTTGTGCGGGGATATGCGGGTAGCTGATGACCTCTGTGCCAGACGCAACGCTCCGCGTGCCGACTTGGGCGACTGCTCGAAGGCGGCCCTCCGCGGAATTCGCCGGAGGCGTCAGATCGAACGCCAACATCGCCTGTTCTCCGGTCGCCGACAGATCGAAGTGGCGCGATGCCGGCTCGGACTTCCAGCCCGCCGGAATTTCCAGATGCGCTTCGCCAGACGCTTTACCGCCGTTGGACTTCACCGGCACTTCCACTTGCCGCGGGTGATTGTCCGGAAACACGATCGAGCGCTCGGTCAGATCCACCGCCACCGGAGGCACGATCGCCAGAGGCCGGATCAAATCGCCGTAGACGGGATCCGTGTAGCGATTCTGCACGGGCCGCGTCAACTCGATCTGCTGGCCCGCGATCTTCACGGTGAAATGCGCTTCGAGGACAGGCGGGTTCTCCGCCAATCCGATTTGGCGTGGATCGCGCACAGAGTAAAGGTTGCCATCCTTGGGCAACTCAAGCCAGTACGGTTGCGAATATGGCTGATTTTCGGGAATGCGCACGTTCAGCGTGTATTGGCTGGGCTGATTATTGGCCAGCA
>DATFSZ010000130.1:0-2212 GCA_035262365.1 Binataceae bacterium (SeqCode)
GTACTGGCAGATGGGCGACCAAACGCGCGAGAGCATCGGCAACCTGTACTGCGACCTTACCTTCGACAAGTTCACTCCCAATGCCACGCAGCGCTATCACTTCGACGACGGCACCTGTCGGCCGGGAACCGGGGACGCAGTGCAGCGCCTGCGCGAGCAGGACAAAGATGGGATCGACGCGGAGGTCCTGTTCTTTCCGATTTTCGGACCGGCCTTTCTCCGCAAGCTGCTGCCGAAGAACAAGGACGCCTATCTGGCCTGCGTACAGGCCTACAACACGTTCCTGGGCAAGGAATATTGCGCCGTCGCACCCGACCGTCTGATTGGCAACGCGATGATGCCTGAATGTGGTGTGGACGATGCGGTTGCCGAGATGGAACGATGCCGCAAGATGGGCCTGCGCGCAGTGAGCCTCACGATGTGGCCCAACGGCAGCCCCGACCCGGTACCGGAACTGGACGATCGCTTCTGGGCCGCCCTGCTCGACACTGACATGAAGCTGTCGCCGCACGTCAATTTCGGCGGACCGATTCGCGCCGCCGAATCGCCCACCGCGGAGATGGCGGTTTCGGGCTCGGGCGCGACCACGATGACCGGCGGCACGATCGGACGCCTCATTCTCCATGGCACGCTGGACCGGTTTCCCAAGCTCAGGATGTACTTTGCCGAAACGCAGTGCTCGTGGCTGATCCACGCGCTCAACAACCGCCTGGACGAGGTGTATCTGCGCTGGCACAAGTTCTACGACCTCAAACTCAAGAAGCTGCCGAGCGAGTACTGGCGCGAGCACTGCATGTTCGGCTTCATCATCGATCACACCGCGATGAAGCTGCGCGATTACATCGGCACCGACATGATGGCGTGGGGCTCGGATTTTCCGCACAGCATGGGCACCTATCCGGTCAGCCGCGAAATGCTCGACGACATGTTTGAAGGCGCCACCGAGGCGGATCGCAAAAAAGTACTGGTGGACAATATGGTGGAGTTCTACGGGCTGGACGCCAATCGCGAACTCACCGCGACTCCGTAAACCGGGCACTTTCGTTGCGGCTTGCGACCTAAAGCACGCGCGCCTGCCGGCTGCTGGCGGGCGCGCCTTTTATGGAGACCCTATGGCCAGCCTTTCTGTGGAAATCAAGAGCACAACCATGGCCACCAGCACCAGGATGTTCCGCATGCTGGCCGGAATTGAGCATCTCTACTACGCGCTGCTGCTGACCGGAGATCAGGCGCGCGCCGCCAACGCCGAGACCTGGCGCGGCTGGCATCAGCTTGGTTTTCACATGAGCGTCAAGAATCCGCCGCCCGCCGTGCGCGATGGTGAGAGGGTTGCGGTCACCATCGACGTTACCGGCGAGCCCGACCTGGTGATCAACGTCGAAGGCGGCGAGGCGCGCGCGATCGCCGCGCTGGCGTCGCTGCTCAAGGAGATCGATCAGGCGCGTGCAAAACGCGGCCAGGAAAACGAAGCGGCGCGGCTTGCGGCAGTGAAGACCGATCGCGCGGTCGCAACGGCGCTGATCAATCCGCTGCACAACGCGCTCAACAATACCGGCTGCGCACTGGCCGTTCCCGATTTCGATTTCGCAATCAACCGCGCGTTGACCGTACTGGCGCATCCGGAGGTTGCCTCGCTAAAAGCCCGGTAGGTGGACCACCTTCATCCTTGTACGGTCTTGGATACTCTTCGTGCCTGGGATTCGCGTCGCCGTCGCCGCTAATTCGCTGGTCGCGACGCTTTCCGTCATCATCCGGACTTTGAATTTGGGTAGGTTGCAGTCATAATCGGTAAAGTGATGTTGATAGGAGCGTTCCATGCCCAATGATGCAACCGACTGGAACCTGAAGGGTCATCTGATCGGTCAATGCAGCTGCGACTGGGGATGTCCTTGCAACGCCAACGCCAGACCCACCAAGGGCTATTGCAACGGCGGGTACATCTGGCACGTGACAGAGGGATATTTCGGCGGCGTGCGTCTGGACGGCCTCAGCTTCGCGGCGCTTGCCCATTCGCCCGGACCCTTGCACGAGGGAAACCTCACCTTAGTTCCGATTATCGATGAGCGCGCGGACGCATCCCAGCGCAATGCTATCCTCACGCTCTTCGAAGGTAAGAACGGCGGCCCGTGGGAGATCTTCGCGGCGATTACGGGGAAAGTCCTGGAGCCCATCTTCGCTCCCTTCGAGGTCACGATCGACGGTCTCAAAAGTC
>DATFSZ010000131.1:0-13266 GCA_035262365.1 Binataceae bacterium (SeqCode)
TGTTCAGGTGTTGCTCGCTAAACAGATCAATGGCGAGCGCGCGCTCGTCCCACCTAGTGAGCAGATAGAGCAGGATCAACAGCCGCCCGTGGTGCACGCCTATTTCTGCAACGTTGCCGGTCACACCTAGCTTGCGTTGCAGCCGATCCACGGAGACGATCATTTCCGTCGCACCGGGTTCTAGCCAACCCTCAACGCATTTATGACCTCGGCGCAAATAGGAATGGAGCCGGGGATCTGCTGACACGGACTGGACCTTTGCCATTCCCAAACGAAAATTTCGCCCGCTGAGCTGACCTCGCTCTACGCTGCACCTACCTGGCGAACTCAGCATCGCGATCCTCTCACCTCTCAGGTTAGGGGCGAAATCCGCACCAATGCTGCCTGGCTGGGTGCGCCTAAAAGTAACAGCATTTCTGCAAGTTGTCTATCTCAGTGTGTCAAGCTTTGTCAAATAGTTAGCTGTCAAATAATTAGAGCGTGACCCTTTTCATATACGGATAAGTTATGACAACGGGAGCGCGGTCGCAGCGTTTGGTATAGCTAGTCTATATGCTTGTGACGCAGGTCGTAGAACATGTTGCACGTTTCTGCGCGTTTCCCACAATTTCATCCTACGGATCCGCCGAGGCTGGGGTTATTGTAAGCGAACACACCTCAAGAACAGGTTATTACCATCCTCACAGCGGCAACAACGTTTAATTCCATCGTAATCTACTTTTGTTCAATACGCAGACACTCGAGGCGTGCGCTCTCGATTGTTCTGTTTTCTTGCGAGCGATATGGAGCGTTGCCCGATGGTAGGGCGTGCCCTGGTGATTGCTGTGGTTTTATCTTTAGCGGAGATGCTGAGCCGGAAGCGGCCCTGACCTTGTTCGATGGTCTGCCCTCTCACGATCTTCGGCCTCCGTTTTTTAATTGTAGCGTCGTTACCACGAATGGCATAAAGTTAAATCAACTAGTGAAAGACGATTTACCCTCTATCTCAGCTCTTGCTCGATACTGAGAGTTTTTGGCCGGACCTGTAAAATAAAATCCACTCATCCCTTTAATTCTATGAGTGTCTACGTCAGACCCGGCTGGCCTCCGCGAGCCGGCCGCCGTCGCGTCCGGTGGCGAAACAAACCGTTTCAGTTTGGTGCCAAGGACATCGCCGATGTCATACAGAGGCAGCATTGCGTATTCGATCTTATTGGAAGTTGTGAGTACGTAACCATTTTCGATGAATACTGCCGTGAGGCATTCACTTGTTGCGGAAAGTCAATCTAGGTAGTTTGAAGCCCTCATCAATCCGGCGATGCGGGGAATGGTCTGTCCCGATTTCCAAAAACCTGCGTTCCGCTCACCGTGCGCGACATCCTGGATGAGCAGATCGCTCAAGAGTTGGCCTAAAATTGATGTTGTAAAGTTTTATTCCTGCGCTCATGGAAAGTATCGCGCCCTTTGCGACCTATTTGGATTACGAGGTGATGCCGATGTAAGTGAGGGCGCACCAGCGCTTAATCGCGCATTCGCCTGGCGAGATACGGTCCGGTGAGTCGGATGCCCGGACGCTGAGCATCTCGCCTAAGCTTGCACCTTGTACGCGTCAACGTTCAGGGATGACCGGGTGGCCTCCGCCAGGACACCTCAGGATGGAACGCCCTCAGGCTCAAACTAGAACCGCCCTTTCTAGTCAGCACTCATTCCTCCTTCGAGTCATCCGCATCGAGGTGGAAGCCGTGCATGAAGCGATGGAAGATCGGCGCGAACAGAACGCCGGCGGCGCTGATAATCGCCATCCCGCTGTATAGCGCATAAAACGACGCGAACAGCTTGCCGCCCGTGGTCTTGATCGGATCGACCGGACCCATCCCGCCGGCGATCATCGAGGCGTTGAGTAGCGAATCAAGCCACGATAGCCCCTCAAAGTAGTGATAGCCCCAGACGCCCACGGCCAGAGATCCCAGCAAAATGATACCCGCCAGGGCGGTCCAACGCGCCACCCGGAGCAAAAAAAGATAGGGCGGCAAAAGGGGGTCGTGACGTTGTTCAAAAGCCATTTTGTGCGTTGGCCATAAAATAGCGGAACTGAAGCGGGATAGCGAAGTGAAACGGCAGGCCAGCTACTTTCGCACCTTTGTACAGCTTGAACCGGCCGGCGCGGCACGTCATTATCGATCAATGGCCAGGCGTGGCGCGCTACTTCTGTTTCTTGCCGCGGGTATCAGCTCTTGCTCGCTCTTTCATCGTCCAACTCCTCAACAGAAGATGTTTGACGCGCTCAACCGCGGCGACGGAGCGCAAGCCAGCGAAATGTGGCTTGCGATGAGCCAGAAGGACCGCATGAAGTTCAATCGCGGCGAGGGCATCGCTCCCACCGTTCCTTCGCAAGAAGACGTGATGAAGAAGCTGAGTGACATGTCGCCCGACGACATGGAAGGCCAGGTCACGATCAAGCCGCCCGGTACGGGTGCCAGCCTGCTCGACCTGCCCAAATACGCGGGACCACAAGGAGGAGCGGCGCCTCCCGCCGCCGCCCCGGAAACCTCGGGAGAGTCTGAAGAACAGCCCTGAAGCGTGGGCGTCGCCTTGATCTGGCGCGTCGAAAATCGCAACGATAGGAACGATGCGTGCGAGGACCCTTAATTGGATTGCGGCAGCGATCGCGATCGGCGCGATCGGAATGCTGTTGTCCAACCTCGAGTTGCCGCCCCGATGTACGCCGCTCAGCGGCGCGGATGCGATCAATATCGAACTGAGCCGGCTTACCCGCGGTCAGGCGCAGCTTTTCTGCTACCACGGCGACACCGGCCAGAAGATCCGTTTCATCCTGGCGCGCGGCAGCGACGGCGCGGTGCATTCTGTATTCGACGCCTGCCGCCAATGCTACAGCTTCCGCAAAGGCTACCGCCTCAGCCCCGACGGCACCCTGATTTGCCGTCTGTGCGGCAATCGCTATTCGGTCGATCACATGATGACCGGGAAGGCGTCGTGCGTTCCGGTCGTTCTGCCGCATCAGCAAGTCGGCTCGACCGTCCGCATCAGCTCCGCCGACATGCGCACAGGGCGAGGGCTGTTCTGACCATGCAGGTGGACCTGCTCGACACCGGCTACGGGGGAGTGGAAGGCCCGCGGGTCGATGAACACAACCGGCTCTACTTCAGCGACGTCATCGACGGCGGCGTCTTTCGGCGCAATGCCGACGGGTCGGTCGAAACGCTGATCCCGCGTCGCATGCCGGTCGGCGGTATCGCCTTCAATATCGGCAACAACCTGCTCGTAACCGGTCCCAGCGTGGCGCTATGGAACGAGACCACACGCCAGTTGCGCGACGTGTTTACAGGCATCCCCGGCAGAGCGAGCGACAATTTCAATGACTTGACAGTGGACGATCGCGGCAGCGTGTGGATCGGCACGGTCAATGGTCATTCGGTGGGTCCGCTTGACGCGCCACGTCCGCCTGGCGACCTGTATCGGCTCGACCCCGACGGGAGCGCGACCGTAGTGTGGGAAGGGGTCGGGACCAGCAACGGTCTCGGTTTCAGCCCCGACGGAAAACTGCTCTATCACTGCGACACGCAGCCCGGGCACGTGATGGTTTACGACGTCACTGCGGATCGGCAACTGCGCGACCGCCGGCTTTTTGCGAAAGTAGAGGGCGGCATGACTGACGGGATGACGGTCGACGCCGAAGGCGGAGTATGGGTCGCCGCCCTGCTGGTTGGCGAGGTGCAGCGTTTTCGCCCCGACGGCACTCTGGATCGCAAGGTCGCAATACCTCAGAAAAAAGTCCTTAGCGTGGCTTTCGGTGGCCCCGACCTGCGCGACCTGTACGTCGCAACCGCGCTAAGCCGGCGAATGCGCGGCTCCATTTACCGCGCGCGCTGCGACATTCCGGGCCTGCCCCTGCCGATGGGGCGTCTCAGTGCCGGCGGCGGTCAATAGCAGCGCGTATTCGGCAGCGCCGGCCTCCGTGCCCCGGCAATTTTTCCTGCCGATCTCACACCATGAAGCCCCCGCCGTTGGCATGCAGCGTCTGCCCGGTCAGTACGTGACTCGGATGCGTCGCCGCATACACGACGACCTGGGCGACCTCGGCCGGATCCAGGGCGCGGCCCCATAACATCTTGAAGCGATCGTACTGTCCTTCGACGGGACCGGTTTCCTCGCCCTGGTTGGTCGCCATGATGCCGGGTGCAACGATCGTCACCACAATATTATCGCGCGCCACCTCCTTGGCCATCACCTTGCTGAACGCAATCACGCCAGCCTTGGTCGCCGAATAAATCGCCAGCTTGCGCAGCGGCTCGAATACGCCGCCCGACGCGATATTGACCACGCGCCCGCCGCCGACCTTGCGCATGTAAGGAATCACCGCCTGGCAGCACAGAGCGGTTCCCTTCAGATTGACGCCAATCTGGCTTTCCATCCCTTCGTCGCTCAGACCCTCGACCCATTCGTTGACCACGATACCGGCGTTGTTCACCAGCGCGTCGATGCGTCCCAATTCAGCGGCGACGCGATCGGCCATCGCGGACACGTCGGCGCGCCGGGTGATATCGGTTTTGACGAAGACGGCGCGCCGGCCGGTCTCGCGTTTGAGGTCGGCGGCCGCCTGCGCGCCCCAATCCTCGCGCACGTCGACCACCGCGATATCCAGTCCCGCGCGCGCCAGACCCATCGCAATCTGGTAGCCCATCCCCCACGGCCGCGCCGCTCCGGTGACGATTCCAACTTTTTGTTCGCTCATTTTTCCGGCTCCGCTGGCGAGTGTGTAGCGCATCATACTACCGGCTAACACGGCTGGCACGCTTTTATGGAGAACGTCCGTATTCGGGAACTCGATGCGCGAATAGTCGAAAAACCACTTCGAAAAAAGGAGGCTCCTGCTCAGCCAGTAGCGCCGGCCTCGGTGCCGGTCGTATCGAGACCGCATTAAGCGGCGGCAACGGACGCATAATGGAACGATTGTTTGGACCATCTGCAGCCGCTAATGTTGGTCGCGAATCCCCGCAGTCGCGCCAGGAGGACCTCGACCATTGGATCTCAACTTTTCACCCAGCGAGGATGCGTTTCGCCAAGAGGTGAGGAGCTGGCTTAAGCAGAACCTGCCCGTCGAATGGACGGTGGACCGGCTTGAGGAGCTCAAGCAGGAAGACGCCGTTGCCTGCGCGCGCAAATGGCAGGAGCGTCTCGGCGCGGCAGGATGGCTGGGATTGGCATGGCCCAAAGAGTACGGCGGGCGGGGCGCCAGCTTGATGGAACAGGCCATCTATATCATGGAAGCTATCGCCGCCCGCGCACCGATGCCGGCGGACAAGATCGGCCTGCAACTGGTCGGCCCGGCGCTGACGGAAATCGGCACTCCGGAGCAGAAGGCGCGCTTCCTGGGAAAAATCCTCCGTGGCCAGATGCTGTGGTGTCAGGGATTTTCTGAGCCCAACGCCGGCTCCGACCTTGCCAGCGTTCAGACCAAGGCGGTGCTCGAAGGCGACGAGTGGGTGATCAACGGCCAGAAGATCTGGAGCTCGGACGCGCCCTTCGCCGATTGGTGCACTTTGTTGGCACGGACCAACCCCGAGGCCCCCAAGCACAAGGGGCTCACGATGCTGGCGGTGCCGATGAACAGCCCCGGCGTCACCGTAAGGCCCATCAAGCAAATCAACACGCGGCTTGAATTCGCCGAGATCTTTTTCGATAACGTCCGTGTGCCGCGCGACGCCTTGATTGGTGAACTCGGCACGGGTTGGAACGTGACCATGCGGATGCTCACCTACGAGCGTGGGCTTTACACGCTGGTCGAAATACCGCGGTTCGAGAAGGCCTGGCGCCAGGAAGTCGAGTACGCCAGGAACAACCGGCGCAACGGCCACCCGCTAATCGATGATCCCACGGTAAGAGAGCGCCTTGCGCAGTGCTACGCGAACATACAGATGATGCGGCTTACCAACTTGCGTTACATCAGCCGTTATCTGCGCGGCGCAGCCCCGGGCGAGGAATCCTCGCTGATGAAGCTGCATTGGGCCACCACCGACCAGGGACTGTACGACCTCGGGATGGCGCTGGGCGGCCCGGCCGCGCTGATGATGCTGGGTGCGCCGCGCGCGATCTGCAGCGGGCAATGGACGGCGGATTACTTCTACTCGCGCGCCTGCACAATTTATGGCGGCACCCAGGACATTCATCGCAACCTGGTGGCAGAGCGCATCTTCGGCCTGCCGCGCTGACCGCTGGATCGGCTGTCGCCGTGAAAACGCCAATTCTTTCTCTCATCTCCCAATTTTTATTTTCTCCATCACACCAGGAATAGGGTCAGAATGAGGGCGGCAACTTTCCAAAACAATCGCATCCTCACAACGAAGGCACCAACATGAAACTCGACATGACTCTCCACACCCCAATCCTGCGCGAAATCCCCGACGCCGCGCGCTCGGCCGAAACCGCGGGCTTCGCCGGACTATGGTCGCAGGAAACCGGCAACGACGGACTCCTGCCGCTGGTGCTGGCGGCCGAACACACCAACAAGATCAAGCTCGGCACCGCGATTGCCGTAGCATTTCCGCGCAGCCCGATGACGATGGCGTATATCGCGTGGGATTTGGCCGGCCTGTCGAAAGGCAGGTTCAGCCTGGGGCTGGGCACCCAGGTCAAGGGCCATAACGAGCGGCGCTTCAGCGTGAAATGGGATGCGCCGGTGCCGCGCCTGCGCGAGTATATCGAATCGCTGCGCGCGATTTTCAAATCCTGGTCCGAAGGCGGCAAACGGCTCAACTACCAAGGCAAGTTTTACAACTTCTCGCTGATGACGCCGTTCTTCACTCCGCCCCCTCATGAATGGCCCGACATTCCGATCTACGTCGCCGGTGTGAACAAGCAGATTTGCCGTCTCGCGGGCGAGCTGTGCGAAGGCTTCCACGCACATCCCTTCCACAGCGCCAAGTACCTGCGCGAAAGCGTGATGCCCAACATCAAAGCCGGCCTTGAGAAAGCCGGGCGCCGGCGCGAGGACTTCACCGTTTTTACCTCGGTGTTCGCCGCGGTCGGACGCAACGACGAGCAGATTGACAAGGCGCGCGAGATGGCGCGCAGCCAGATCGCGTTTTACGGCTCAACCCGCAGCTATCAGCCGGTCCTCGACGTCCATGGCTGGGGCGATCTGTGCGCGCGGCTGGGCGAAAAGGCGGCCAAGGGAAAGTGGGACGAGATGGCCAAGGAGGTGAGCGACGACATGCTGGAGGTATATTCGGTGAGCGGCACCTTCGACAATATCGCCGCGCGCATCAAGCAGCGCTACGAAGGTCTGTTGGACCGCTTCGCATTCTATTTCCCCTATCGCCCGGGCACCGACGACGAGCAGTGGCGGGCGATAATCAAGGAGTTCAACGGCTGAAATTCTGTTCCTTTTTCCAACTGCTGGGAGAGAGCTGCCATGGCGCGAATTGAATTTGGCCTGAGCCTCGGCTCGATGAGCACCATCCCCTCCTTCGCGCGCAACGCCGAGGTGATGGGCTTCGACTACCTGACTTGCGGCGAGCACCTGATGTTTCACGGACCGATCGGCAACTCGCTGATAGCGTTGGCCGGCGCCGCCACCGTGACACAGAAGATCAAGCTGATGAGCACGATCGTGCTGGTGCCGCTATACGGCGGCGCCGCGATGCTGGCCAAGATGACCGCCGTGCTGGACGTGGTCTCGGGCGGGCGCTACCACTTCGGAATCGGAGTCGGCGGCGAATTCCCGCGCGAGTTCGAAGCCGCCGGCGTTCCGGTCAAAGAACGCGGTCCGCGCACCAACGAAGCGCTCGAGGTGATCACGCGACTGTGGACTGAGAAGAAGGTCACGTTCAGCGGCAGGTTCCACAACTTCAGGGAGGTAACGATCGACCCGCCACCGGTGCAAAAACCCCATCCGCCGATCTGGGTCGCCGGCCGGCAGGAATCTGCCATGAAGCGGGCGGCAAAGTTCGCGCAGGGATGGCTGCCCTATATGTACACGCCCGAGCAGTTATCGAACAGTATCGAGAAGATAAAGGAGTTCGGCAGCCGCAATGGCCGCGACATGAGTGCATTCCACAACGGCCTCTTCATCTTCACCTCGGTTTACAAGGATCGCGACAAGGCCCGCGAAGTGGCCGCGCGCCAGGTGGGCAGCAACTACGCGCAGGACTTCTCGCAAAAGGCCGGCCGCTACCTGCTGTTCGGAACCCCTGAGGATTGCGTGAAGCGCCTGAAGGAATACGTCAGCGCCGGCGCTCGCACGGTGGTTATCGCAAATGCCTGTCCGCGTGAGGATTTGGACAGCAACCTGAAGCTGATCTCCGAGGAGATACTGCCCGCGTTCCGTTAGGAAGGACTGTGCGTCGCCGGACGCGCCGCACCGTCTTGCAGCCTGCGGCTGTGCCTTCCAGCGGCGGGAGCGTCACTTGAACTTCGGCGTGCGCTTCTCCCTGATCCCTGCCAATCCCTCTTTGGCATCCTCGCCGTAGAATCCCAGCATCTCCAGAGCCAGCGACGTGTCGAACGCCGGGCCCGCCATCCGCAGCCAGTTGTTCAGCGACCGCTTGGTCCATCGCAGTGCCTGTTGCGGACCGGCGCCCAGCTTACGGGCCACTTCCATCGCCTTTTCCATCAGCTTGTCGGCCGGAACACAAAGGCTCACCAGCCCGATACGCTCAGCCTCCTTGCCGTCGATAAAATCGGAGGTCAACAGGTAGTACTTCGCCTTGGCCATCCCGCACATCAGCGGCCAGGCGATTACGGCATGGTCGCCCGCCGCGACGCCGATACGCAGATGGCCGTCGGTAAAGCGCATGTTGTCCGCCGCGATACTGATATCGGCGAGCAGCGCCACCGCCAGTCCAGCGCCGACCGCCACGCCGTTAATTGCGGAGATAACCGGCTTGTCCAGATTGATCATGTTGTAGACAATGTCGCCTGCCTCACGCCAGCTCTGCGCCACCGCCTGCGGGCTGCGCGTCATCTCCTCGATCATCTCGATGTCGCCGCCGGCGGAAAAAGCGCGCCCCGCGCCGGTAATCAGTATGACGCGGGCTTGTGGGTCCTCGTCGGCGTCCTTCCATACCTGGGTCAGTTCCCAATGCAGGCGGCGATTGGTGGCGTTAAGCACCTCGGGCCGGTTGATCGTCACCAGCAGCACGCCGTCTTCTTTGTGCTCAAAAAGCAGATGCTGATATTCGCTGTATTTCACTGGATCTCCTCACAGCGCGCGCGTCTGCCTGCATGTAAGCCGAAACCCGCAAGACGGTAAAGCGGGCGGATGCGCTGGTCTCGGAATTGCCCAATCGCTAGGTTAAGCTCATCGCAAGAAGTGCATCAGGAGGGCCGAATGGCGACCGCATCTAACGGCAAATCCGCGGCGATACGCGCCAGATTGAATCATCCCGTAATCGACTCCGACGGGCATTGGATCGACTACGCGCCGGCCTTCATGGAGTACCTGCGCGAAAGTGCCGGACCCGCGCTGATCGAGCGGTTCAAGAAGTCGGTCCCGTTCGGCGATACCTCCCTGATGTCACGCGACATCCGGCTCGATCGCCGCTACCCGCAGCCGCCATGGTGGGGACTCACCACCAGCACGCCGGACCGGGCGACGGCGATGCTGCCGCGGATGCTCTACGAGCGGATGCCCGAACTGGGCCTGGACTTCGCGGTGCTCTATCCAAGCGGACCGGGGCTGTTCGCCGCTTACTTCAGCGACGAAGAGGTGCGGCGCGCCGCCTGCCATGCCTTCAACGCGTTCATCGCCGACACCTTCAGAGACTTGCGCGACAAGCTCACGCCCGCCGCCGCAATCCCGATGCATACGCCCGGCGAGGCGATCGCCGAGCTGGAGCACGTAAAGAGCCTGGGACTTAAGGCCGTAATGGTGGCCAGCCTAGTGCGGCGGCGCGTTCCCTATGTGATGCGCGAGATGCCGCAGGCGGCGCGTCTGGCGACCTGGTTCGACGTGCTCGGGATGGACAGCGAGTACGATTACGATCCGTTTTGGGCCAAATGCCAGGAACTGGGCTTCTCGCCCACCTTTCACACCGGCAGCCAGGGCCTCGGGTTCCGCGCCTCGGTCAGCAACTGGGTTTACAACCACGTCGGCCATTTCGCGGAGGCCAACGACGCGCTGTGCAAGGCGCTTTTCCTGGGGGGCGTCACGCGCCGCTTCCCCAAGCTGCGCTTCGCCTTTTTGGAGGGCGGCGTGGGCTACGGCTTCAAGCTGCTCAACGACCTGATCGGTCATTTCAAAACCCGTAACCCGGATGCGCTCAAGTACTGCAACCCGTCCAACCTCGACGTCGAGTACCTGGTCAACATGTTCGAGAAGTACGGCACCGACACGATGAAGCGCACGCTCGACGTTGAAACCCTGCGGATCGGAATGGAGCGCGTAGGACCGCCCGAGCAGATCAACGAATTCGCGGCATGCGGCGCCCAAAGCCCGGAGGATGTCTGCAAGCTTTTCGTGCCAAGCTTCTATTTCGGCTGCGAGGCGGAGGATCACGCCAACGCATGGGCGTTTAACACCAAGGTGACGCCGGGACATCATCGGCTGCACGCAATTCTCGGCACCGATATTGGTCACTTCGACGTGACCGACATGTCGATGGTGCTAAACGAGGCGTGGGAGCTGGTGGAAGACGGGATGATTACCGAAGAGGATTTCCGCGATTTCACCTTCGCCAATCCGGTCGGGCTGTGGGCCGCCAACAATCCGGATTTCTTCAAAGGCACGTCGGTCGAGCAGGCCGCAGCGGCTTCGATGCGTTGAGCAGCCCTTTGTGCAACCGCCCCATTCCCTCTCTCACAATTATCTAGTGGGAGGGGGAATGGGGTGAGGGTGACTGATAGATCTCAAGCACCCGATTTTCCTTCAGGACGCGTGAACGCCAACATGACCGACCAAACGACGACCACGGCGAAAGCCGGACTGGTGCGGTGGATTGTTCGTCTCGCCGCGATTGTCTGGATCCAGGTGGGAATAACGATCCTGCTCTTCGCGCTGCTTAGCACCGCGGCAGGCGCAATCGTGAAATCCGTCCGCCACGCGCGCGAACGGCGCATGCCGCATGAAACCCAGGCCTACCCGGTCAGCGCGGCATGGGTCCCGGCTTACTTCAAGGCGATGAACAGCGTGCAGGTGCGGTGGTACCCCTACGTTTACTGGAAGACCGCCCCGATGAGCAGCCCCTACCTCAACATCGACCAGCACTCCAATCGCGTCAACTGGAACGCGCCGCGCCGCCCGGATAGCGTCAAACCGCTGCTGCGCGTGTTCACATTCGGCGGTTCCACTACCTGGGGCGCCGGCGCGCGCGACGATTACACAATCCCCTCGCTGCTGGCAAAAACGCTGGCCGCCAATCCACAGTACGACGTCGAGGTAAGCAACTTCGGTCAGATGGGCTGGGTCACCAGCCAGGAAGTGATCTACCTGTATGAACTGTTAAGAAGGGGCCAACGCCCGGACCTGGTGGTCTTTTACGACGGCGTCAACGACACGTTCCTCGGCTATCAGCAGGGGATGGCGGGGCTCACGCAGAACGAATTCCTGCGCGCCGGAGAATTCGGCATTCTGGCGTCGTCCTCGGGGCGCAAGCGGCTGTACCGGACCGCGCTGCGAACGTTCCTGATGAATACCGGCATGGCCGACCTGATCAAACTGCTGACCGGCAAGGATGAGGCCGTTTACGAGCGCACCGAAACCACGCCGATGGCTTCCATCGCCTACCTGGCGCCGCCCACCGATTTCGAGGGGACCGAGGCGGTCGAGCAGGACGTGGTCGATATCTACCTGTTCAACAACCAGATAGTGCGGACGCTGGGTGAGCACTTTGGCTTTCGAGCGCTCTTCTATTGGCAGCCGGTCATTTACAGCAAGCATCCCCTGACGCGCTACGAACAGGCGTTCGTAAGCGGCCGCAGCCGCGAGGCATTCTTCGCCGGAACGTACAAGCGCGTGGCCGCAGTGGCGCAAAGCGAGGACGTGCACGATCTCAGCGGGCTGCTGGATCACGACGGCGACAAAACCTACTTCGTCGACCCGTGGCACATCACCGAGGAGGGCAACGCCGTGGTGGCGCGCCGGATGGCCGCCGATGCCGCGCCGCTCCTGGCCGCAGCCGCTCGGAACCGCCGCCAGCCCGCGCCCCCCGCGGCTTCCCAATCGTCCACTCAGCCGTCGAAGTAGCCGTGCCACGCCCATTGAA
Source organism: Binataceae bacterium (SeqCode) (assembly GCA_035262365.1). Classification (GTDB taxonomy): domain Bacteria; phylum Desulfobacterota; class Binatia; order Binatales; family Binataceae; genus JAJPJA01. Next base: position 12,201 of record DATFSZ010000131.1, read on the forward strand.
GGTCGCCACGGCGCGGGCGCGGTTTGACTTCGCCGCGGAAGGTTACTAATCCAGAAAGTAAGCTGCCCATAGACCAAGCGGCGGCGGAGGTGGATTATGCCGGTCCAGAAATTTGCGCCGATGAGCAAGGATTATCCGACCTTCGACTGTGACGCTCACGTTACCGAGCCCACCATAATCTGGGAGCGCGCGAAGGAACATCTGACCAACGATGAATTGCAGGCGCTCAAAGCCACCGACTGGTACGACCCGGAGACCAAACAGTACTTCATCAATGGGAAGACCGGCGGCCATCTGCTGGGACTGCGTGGGAACGCACGCTTCCTGCCCTTTGTTTCGCTGGCCGGCCCCGGGATCAAGCACAATGTCCAGCGCGCGCTGAACGTGCGCAACACCCGCGCATCCACCGCGCTTACCAAGGAGCAGTCCGACTACCTCGATCACGGCGGCTCTTACGAGCCCAAGCCGCGCCTGCGCGACATGGACGTTCAGGGAATCGACCAGGTAATGATCATCCCCACCGACATCGATACCTATCCGTGGCTGCAGAACGCGCTGGGCGCCCGGGCCATGTGCAAGGCCTACAACGAATGGGCCTATGAATACACTTTGGAGAACCCGGAGCGGCTGTACTTCGCCGCGCTGATCCCGATGCAGGACCCACGGTTCGCGGTCGAGGAGCTGTACCGCGTGGCCGCCAAGGGATGCCGCGTCGCGCTCATCCGGCCCACCGACGCGATGGGCAACTACCCGATGCAGAACAAGTACGAGTTCCTGTGGCATGCGATGGAGGAGACGGGCGTCGTCTACGGGATGCATCCGTTCCCCGCGATCGGCGCCCATCAGCCGCCGGGCTACAGCGAGCAATACTCGAGCGCGGAACTGATTCAACGCACCATAAGCACCTCGCACCTGCCCCATACTTTCCTGGGCAACATGCAGGCGTTCATGTCCGAGGCGTCGGTTTGGGTCACCGCGACCCTGATGTCGGGTTTCTTCGAGCGCCATCCGAAAATCAAAGCGGCGGTGTTCGAGTCAGACTCCACCTGGCTGAGTTTTGTGCTCG
>DATFSZ010000132.1:0-2512 GCA_035262365.1 Binataceae bacterium (SeqCode)
TCGCCGAGCTGATAAAAGATCGATCCATGCGGCTTATTGACATTGAAGCGGTTGAAACTCATCCGCCCGCCTCCGCCGAAGAAGCCATTCCCGCCCCCCGGACCACCTGGGCCACCGAAACCACCGGGGCCTCCTGGTCCACCCCCCATGATCGCTATTTGGCGTCCATTGCCGAGCTGCACGGGCGTGCCGTCGGTCGGGATTTCGCCGCTCTGAATGCGGTCGCGAATATCATCTAGAGTCCGGTCGTCGAAGCCAAGATTCTGCCCCCGGCCCATGTTACCCGCGATAGAAACGGCATCTTCGCCCGCTTCACTTGCGGCTCCCATCTGAATCCCTTGGGCAGCAGGATCGCTGGGCGCGCCGGCGGCGCTGTTCTCGCCCCCCACACTACCGGCCATATCCGCGCCTTCCGCAGCATTCAAGCCAACGTTCTGGAATCCACGGCCTTGCACGGCAGCGCCGGCATTCCTGCCTGGGCCGCCACCGAGCGCCGGCGCCATCGCTTGTCCTGGACTGGTCTGCTGAGCCGCAGCAGCTGCTTCCGCGCGCGAGCGCAACTGCATATCAATCGGAACCGTGGCGCTGCGGTTCGCAGCATTGATCAAGACTTCCTTTGTCGCCGGTGCAAACGCAGCCAGTTCGGCTCGCACGACGTAGCGGCCATTCGCCGGAACCGTCAGCTTGAATGATCCATCGAGATCGGTTGAAGTCAGCACCTTCTGGCCGGTAAGCGTGTTGGTAGCGCTGATGCTCACGCCGGGAAGCGGCGTATTGCCCGCTTTCACCGCGCCGCTGATTTCGCCGCCCGCAACCGCGGTCTGCTCTGAAGCTGCCGGTTGCGCTGGCGACTGTGGGCCTTGCCCGAGCACCCACGTGGCACTCAGCGCGAATGCGCTAGTTGCGATCAGCAGCTTGGTGGTGGCGTTCTTCAGCATTCGGCTACCTGGGAGGTTGTTGCGACTGTGTCTGCGGCTTCTCCGGATCAGCCGGGCGACGGCGCATCATTTGCATGCGTTGCGGGTCCACTACATTAATAGTTGCAGGCACAAACACGCCTTCTTTGACCGCGCCCCGTCCCATGATGGTGTCGCCGGCCTTGATGTCAGGCAGCGTGATGCTTTCGCCCGCTTTACGAAATGATGTGTTCTCGTCGGCCTGTATGGTTTGGTCTTGGTCGTCAGGTCGGTGCACTGTGATCTTGGCACCATCAATGGCTTTGACTTCGCCAACGATGAAGGTTTTGCCTAGATCAGCCATGTTGCCATTGGCCATTCCCTCGCCGCCCGGTCCAGTGCGCATTGCAAACCGGCCGCCGCCAGGAGGTCCAGCCATTACCGCACTCGCGGTGATTTCGCTCTCACTCGTGTGTTCGCCGCGAATCATCACGAAGTCGCCAACCTTCAAATCCGAAAGCTTTGCCGGATCGCGGTCCTTGCGATATTCAGTCTTGTCGTTCAGCTTCACCGTTACCGTGCTGTCGTTCATCGCCTGCTTAACAGTGAGCGTGTACCCGTTGATGGCGGTGATGGTACCGGCAGTCCCGCGCATCTGCTGATAATTACCGCGGCGTCCTTCCGGAGGTTGGTTTGAGTTTTGCTGGCCAGTATCCTGGGCCCGCATCGCACAGCTGAACGTCAGAGTTAGCAACAAAGCACTGATCGCGGCGATTTTTTTCATAAGCAGGCTCCAGTGACAGGCCGATCGCTTCTAGCGTGTAATGATGGCGGGGCGCTTGCTACCTGAATACCACATTTGACGAAATTAGAGCGTTTTCGCTGACGCAAGTCTCTGTAAATTTTTGTTATGGGCGAGGGTTCGTCAGGCCTTAGGGGAAGGGTTAACCTCTGGGTCGGACTCCATTAACCGCTGCCGATTTCGATCTTCCGATGAAAAGCACCACCAGCAGCATCTGCGCGAACAGGGCGCCGAAGGTATCGAGCACGACGTCGCGTACCGCGGGCCCCCGCGACGGCGTAAAGCTTTGATGAAATTCATCGAGTGAGGCGATTAGCGCTGAGCACGCGATCGCAAGCACGGCGGCATGCATGGACCAGGCAGAGCGAATCGCAGAATGTAGGGGATTCTTACTGCTAAGTGTCTCTCGCCACGCTCGGAACAGAAGGATGGACAACACTGCGTAAACACAGAAATGGCCGATCTTTCGCAGCGCGTGGTTGACCGTACCCAAAGTCCTGAATGGCAGATGAAAGCCGGCCAGCAAATGCGTGAGCCAAACGTAAGTATGGGCGGAAGAAAAGAAGTCGCCGCCGCCGAAGGCGATCATCGTGATCCACAGCAGCGGAGCAATCCAAAACCGCCAAGGACTATGGTGAAATCGGTGGATTGATTCAGCGCGGGTGGCTTGCATGCCACTCAAGTTTTCGTCGGGGGGCATCATTACTCGGCTGCGTAATTCGGCGCCTCGCGCGTGATGATGACATCGTGCACATGGCTCTCCCGCAGGCCCGCTCCAGAAATCCTGACAAAGCGAGCCTTCTGCTGGAGCTCC
>DATFSZ010000133.1:0-34302 GCA_035262365.1 Binataceae bacterium (SeqCode)
CGTGGAAGAATTCACGGCGCCCACGACGCGGCGCAAACTTGACCCTCGCCTTCTCAATGCCGATCGATTCGATCGATTCCTCGGCGGTCTGGTCGTTCCTCAGGTCGGCAACCTCGACGAACACGAATTGCTGGTTCCGGAGGTTGTGCTGCCTGGGCAACTCGAGGCGGCGCCGGTCAGCCCCGAGGCTGAAGAGTGGAAAAGATTGTGCAGCGCGGTTCTGCTTGATGCCATCCGATCGATCAATCGGACGCCATCCCGGCGATTACCTGGGCAGCGCGACGAGGTCCTCCGATGGTTCCGCGATGCCGATGCGCCAGTGGTGATGAATTTGAACGACTGCTGCAGCGCCCTGGGTCTCGACGTTGGGCGGGTGCAGCGCGAGGCGTTGCGGTTGGCCGACGAGCCACAGAAGACGACGCAACAGGTGAAACGGGCAACTTCGGCAATTTCGCCTAGTAATTCGTAGTGTGCTAATTAATTTCGTGGTGTTTATTCTTAACCGGGTCTCCGCCATGCGTTCATCGCCGCATTCCACGGCCAAGTGGCCGCCCCGCCGCTAACGCTTAGTTGCGAGGGACAGGGAGATCTCCAAAAGAATCCGCCACGAGTTTGGTGTCGAGATATTCCTTGGCTTCAATAACCTTTCCGTCACGGATCACGAAAAGGAAATGGTAGTAGTTGTGGTAATGTTTGCCGTTGATCAAGTCGGCATCGGATTCGACTTCCAGCGCTACCCGATCCCCTTCCGCGATGATCCCTTTCATGATCATCAGCGGCGGCGCTCTAAAAATGGTGAACGAGTCAGCACATAATTTTCGATATTCCTGCTTGGTGTAGCTTTCCGCCGTTCCTACCACCCACCATGTGGCATTGTCCGCCACCGCTTCGAACGCCTTATCCAGCCGCCCGCCGCTAAGATTCTCAACCAGTTCGGTCACCAGCTTCTTGTTGGATTCACTCATCGCATGATCTCCATGACGCGATACCGAGCTCCGTCCGGTTAGCTCCTGGAACCCCGTTCGCACGGCTCCAAGCAATTCGATCACCTCCAGCGTCGACGGGGCCCTGGAGCGTTCTGTCTGGATCAGATCTGCAATTACCCCGACGAACAAGTCGGGTCAGCGCGTTTCATCTGGTCCAGGTGATATAGCTCCAAGAGGCGAGCACGAGAAACGTACCGACAAGCAGGAGCCAGCCTTCCATAGCCCTGTCCTCCGTTTAGTTTCTCTGCCCGGAATCTACCGCATTCTCCGAAGCACGGAAAGAAGCAGGCGCGACCCGAGAAATAATTTCCGCGGAATTAATTGCTGCCGGCCTGATTATTTTCAGCGGCAAGCGCAAGCCCGCGACCGCTGCAAACGCCGTTTAACGCTTCGGCGCGACAGGTGTGATGCATCGGCCACCTCGACGATTCAAACGCGCCAGAATCGATCTGCGTGCCAAATACGGGCATTGGTGCGGATGTGCTGGGTTGTAGTTTGCGGCGCGCCGGGTTCCGTACACGTTGTTCAGAATTCAGACCCAGGGTAGTCGCGGGCGCCGTGGTATTTTTTCTATCGTCCGGAGTTCCGTACGGGATTAGCCGGCAAAGAGGGGGTGGGTAGTTTCTATCGCGGCCGGCAAAAATGGAGTCCCTTTTTGTGAGTTGCGCGACAGATCGCAGGGGGTCACGCGCGATTCGCCGATCGATTCTTTGGGGTGCCGGCGCCTCGACGGCCGGAAAGTAATTCTTTTTTTTGACAGTCACGCTGACAGACAAGGCGGCGAGATGTGCCGAACGATGGCGGACGCGAAGTGCCTGATTCTATTGAGTTTCCGGATGGGGTGAACGGCCGCGAACAGTACGCAACTAATTGGGGATCCGGTGGCGCGAACGTTGATGTTCGTGCCGCCGGATGGCCGCTGCAACGCTTGAGCCTTTTCATCGGGGAAACGTCGTTTGCGCCACGGTCCGCCGGCAAGGTTGCGTTCGCGATGGACATGCATGCGGAGGCAACCTATGGTGTCCGCAGCGATGGAGCGCACGTTCCCGGCCGATAAAAGGAGCCGGCATGGACTTTAACTTCACCCCGGAGGAGGAAGCCTTCAGGGAAAAAGTGCGGACCTTTCTCGCCGCCAACCTGCCGAAAGGATGGGGTGGCGCCGATTTCGAGATGCCCGAGGAGATGGCGGGCAAGCGATTTTATATCGACTGGCACCGCAAGCTGCACGCCAACGGGCTGGTAGGGATGTCGTGGCCCAAAGAATACGGCGGACAGGGCGCAACTCCGGTCCAGCAGGCAATTCTCAACGAAGAACTGGCTCTCCATCGCGCGCCCGCACCGCTGGGCGGAATCGGCCTGGCGTTGGCCGGGCCGACGATCATCGTCCATGGCAGCGAGGCACAGAAGAAACGCTACCTGCGCAGAATTCTCTCCGGCGAGGAGATCTGGTGCCAACTGTTTTCGGAGCCCAACGCCGGGTCGGACCTGGCTTCATTGCGCACCCGCGCCGAACTCAAAGGAGATGAGTTCGTCGTCAACGGACAGAAGATCTGGACCTCCGGAGCGCGTTCGGCACACTTCGGTATCCTGCTGGCACGCAGCGATCCCGACGCCCCCAAGCACAAAGGCATCAGCTACTTGATCGTCGACATGAAAAGCCCGGGCATCACCGTCAGACCGCTGCGGCAGATCAACGGCGAGTCCCATTTCAACGAAGTCTTCATGGACAACTTGCGCGTACCCCGCGAAAACCTCGTGGGTAAGCTCAACGACGGATGGCACGTCGGCAACACCACGCTGGCCAACGAGCGCGGCACCGGCGCGCTGGCGTTGTTGGTGCGTTTCGGCACCCAGTTGCGGGAAGTGGTGGACCTGGCACGTCGCGCGCGGCGCGATGGCCGGCCCGCAATCGACCATCCGATCGTGCGCCAGCGGCTGGCTGAACTCTACATCGACCTTCAGCGCCTCAAGTTCAACGTCTATCGAGGCTTTTCGGCAATCATCAAGGGCGGCAGCCCGGGACCCGAAGGCTCGGTGCAAAAACTGGTATGGTCGGAACTGAGCCAGCGGCTGCAGGAATTTGCGCTGGAGCTACAGGGTCCGGGCGCACAACTGGCTTTCAGGGAGCCTCGCGCGATGACCGGCGGATACCATCAGCGGATGTTCCTGCGCTCGCGCGCCGACACAATTTACGCGGGCACTTCCGAGATTCAGCGCAATATTATCGCGCAGCGCGTGCTCGGCCTGCCGCGCACGAACTAAACAACGACCTCTGCGGGAGAAGTTATGGCCCCACAAGATGAAATAGCTGGACGGTACCAGGGCAGCGCAAGTGCGGCCCCTGGATGGCGGATTGAACGGGTTATCGGGCCGTCGCCGCTCTACGGGTCCAATGGGATGCGCTTTGGACCCGACGGACTCCTGTATGTTGCGCAATGCTTCGGCAATGAAATCACGGCGTTCGACACCGCCAGCGGCAAGCGCAAGGACGTCAGCCGCAACGGCGGTCCGATCAAGGCTCCCGACGATCTGGCCTTCGACTCAAACGGGACCTTGTATGTCACCGAATTTCTCAACGCCCGCGTGATGACAATGTCTCCGGCGGGCAAGACCGAAGTGTTGATCGATAACGTCCCGGGCGCCAACGGTATCACGATCCATCAGGACCGCATCTTCATGGACGAATGCCGCCCCGAGGCGCGCGTTGTGGAATTGTTTCGCGACGGCCGCCCGCCCAAGGTCCTGGTAAAGGACCTCGAGCTTGCTAACGCCCTGGCTGTCGGCCCTGACGGAAAGCTGTACTTTCCTCAACTCGGAAAGGGCGAGGTCTGCCGGGTTCCGCTCGAAGGCGGTCCAATTGAGCGGCTGATCGACGGCTTGGCGGTTCCCACCGCGGTCAAGTTCGATAATCACGGCGCGCTGCTCGTGCTGCAGGCGCTAACCGGCGAAATCGCGCGCGTGGACATTCAAAGCCGCCAGAAGACCCGTGCCGCGATGCTCAATCCGGGACTCGACAACCTGGTGATAACGCCCGACGACCGGCTGTTCGTTTCCAATTTCATCGACGGGACAATCACCGAAGTGACGCGCGGCGGAGAATTGAAAAACTTCAGCCCGCCCGGAATGGCGGGGCCGTCGGGTATCGCTTGCATGGCCGACGGCACCGTGTACGTGTCGGACTTCATGGCTCTTCTTCGGGTGACCGGCCAGGAGCGATGGGAGCGCGTCGGATGGAGCTTTGACGCCGACTTCCCCGGCTTTATGCGCAGCCTGTACGCAGGTCCGGGTGACGTGGTTTACACCGCCACGGTGCTGGGCAATCTGACGGCGTACGACACGCGCAAGCATAGCTGCGAAATCCTGGCGAGCGGATTGGACACACCGTTCGGAGTTGCCCGGATGCCCAGTGGCGCGGTTGTGACGACGGAATACGACAGTGGACGGGTGGTCGCGGTCGAACCGAAGGGACAGCCAAAGGTGGTGGCGCGCGGCTTGGACCATCCGACCGGCATCGCAGCGGCATCCGACGGTTCCTGCTTTGTGGCCGAAACCGGCAAGCAGCGGGTGGTGAGAATCGACGGCGCGCTGAGCCCGGTTATGGACGGACTGGAAAGGCCGGAGGGAATCGCAGTCGCCGGCGACGACCTATTCGTGCTCGACGCGGGTTCCAGGCGATTGCTGACGGTTCCGATCCGGCGCGGCAAATCGGAAGTGGTCGCATCCAGATTGCCGGTCGGACCGGCCGGTCCCTCTCCGCAGCCGCAGCCTGGCGTTGCCGGGTTCTTGCCCGGTCCGATTCTACCCTTTGCCGGAATCGCCGCCGCCGCGGACGGAACAATCTATATTGCCGCCGACGCCGAAGGCAGCGTCCTGGCCGTCCGGCGCGCATGACACAACGCCGGCACCGGGTCGATTTATGATTTGCCGGCAGCGCCGGCGTGAGGGGATTTCTTCGCCTCGCGGCAATCTTTCATCGTGAACGCGGCAGCCCCAACACCCGCTCGCATACGATATTGCGCTGAATCTCCGACGTGCCGGCTTCGATCGTATTCGCCCGCGAACGCAAAAACGAAACCTGCCAGCGGCCGCCTTCGATTACGCGCTCGGATTGCGCGATCAATTGGCTGGCCGGCCCTTCCAGGGACATCGCGGTCTCCTGCATGCGCTGGTTAAGCTCCGACCACAGGAGCTTCAGAATCGAACCCTCGCCGCCCGGAGTGCCGCCGTTGATGATCGCAGAAAACACCCGAAAGCAGTTGTATTTGAATCCCTGCAAATCTACGTAATGGCGCGCCAGCTCCTGGCGAACCATCGAACTCTGCGGCGCCGGACGTCCGTTGCGCCGCGAGGCACGGGCAAGTTGCACCAGGTCATTGAAGATCTGCTCGTAGCGCACGTACTGCGACAGCGCGCTGGTGCCGCGTTCGTTGGCCAGTGTCGTCATGCTGACGCGCCATCCGTCGTTAAGCGCTCCCAGCAGGTTTTGCCGCGGCACCTGCACATTGTCGAAGAACACTTCGTTGAAGTCCTGCCCGCCATGCATCTGCCGCAGCGGCTTGACCGTGATGCCGGGGGTCTGCATGTCGACCAGCAGATAGCTGAGCCCGCGATGGCGGGGAACATCCGGGTCGGTGCGAACCATCAGGTAGCACCAGTCCGCGTACTGCGCGTAAGAAGTCCAGATCTTCTGGCCGTTGACGATGAATTCATCGCCGACCAGGTCGGCGCGCGTGCGTAGTGAGGCGAGATCGGAACCGGCGTTGGGCTCGGAAAAACCCTGGCACCAGATTTCGTCGGCGTTGACGATCGCGGTCAGAAAGCGGCCCTTCTGCGCCTCGGTGCCGTGCTGGATGATGGTGGGGCCGACCTGCGATATGGCGAGCGCATTGAGCACACCCGGTGCGCGCACCCGCGCGCATTCCTCGTTGAAGATCGCCATCTCCACGGCGCTGGCGCCCTGCCCGCCGTATTCCCTGGGCCACGCCATCGCCACGAAGCCATGCTTGAGCATCCGCCGCTGCCAGTCGCGCAGCATTTCCACCAGCGCGGGCCCTTTGGGAAGTTCATAACCGGCAGTGCCCCAGCCCGCCGGCAGATTGTCCTTCAGAAACTCACGGACGCGCAGCCGGTAGCGTTCCTCTTCTTCGGTGAAATTCAGATCCATCGCCTTTCGATACGAGGTGCGGGCTATGCGGTCAAGGGTAAGGTTAAATCAGAGAACGGAACTGTCCTCGGAGGTCTCTCTACAGCCAGGCGAATAATCATCGACGAACCTGAACGCGAGATGCTAATGTCCGCAATTATCTTCAAAAAGAGGGGAGCGAATTCTAAAATGGCGCCTGCAAGTGAAACCCTGATGCGAACCGTTAATGCCGCCTTCACCCGCTTGAATACCCTGTGTAACGAATGCGAACAGCGTGTGAGCGAACTCGAAGCCAACCTGATACATACCCAGGCCGAGTTCCAGAGAGCCCAAGCCGCAAAGCAGGCTGCTGACGAGGCATGTAAGCAGGCGCAAAACAAACACAACGAACTCCTCAACTTTCGCGGCAATTTAAAAGACGCCGGCGCCCAGGTGGCATTCGACGATGAAATCAGGTTTTTGGCGTTCGGCGTGACCGCAGCCAAGAGCGAGGCCAAAAGACCAGCCAACTCAGCGCAGCAATGCGAGCAAGCCCTGGCCGTCATCAAAAAAGATCTCGACGCGGCCAAAAAAACTCTGCAGGAGGCGTCCGAGCGCCGCAATCACGTCTTCAAACAATTGCAGCAGTTAGGCGCGTCCTGACTGCGGAGTATTTGCAGGCTGGCAGAGTTACCGGCGTAAACCGAATTGACTTTGAGCGAGCCGCTCAGGAGACGTTCCGATGATATTCAAAGTACTGAAGGGAATTGATTCCGCCAAATGTACTAGCTGCCTTTACAATGCCGGCTTGTTCTTCCTCGATTACCCACCGCACGATCTGACGACCGCGGGCTTCACCAATTGGATTTTTGTAATAGGGCAGCTCAATGTCATCACTCCCAGCCAGAAGAGCGCCCTTGATGCCGTGATCCAAGCGACCACTGAACAGTACGGGGTGATCGTTAGCGATTCAACTCCTGGCTTTTTTGACATGGGAACACTCCTCGCGCCTATACCGCCGGAGGATCCGCCAAACGCGGGAATCAGCAAGTTAATATCCGGAGCTGACGCTGCGGCCTGCGCGGCAATGCTTTTGGATTGCGGCCTGAGTTCCAGCAATCAAGCCGTCGGCAGTAATGTGAGAATTACCTCACAGCTTCGACTCAGTGCGACTAATGCTGACCAGTCGGGCGCCTTCGACAGTGTTGTAAGAGCATTCGCTGCGACGTTTACGAACGCCCAAGTGAGCTAGGCCGCAATCGCGGCACTCTCAGCTCGATCGACTTGCCGCCGGCCCTGCGCCCTTGTCGATCCGCCGTGCGACGCCTTCAACCATCGCGAGCGCATGCGAGGCGCGCTCCCAGTCGATCTTGTCTTCAACCCCGGCAGCCCGCGCCGCCCGACGCACATCGTCGAAATGCGGCCGGCCGCTCCCATACGGATCGGAATCAGACTCAAGAAAGATGCGCCCGTCGCTCAGCACCGCAAGCGCCACCGGTTGGTAAATGATTTCCACGGGTTCGTTCGGGCTGACCATGTGCAGGAGTTTCGTACCGTCCGCGGGATTGAGCCGCACACAGCCGTGCGAGCCGAACAGAAAGATACTCAGCGGCCGATTGGTCCCGTGGATCCCGATACCGCCATGGTCCAGCCCGACCCAGCTCTTGCCCAGCGGATTCCTCGGCCCTGGTTGGACCACGTCGCCCGGATCGATTCCTTCCTCCTCCATCTCCTCGCGGATTGCGGGTGGAACGTGCCAGGTCGGGTTGGTCTGGCGTGAGGCGACGTAAAAGCTACCCAGCGGCGTGGGCCAGTCGGGCCGGCCGACTGTGACCGGCCATGCCGCGGCCAGATGGCCGTCGCGAAACACGAACAGCATCCGCTGGGGGACGTTGATCACGACGCCGTCCGCGGTTTCAGCCGCGGCAACGTGCCGGTTATCGACATCGATTTTCGCGCCCGGTTCCGGCTCGCCCCCATTCAGCAGGATTATGGTGTCCGGTTCGCCGAATCGCGCCGCAATGGAGCGCGAGGTATCGTCGTCGCTCACCTCGTATTGAAAGCGGTCGCCGGAGATCTCGTGCCGCACCGGCACCGATACTGGCTGCGAAGGCTTGGGCGCTGGCCCTTCGCCCCGCGCCAATCCAGCCCCCACCACCAGCGCGGCCACCGCAAAACAAACAGTAATTCTGCCCATACTTTACCGACTATCTTATTAAGATAGGGGCGGACCTGGAAAGAGCACTCGTGCAGGAAAGGTTTCGCTACACATTTTCAAATTTATCGGTTTGCGCCATGGTAAAGGGCCATCCCGCCGCGGCCAGCAACACGGCGGCGAATTGGAAATTCGTCCTAAGGAGATGAAGGCAATGGCAGAAGAGCCGATGGAAAATCTGGCACTGTTCAAACTTACGGAGGAGGAAACCGCGCAGGTGATCAAGGAAGCGGGCGGCGGCACCGTCACATGGAACCGCCGCGACGGGCATCCCACCGGGGCCTATGTACAAATTGTGGTCGTGGACGGGCAGGTCTACACCACTTCGACCGACGACCGCGGCAAGAACAAGGCGTGGCGGCGCGACCCGCGAACGGCATGGGTCTTTGACGTGCCGGGTAAGGGCGGCGTCACCGCCATCGGCAAGGTTGTGTTTGAGAAGGACCCCGCCGTCAAGATGCGGATTTATAACGCGATGGCCGACGCCGTGCGAATGACGGGAGCGAACCGCGAGCGCTTCATCGCGCATATCAACACGCGCGGACGCGAAGTGATGCGCCTGGTGCCGGAAAAATATGTCACCTTGCACACCGGCAAGGTCGGCGTGGCGATGGTGAGCTGACATCGTGGAAAAGCTCGATCCGTTTCGGATGACGCGCGAGGAAACCACCGAGGTCATCAAGGAGGCGTCTGGCTGCACGGTGACCTGGTGCCGGCGCGACGGCCACCCTGCGGGCGCCTATGTGCAGAGCGTCATGCTGGACGGCGAAATCTACGTGACGTCCACCTCGGACCGCGGCAAGAATGTCGCGTGGCGCCGCGATCCTCGCACTACGCTGGTGTTCGAGGTTCCCCTGAAGGGCGGCGTGACCGTGCTCGGGCGCGTGATTTTCGAAAACGACACTGCTTTGAAGCGGCGCGTACTCAACGCGATGGCCGACGGCGTCGGCGTGCAGGGCGAAATGCGCGAGCGCTATCTAAGTCATCTCAACACGGCTTCGCGGGAAGTTATTCGAATTGTGCCTGAGAAGTACGTCACGCTGCACACCGGCCGGACGTTTGCAGCGATGGTGGCTGAGGAGAACAAGTCTTCAGGCGGGAGTGCTTGAGCAGACACTGGGCATCTGGAATGTGAATCCGCCATCTGGAGTCTGGAGTGGGGCGGGCGCCCCTGCCCGCATTAGTCTGACCTACGAAAGGAATGGCAGGCAGGACCCCCGGCCCACTCCTAAGACAAAATGAATCACGCTCACCTGGTCGGGCGGAAGGTTAAACAACCCTTGCGATTTTGATGATTGCGAATGACGCATAGCCCTGACAATTCGCACTTCTCCTCCAAGTCATTGGCACAGAAGGCCTTCTGAACCCTCTGCTTGTCCCGGGAGAGAGAGTGCGGGGGAGGTTGCACGTTCGGACCACTAATCGTTCGCTCTTTCCCAGCGGCGTTTCGCACAGCATTGAAGGAAAACATATCCGCGCGGACGCTACCTGCGTTGGAATGACGGGCCGGCGTAGCCGCTGCCGGTGGCGGCGGCTGAAATCGCGTTGCGATGCGCCACCAGGGCGCCGCCGTCGACCACCATCACCGCGCCGGTAATCCATTCCGACTCGTCGCTGGCCAAGAACAGCGCCATCGCGGCGATATCTTCCGCCCGTCCTGCGCGGCGGATCGGCTGCAGCTTGGCCATGGTGGCCTCGATCGTCGCGTCGTCATGCCCAAAGCCGCCGCCGCCGATAAACATCGGGGTCTTGATCCCGCCCGGGCAGATGACGTTGACCCGGATCCTGTCGATCGCAAGTTCGGCGGCGGCGCTGCGGGTCAGATTGATCACTCCGGCCTTGGCCGCGCTGTAGGGATGCGGTCCGAAGTCGCCGGAAATACCCGCAATCGACGCGGTTGATATGATCGAGCCTCCGCCGAAGCGGCGCAGCTCGGGGATCGCATGCTTCATCCCTAGGAACACGCCGCGCAGCAGGACCGCCTGCGTACGGTCCCAATCTTCGACGCTGACGTTCTCCAGCCGGCCCATCGCGCCGCCAACGCCCGCGTTGTTAACCATGATGTCGAGGCGGCCGAACTCTTTGACCGCGCGGGCGACGGCGTTTTTGACCTCGGATTCGCTGGCCACGTCGGCCTGCTGAAAGACGGCTTTGCCGCCTGCCGCGGCGCACTCCGCGACGACTTCCACGCCGCCCTTTTCGTTGAGGTCCGCCAGCACCACCGCCGCGCCTTCGCGCACGAATCGATTCCCGATCGCCCGCCCCATGCCGCTGGCGCCGCCCGTTATCACCGCCACTTTGTTATCAAGTCTGCCCATTGTTTCCCCTCGCAGGTTAGGGACCGCGGTCGCCGGCGTTTATCCCGCCGTCCACGGTGAAAACCGTTCCCGTTATATAGTTGGCGTCTTCGCTGACCAGGAACAAAGCCGCCTTGGCCACATCTTCAGGCTGCCCGATACGGCGCAGCGGCGGCGCCGTGACGCTGCTTTCGGGCAATGTTCCGCCGAACAGGCGATGCACCATCGGGGTTTCGATCCATCCCGGGATGATGCAGTTGGCGCGGATGTTGTACTTGCCGTACTCGATCGCAACTGCCTGCGTGATGCCGACCACGGCGAACTTGGAGGCACAATACGCGGCACCGCCCGGCGTCGCCCGCAGTCCCGCCAGCGACCCCACGTTGAGGATTGACCCGCTGCGCCGCGCCATCATTGCCGGCAGCGCGTACTTCATCCCCAGCCATGTGCCGCGCAGGTTGATGCCGATGACTTCATCGAACTGCTCGACGCTAAGCTGCGCGGCAAAGCAGATCGGACCCTCGGTGGCGGCGTTGTTGTAAAGGATGTCAACAGCGCCCCATCGCTTCAGCGCCGCGTCCACCATCGCTTTCGCGTCATCGGGTTTTGATACGTCGGCGGTAATCGCGAGCGCCTCGCCCCCCTGGGCTTTGATTTGATCCACGCTCTCGGCCGCCGATTTTTCATCGATATCGACTACGACGATGCGGGCCCCTTCCCTGGCAAACATCAGCGCCGAGCCGCGGCCGATTCCCGATCCCGCCCCGGTAATCACGGCGACTTTTCCAGCAAGCTTCACAAGACCTCCCGTTTCCGTGCGCCCTCAAATCACCTGCGCGTTGCGGAGCTTATCGATTTCCTCCCAGCTGTAGCCGAGTTCGAGCAGCACTTCCTCGGTATGCTGGCCCAGTTCGGGCGGCATCACGGCGGTGGACTCAACTTCTTCGTTGATGATGATCGGAGTGCCGGAGATCTTGACCGTGCCGGCGGTCGGATGCTGCAGGTCGCGGATATAGCCGTTCGCGCGCGCCTGCTCGCTGTTGAGCACCGAGTTATAGTCGGCCACTTCCGTGACCAGGATATCGGCCGCGTTGAGATCAGCCAGCCATTGCGCAGTTGTGCGGGTCGGGAAAACCTTGTCGAGTTCCGCGCGCACCCGCTCGCCATGCACGTTGCGCCCGATATTGTCGAAGCCCGGCGCGTTCTCCAGATGCTCGATTCCAAGGATGCGGCAAAAGCGCGGCCATCGCCCGTCATCGACGCCGGCCAGGCACAAATAACCGTCGGCGGTTCGAAATGCTCCCCACACGCCCTGCAGGAAGGCATGGCTGCGGCCGGCACGTCCCGGCTCGCGGCCCGAAATCGACGCATAATTGATCTCGAATCCCTGCATCGCCAACAGAGTGCCGTAGATAGAGACGTCCACTTTCTGTCCCTTCCCGGTGCGCTCGCGTCCCAGCAGCGCCGCGAAGATTCCCGCCGCCAGGCTGATCGCGCCAGAATGGTCCGCGGCCATGATACCGGCGGGCAATGGCGGATCCTCCGGCATCCCCGTCTTGCCCATCAGGCCGCTGGCCGCCTGTGCCAGCGTATCGCGGCTGGGACGCCTGACCCATGGTCCCTTCGGTCCCCACGAACTTCCCTGCGCGTAAACGATCTTAGGATTGATGCGCAACAGTTCTTCGTAGCCCAGGCCCAGGCGGTCGAGCACGCCGGGGCGGTAATTGGTGACCAGCACGTCGTACGACGACGCCATGCGGCGCACCACCTCAACGGCGGCGGGCTTTTTCAGGTCGAGCGTGATGCTGCGTTTGGCCTGGTTCATCGCGATAAAGTAATGCGACACTTGCGGATTGTTGACCTCGGGTCCGCCGATCAGAGAGGTCAGCATCCAGCGGCTCAGATCGCCGCTGGCGGGATGCTCGACCTTGACCACGCTGGCGCCCATGTACGCGAGCAGCATGCTGGCGAAGGGTCCCTGGATCTCCTGCGCAATCTCGATAACCTTGTAGCCCTCAAGCGGTTTCGTCATCGGCGCCCTCCTTTCCGCATCGGCAAGGTAGCTCAGTTGGATGGCGGCTTAAAGGGTCGGCGCGAGAGGCACGCGGCGCTTTAACCGCAATCCACTCGCATCGCGGGCTAATTCAATCCAAACTTGAAGCCATGGAAAAGGCACGCCCGTTGTTTCCCGCCTCCGCAGTCCGACTTGCCGTGGCCTGCGCCTTTCTAATTCTGTTCGCGCTGCAAACCACCGCGCCGCGCGCCGAAACGGCCAAGCAGGCTAGCCGCGCAGCGGCACTTAAGGCGGCCGTCGATGATCCCGCGCGTCCGCCGCAGGAGCGGGCGCGCGACCGCTACCGCCATCCGATGCAAACCCTGCAATTCTTCGGTATAAAGCCCGACATGACCGTGGTGGAAATCTGGCCGGGAGCCGGATGGTACACCGACATCCTGGCTCCGTACCTGGAAGCTAACGGCAAGTTGTACACCGCCGTGCCGCCGGGTCCGCGCTCCGACGCGTACCGCAAGAAGATCGCCGGTGATCCCAAGCTGTATGGCGACGTGACCATAACCCAATTAGGACCGCCCGACCATTACGAGGTAGCGCCCGCGGGCTCCGCCGACATGGTGGTGACGTTTCGCAACGTGCACAACTGGTTAATGGGCGGGTTCGCTCCGGAGGTCTTCAAGGCGATGTACAAGGCGCTCAAGCCGGGCGGCATTCTCGGCGTCGAGGAACATCGCGGCAACCCGAAACTGCCACAGGACCCCAAGGGCTCCAACGGCTACGTAAGGCAGGACTACGTAATCGGCATGGCGGAGAAGGCCGGCTTTCACCTGATGTCGAAATCTGAGATCAACGCCAACCCCAAGGACACCAAGGACTATCCCAAAGGTGTGTGGACTCTGCCGCCAACGCTGCGGATGGGCAATGTCGATCGCAACAAGTACCTGGCGATCGGCGAAAGCGATCGGATGACGCTGAAGTTTGTCAAACCGATTCACCTGGCGGCGGAGAGGCAATGATATCCGAGCTTTGCTGCGGTCCAGCTTTTCGGCAGGCGACAAAATTGGACGTGTTGTGAAAGAAATCGAACTGACCCAATAGCCGGTCCGCGATGGTTTACCCTGCAGCCACCGGAGTGAGGTCGAGGGCGCGTGAAGCTTTGTCCTGCTAGGCCTCATTTCACGTCGCCCGCAAGGATGTCAATTGCGCGCGCGGCGGCCGCGCGCGACAGACGACCGACCTCGGCCAGGAAATCGGCACTGCCGCGCCACAACGGAAACGCGCCCAGGCGGCGGGCTACCGGTGCCGCTTCCTCGCCCGGCGCGATTTCGCCGCAAGTCAGATCAGGCAGGCGTGCAGCGCGCCAGAAGCTCTCGGAGTGCGATGCCAGCGGTTGCGCCTTGAGGGTGGTTTCTATGCTTGTGTCCTGGGCGGCCTCGCTGTCCGGCGCGGCAGCGCTCAGTAACTCCATGAACTCCTCACGGCTCAGTCGGCGCAGCGCCAGCAGCGCAAACGGGTCACGGTCGAATTCCTCGGCCAGGATGTAATATACCGCCGCGATATGTTTGCAAGGATTGGATGAATCGGGACAACTGCACCAGGTGATCAGGTCTTGGAAGCGTTGCGGGAACAGAGGTGCACCGGCCCGCTCAAAACATTGCTCGATTTCGGGCGGCAAATGGCCGCCGACCATCCTCGCCGCTATCGACATGTCGGCGGCGAGCGCCTCGCCGAGCGCGGCACGCTGCTTCGATTCGATTTTGTTGAGTGAGATTCTCACCTGGTACGGATCGAGCCGCGATCCTTGCACCACGGCGTTGGCTGCTTCTGGGGTTATCTCGAGCTTCACGACTTGCCCCCTGCGGGCGTAGGAACGACCCCGCGTCAGACGGCCGCCCAATCCGAACGATTCCAGAACTGAAATCCAGCGCTTTCCCCACCAACTGCCGGCGAAGTTGCCGCGCTGGCTGCGTGCCTTGATTCCGCCTTTGGCCGCCAGCGGGCCGGAGCGGCGATAGTCGCGCCACCAGCGACCCTCGTCATCCCATCGTGCCATCGCCCTGCCCTGCTGCTGTGGAAGCGGCCGCGTTGCGTGGAATTGCCTTCATCTCAACTCTCTCCCTGGTCAGAGAGATCGGATAAGGGTGTTGGTAGGCCCCTTTCAATTTCAATTCTTGCCTATTCATTGCGCCACCGCGTTGGGACCTAGCGCGAATAGCTCGCGCAACTCGGCGGTCGTAAGCTTGGTCAGCCAGTCTTCGCCCGCGCCCACCACCGCCTGTGCCAGTGCCTTCTTCTTTTCAATGAGCGCGTCGATTTTTTCTTCCAGCGTGCCGGAACACAGAAACTTGCGCACCTGGACGTTGCGGCGTTGGCCGATCCGGAACGCGCGGTCCGTGGCCTGGTTCTCCACCGCCGGATTCCACCATCGATCGTAATGAAAGACATGGTTGGCCGCGGTCAAATTAAGTCCAGTGCCACCCGCCTTGAGCGATAGCACGAACACAGCCGGCCCTTGCGGATCGCCCTGCTGGAAACGCGCCACCATCTGATCGCGCTTGGTCTTGGGCACGGCGCCATACAGGAACAGCACCTCGCGGCCAAACAGCGACTCCAAATGGCGGCGTATGAGTTCGCCCATCTCTGCGAAC
Organism: Binataceae bacterium (SeqCode); assembly: GCA_035262365.1. GTDB lineage: Bacteria > Desulfobacterota > Binatia > Binatales > Binataceae > JAJPJA01. Next base: position 15,280 of record DATFSZ010000133.1, read on the forward strand.
TGGGTGAACACCAATGCACGCTCGCCGCTTTCGATCACCTCCTCCAGCATTTCGGCCAGCCGCGTTAGCTTTCCCGAACGGCCCTCGACGGCGGAATTGTCGCCCAGGAACTGCGCCGGATGGTTGCACACCTGCTTAAGCCGCGAGAGCGCCGCGAGCACCAGCCCCTTGCGCTGGATACCGTCGGCGCGCTCCACCTCCGGCAAGGTTTCCGCCACCACAGCGGCGTACAGCGAAGCCTGCTCGCGCGTCAGCGTGCAGTAAACCGTCATCTCCAGTTTGTCGGGCAGGTCGGCGATCACGCTCTTGTCGGTCTTGAGCCGGCGCAGGATGAACGGAGCGGTGAGCGACTTGAGCCGCGCCGCCGCCTCTTGATTGTTGCTGCCCTGGATCGGCACCAGGAAGCGGCGCTTGAACTCCGCGCGTCCTCCCAGCATCCCGGGATTGAGAAACTCCATCAGCGACCACAGATCGCCGACGTGATTCTCGACCGGCGTGCCGGTAAGCGCGATGCGGCAGCTGCTCTTGATCGCGCAGGCTGCGCGCGCCTGCTTGCTTTCAGGATTCTTGATGTTCTGGGCCTCGTCCAAAACGATCGCCGACCAACCGACCTGCTCCAGCGCGGCGACGTCGCGTTGCAAGAGGCTGTAACTGGTCAGCACGACGTCCTGACCCGCAACCGCCGCGGACAGCGCCCGGCCGCGCGTACGTCCGCTCCCGTGATGCGTCATCACACGCAGGCCCGGAGTGAAGCGCGCCGCCTCATGCTCCCAATTGGAAATTACCGAGGTCGGACAGACCAGCAACACCGGTCCGTCCGGCGCCGCTTGCCGATGCTGCTGGATATGAACCAAAGTCTGAACCGTTTTGCCCAGCCCCATGTCGTCGGCCAGGCAAGCGCCCAGGCCCCATCGGCGCAGGAACCCCAGCCACGAATAGCCGCGCACCTGGTAGGGACGTAGGCTGCCGCTGAAGCCGGCGGGCGGCGGCAGCTCCTCGAATCCCTCGTGCCCGAGCAGCCCTTGGAGCAGCTCGTTCATCCATCCCCGCACCTGCACCGGCGCATCGCCTGCTCCATCACCGCCGTCGCCGCTCAATGCGATCGCGAGCGCTTCGCGCGCGGTGACTTTGCGCGCGCCGCGCTCCAGCCTCCCTATCGCTTCCCGGATCTCCTGCGCGTTGAGGAGGACCCATTGGCCGCGCATCCTGACCAGGGGGGTTTTAAGGCTTGCCAGCGAGCGCAACTCTTCGCGCGTAAGCGTCCGATCGCCGATTGCGGCTTCCCAATCGACCTCTACCAGATCCGACATCGACAACCCGGCCATCGAACTCATTTTGGGCGACTTGACCTTGGCGCGAGTGGTGAGCCGCACCTTGGTTCCCTTGGCCGACCATGACGCGGGCAGCACGATTCCAAATCCGGCTTGCTCCAGCGCCGCCGCCTGTTCGACCAGGAAGCGCGAGGCGCCGGTCGCGTCGAGTTCGTGCGCGTCGGGAATGCCGGCGCGCAGGCTGTCCTCAATAGGCGGGCAGATGCGCGCCGCTTCGGCCAGCGAGCGCAGCAGGAACTCGCGCACCTCGAAGCCGTCGCGCCGCAACTGCTGGGCCTCGCGCCCGCGCGCCGACCATGCGTGCGACGCGGTAACCATCAGGCTCGGATCGTGATTTGCCTGCAGCAGATAGCGCAGCCGCCACGGCCGATTACCTGCGGCGCTGTCGTAAAGCACGTTGGCCGCGGCGTCGGTGACAATCGCTTCGGGTTCCTCCAGGCGCAGGCACAGCCGGAATGGACTCGCGGCGTTGATTGCGAGCGGCCGCCACCATGCCCGAACCCGCTGGCGCAGTTCAGCAAGCGCCGCCCGGTCACCGCTGAGCCTGGCGTTTTCGCGCTCCAGCGCCGCCAGCCATTGCGCGTCGGCGCTATCGAACGCTGCGCCCATTGCGGCCCGCTGCACTGGTTCAGTACCGGCGTCGCGCACCAGTTGATCGACAATACGCTCGATGAATGCGCGCAGCGTCACGTCCTGCGGCGCCGACGGCGCGAACTTAGCGCTACCCGCCGCGCGGCACGCGTCAGGCATCGCCGCGGCCAGTTGTGTTATCGCCTGAAGGTCGGCATAGGTCGGCGCGCATCGCCATCGCGCGAGCACTTCGCCCTGCTCCTCGACGATGTCAGGCAGAAAATGCTGCCGGGCAACAAGCGCCGCGCCAAGGCGCATCGCCGCAACCCAGAAGGCGAGGTCCTCGCCGACGATAACTCCCGCTGCCAGCGTCCGCCGCCCGGTGCATGCGCAGAGCAGTTCTATCGCCGCAGACCAGGACGCCGATACGACCGTGACCCTCCAAGACTGAAGCGCTGCCTGATCGATCCGGTCAGGTGCCTCCGCAACGAGGCGGCTCGATGCAACCGGCGAGCCGCCAATAGAAGGCAACCAGATAACAGCGGCTTCGGCGCGAAAGTTCGCAACCGCCACGGAACTCGTGCTGAGCGCGTCAATAAGCGCCGCCGGACCCGGATCGTAGGGAGATTGAAGCGGTGCATCTTGCCGGCGCTTGCTGCGGCCGCTGCGCGATGCCGCGGCCGCTGATTCCAGGCGCGACTCCGCCCACAGCAGCAGACGCTGCCCGTCAAAGGCGCCGTGTAAAACTGTTGGCGCAGGCGCGGCACGGGGAGCCACCGCGGCTGAAACTGACGCGCGCACTCGCTGTAGTCGGCGCGCGCCGGGAGCGCCGGTATCCGAGGTAACCGAAACCGATGACCGTGATCGAACTGAAGATTTGTTCACGTGCCCCTGTCCCCGGTCCTCCGCCTGCCTGAAGCCAGTTTGGCGCGAATCGGGTCAGTGATTCCAGCATGGATGTTGTGCTTCTCCGCAGCCACGGCGCTCGCACCGTAGGGATGCGTTTGCGGGCCGCCTTGGGCTACACTCGCCCCATATTCAAGCGCGCCCTGTGTCAGATTGAGTACGCGGCGCCCAAAAAGGCGTATTTCCATGGATCCAAACAATCCATTCGATATCAAAGGCAAAGTTACCATCGTAACCGGAGGCGCTACCGGTATCGGCGCATCGATTGCCCGCGAGTTCGCGATCCGCGGCGCCCCGGTGCTGATCGCCAGCCGCAAGGAGGAGAATCTGATCAAGATGCGCGATCGGATACGCGCTGAAGGTGGGCGGTGCGAGATGACGGTGTGCGATGTGCGCGAACCGGCGGGGTGCGAGGCGATGATAGCGGAGGCGGTGAGCCGCTTTGGGCGGATTGACGTGCTGATCAACAACGCCGGCGCCGGCTTTCCAACCTCCACGCCGAAGCTTTCGCCCAACGGATGGCGCACCGTGCTGGGTATCAACCTCGACGGCCCGTTTTTCTGCTCCAAGGCCGCGGCAGCGCAATTCATCGCCCAGGACAGCGGCGGATGCATCATCAATGTCTCCTCGGAATCGGCAATCGAGGGATGGTCGGAGATGCCGCATTACTCCGCCGCCAAGGCGGGAGTGATCAATCTCACGCTCTCGCATGCCTCCGAATGGGGGCCCAAGGGCATCCGCGTCAACTGCATCATCCCGGGCAAGATCGTCACTGAGACGGAAAATCCGTTGTGGCTCGATCCGCGCGCGTCGCGGCATATTGCATTGCGGCGCTTTGGCAAGGTCGATGAGATCGCCTTTCCGTGTATTTTCCTTGCCTCCGACGCCGCTTCCTTCATCACCGGCACGACGCTGGCGATCACAGGCGGTAAGAACAACGGATTCGGCTAATTTTTAGCAAGCTTCTCTTCCATGCGCTTCCATTTGTCATAGTATGCAGCATTGGCATAGTATGCTGGACCAAAACGCACGTCGGCGGAGGACTCCAGTGGGTGCGACCAGGATTAAAATCCCACGTTTGTTAGGCGTAACTTTGATTTGGTTGGCGGTAATCGCCGCGGCATCCCCTTCAGACGCACAGGAAGAAGATGTTGCCGCCCGCCCAACGCAGGCACAACTCGAACAGTTGGTGACGCCAATCGCGCTCTATCCCGACACGCTGGTCGCACAAATTCTCGCGGCTTCCCAATACCCTACTGAAATTGTAGAGGCGGCCCGTTTCGTCCAGAACAACAGCAGCATGACATCGGATCAGCTCTCCTCCGCGGCCGCCAAGCAGGACTGGGATCCGAGCGTGATGGCGATGACCCGCTTTCCTTCGGTGTTGAATAACATGAATCAGAATCTGTCGTGGACCTCCGCCTTGGGCGAGGCCTACTACAATGATTCACAGGGGGTGATGCGGGCGATCCAGACGATGCGCGACCGCGCCTACCAGGCGGGCACGCTGAAGACTACCCCGCAACAGACAGTAACAGTTCAAAGCGGCGGCGGAGGCGGGACTCAGACCATTATTATTCAGCCTTCCAACCCACAGGTGGTGTACGTCCCGACCTACAATCCCACGATGGTGTATGGCGCCCCAGCGGAAGTCTATCCCGGTTACAGCACCACCGATGTGTTGGCCACCGCACTGCTGGGCTTTGGAGCTGGCGTGGCGGTGGGTGCACTGGCCGGCGGCGGCTGGGGATGCAACTGGGGCGGCGGCAGCGTTACTTACAACAACGCGGTCTGGATAAGCCACAACAACGTTTGGGGTCCGAACCGCTGGGGTCCTTACAACCCCTACCATCCCTACAATCCTTACAACCCGTATCATCCCTACAACCCGTATCACCCTTATAATCCTTATAATCCGTATCATCCGTACAATCCCTACCATCCAAACAACCCATACCATCCCTACAATCAGTATCATCCCTACAATCCGAACAATCGGCTCTACGGCCAGAACAACCTGCACAACGCATACAATCAGCATCCCGCAACCCAGCCGTACAACCGGGAGTACCATCCCACCGCCAATCAGGGATGGAACAACCACGGCTTTAACAACTTTCGTGGCTATGACCAGCACGCCACCAACGGGCTGGAAAATCGGGGCGCCTTCAGCGACTTCAACCGCGCCGGCGACAGCCGCATGGCGAGCGACCGCGGCTTCAGCAGCTTGGGCGGATTTGGCCATGGGGGCGGAGGTGCCAGCGGGTTTCATGGCAGCGCAGGATTTCATGGCCGGCGTTGAGCCAACGACTGCGGTTGTTTGTCGCCGTTGAACAGGCGGATTACAGAAACTTCGGCACCGAGGATACAGAGCGTGAGCACGGTATTTGACAGGAATTGCGGCTTCACCCTTCACCTGGCTGCGATGGCGGCATTGCTTGCCAGCGTAACCATCGCGCGGCCGGCATTAGCGCAGAGCGCCGGGCAGGAGAGCTTCAAGACTCCGCAAGCCGCGGCAGCGGCGGTATTTTCCGCAGCCAAGAATCATGACAAGGCGGCGGCCTTGAAGGTGCTGGGTCCCAATTCCGAGGACCTGTTCAACACCGGCCAACCGGAGGTTGATAAAAGCCAGCATGAGCTTTTCGTCGAGAAGTATCAGCAGATGCATCGCGTGGTTGCTGTCGGCAAGCGCACCGAGATCTTGTACGTAGGCGCCGAAAACTGGCCGATGCCCATACCGATCAGACAGGGTAAGGCGGGATGGTACTTCGACTCGGAAGGAGCGCGGCCTGAAATAATGGCGCGGCGAATCGGCGCCAATGAACTCAGCGCCATCAACGTCTGCCTCGCGATCGTCCAGGCGCAAAACGAGTACAAAGCCCAGGTTCACGACGGCGATCAGACCAACCAGTACGCGCGGCGAATCGCCAGCACTGACGACAAGCACGACGGTTTGTACTGGAAACCCGCGGGCGAAGAGCCGAAAAGCCCGCTCGGTCCGCGCATGGCGCTGGCTTCTTATCACGAGGGAGGCCCCGCTTCAGCGCAACCCAAGCCCTATCACGGCTACTTCTTCAGAATTCTGACCGCGCAGGGAAACCACGCGCCCGGCGGCGCCATGAGTTATCTTGAAGGTGGCAAACTGACCAAGGGCTTTGCCGTGGTGGCCTATCCGGCGCGCTACCGCGTATCCGGCGTCACCACATTCCTCGTCAACCAGGAAGGTATTGTTTATCAAAAGGACCTCGGCCCCAACACCGAGAACCTCGCGGCGTCGATCCACGAGTACAATCCGGATTCATCCTGGAAACCTGCCAACTGACCAAAAGGATTCTTCCGATCCGATGTTGGGGCTCGGGGAAATGCCGCGGCCTTGGATCATTCCTCCCGCTCGCCTCTGCTTCCAGGCGTCACGGTTGAAAGCGAGCTACCTATTAGGTGCGATGTCTGCTGGCACCGGTGACGGTGCGGGCATCCAATGTTCAGGTCATACGCTGGCTCGCATAGCGGTGGCGTCCTTGACACCGGGAACCTTGCCGTACTAACTGAGAGTCGCCATCATCCTCCAGTTCCGATCTCTTGAAGGGACCGCCGCCATATCGTAAGCCAGACCTCTGCGTGCCCTTTGACCGGATGCCAGAACCCGGGACGCCCATGGCGATGATTGAGCTAACTGCGGAGTAGCGACGACCTTGGCATTATTGGACCCAAATGGGCTGGCAGTGGTCGATTCTTCAGGGCACATCGGACACGAGGGCAAAGACAAGAACACCAGTCGGCCGTAATCAGCCGTCAAGGAAGCAAAAATGCGGCTAACAACAGCGCATTTACCTAACTTGGACTTCTAAACATGCGGCTACGCACTCTCCTTTCTCTCGTGCTCGCCGCACTTCTCATTGTCACGGCCGGCTTTATCGGCTGGCTTGGTTATTCGAGCAGTTATCGAGCGATCGAGCATTTGACCGAACAGGAATTTGCACTCGGCAACGGCGTTGCAGCGAATGAAATTGACAACTTCCTCAACGCCCCGGCTAACCGCCTGCTCGACGAACTGTGCTTGCGAGCACGACGCAGCATGCTGAACCTCGAGGATGCGCAGGCTCTTGGATTGGACTTCGCTGAACGGCTGCGCGTCAACCGGACTCTCGCTTGGATTAGTTATAGTGACGCCAAGACCGGCCGATTTGTCGGCGTCTGGAGAGCTGGAGACGGCGCCGTCGTACTCAACATGTCCGCCCCCGGCCAGGGTGAGCCGCGCGAGCATATTGTCGCACTTGATGGGAGCGAGAGCCCGTACCAGCGGCCGCGTCCTAAAGATTACGACCCGCGCCAGTATGACTGGTTCAAGCGCGCCATGGCCGCGAACACCACGGCCTGGAGCGAGCCATACACATTCGCGGATGGAGTGCAGCAGGGCATCACGGCCAGCCGTGCCTGGAGGTTTGCAGACTCGGCAGCGCCTGAGGGCGTCTTCACGGTCGATTTCTTCTTGTGGGATTTGAAAAACCTGCTTAACCGTGTGGCCCAAAAGATCGAAGGATCTTCACTCATCCTGGAGCCGGGCGGAAAACTGTTTTGCACTTCGGGCAGTCCGGATGCGGCTTACGTGGCCGCCGCTCTCGGCGCGTGGATAAAGGCTCATCCGCGTTTCACAAATATCAACGGTCAGACCTCCAGCAGGCTAATACCGATCGCGGCCGGCCGGACTTCATATCTGGCCGCTCTTGATCGCGTCGAAACGCCCGCGGGCCTGAAGTGTATCGTGGCGGGGATCGTACCGCGGTCGGTCGTCTTCAACCGGATTAACCGCGCGGTCGGGCAGATGGGTCTCTTCAGCGTGGCGGGATTGCTTCTGGCGGTTTTGGCCGGATCGTTCATGGCGTATCGAATTGGAGAGCCACTGCGCGCCTTGGGCAACGACCTGGCGAAAGTTGGTCAATTCTACCTCGCCCCGCAGGAAGCGCCCCCGTCTGTTCTTCACGAAGTCAACCAACTTCGCAACGCCGCCGATCGCATGAAGTCGGGTCTGCGCTCCTTCATCAAGTTCGTGCCCGATGATCTCGTGCGGCAGCTTTTATCCAGCGGAAAGGAAGCCGTTCTGGGAGGCGAAATCCGGCGGCTCACGATCTTCTTTTCTGATATCGAGGGCTTTACGTCCCATAGCGAAAACGTCGCACCCAACGTTCTCGTTCATGACCTGGCCAGGTACTTCGAGATTCTCTCACGCGGGCTGCGTCAGCATTGCGGAACCATAGATAAATTTATCGGCGATGGCTTGCTATGCTTTTTCAATGCGCCGGACGAAGTCCCCAATCATGAAAGCCTGGCCTGCCGCGCCGCGCTTGCCACGCTTCAAGAGCTTTCTCTACTCCAAAAAGATTCTCAGAGAATTCCGTTTCGTACACGAGTGGGTCTGCACTGCGGTGATGTCCTCGTGGGCAATATAGGCACGCCCGATCGTTTCGCCTATACCGTCCTAGGCGACGTAGTAAACGTGACTAGCCGACTGGAAAGTCTCAACAAAGTTTACGGCACCCAGGTTTTGGCCAGCGCGGACGTCTGGGAGCGCGCGGGACGCGACTTCGAATGGAGGCATCTTGACCGGGTTTCCGTCGCAGGGCGTGTGGGCAGTCTGGATATTTTCGAGCTGATGGGTTTGAAAGGCGACGTGGAGGACGATCGTATGCGCAACCGCAAACTCTACGAGGAGGCGTTGGAACTGTACTTCGCTCGCTCCTTTAGTAACGCTCTTGGGATTTTTTCCCGAATCGCGGCAGATTGTCCCGAAGACAAAGCCGCCGCCCTGATGATGAAGCGCTGCGATCAGATGCTTTCCGCGCCTTTGCCCTCCAACTGGAACGGTGTGTTCGTCCATGAACTCAAGTGAGCTTCAGATCCACGAGGGTGGACTTGGATATAGATGAGATATCGCGACTCAATTTCCCGCGTAAGACGCCTGACCGCATTGAAGCTCTCAGCGATCCGCCAGCACATAAAAAACAATAATCCACGAACGTAGCGAGACTCGCCTAGACTTAACGCGTGCAGTCGAAGGACAAGCATTGGCAGCACAGCCACAAAGGTTTTATTTTCCAGGGATGGCAGGCCAATTTAATGGATTCCGTCTTAGATGCTCCCAATGACACGGCGGGCGATCCCCAACGCCTCAGTCCAAAAGGCGCTTGATGTGTGCATCAACTTGACCACCTGCCCGATCGCGCTGACGAATTTCTCGAGGTGAGCTTCTTCAACCACGAGGGGAGGCGACACCTTGAGCACCAGGAAGTTGTTGCCGCAGATTTGGCACAGGATTCCCTGGTCGCGGAACATATGCGTCACCACCACCTGACCGAACATTGCCGGATGAATCCGTGCGAAAGCTTCGAACGGGATTCTGAGCCGCAGCCGTTTCGGCGCGCAGAACTCAATCGCGGTCAACATTCCGATGCCCCGAATCTCGCTGACCATTTCGTAGTCTGCGAGTCGCGCGGCCAGCATCTGCCTCAACTGTTGCCCTAATCTCGTGGCGCGCTCGCCTAACCCCTCGTCTTCCAAAACTTCGAGGGTCGCCAGTCCCGCCCGCATCGCGAGGGCGTTCTCGCTATACGTCGAGGTGTGAACGATTGAGCGTTTGAAAGAGCTGTAGGTTGAGTTGAAAACCGCGTCCGTCATCAACACCGCTCCGACCGGTACCAGTCCGCCGCTGAGCGCCTTCGCGAGGATGATCATGTCGGGGTCGACTCCAAAATGATGCGCGGCAAGGAATGGTCCTGTGCGGTGAAGTCCCGTCTGGACTTCGTCCAGCACGAACAAGGTGCCATAGCGCCGGCATAGCGTCTGCGCCTGTTTCAGATATTCACTGTCCGGGATTCGCATTCCGGCCTCAACCTGTACCGGCTCCACGATGAAAGCGGCAAAGCGTTTCGACGCAAGCCTGGCCTCCAGCTCGGCGAGCGCGCCAAACCTTACCATCTGGACCTCTGGAAGCATCGGACCGAATCCATCCTTCCAGAACTCATCGGACATGAGCGAGAGCGCTCCGCACGTGAGACCATGGAAGGCGCCCTTGGCCGAAAGCATCCCTACGCGACCGGTATGGGCGCGGGAGAATTTTATCGCTGCCTCGACTCCCTCGCTGCCGGAACTCGCGAAAAACGCTTTGGTGATCCTGCCGCCGGCGCGCTCACATAAACGCGCCCCGAGCACTCCCGCAAGTTCGGGCACGCCGGTCTGGAGCATCGCGGCACCATCACGCTCGAGTTCCGCGACGATCGCCGCTTTAATCTTCGGGTGATTGTGCCCGGCGTTGTGAACGCAGTAGCCTGAATTAAAATCGAGAATTTGGCGGCCGTCTTCAGTGTGCAGCTCGGTACCGATGCAGCGGCTATAACGCACTTTCATTTGCAACACATCGAGCAATCGGACCCATTGTGGATTTACCCACTTTTCGTAGAGTATAATTCCGTCGTTGGGATATTGAGCCAGAAGAGAACTTGCCATTTTACTTCCCCCTCACCACGACCGAGATTTGTCGTTTGGTCGAACACCGTATGAATAGCAAAAAGCTGTCAAAAACGCGAAAAACTTGCACTCTGCACCGCAGCATCCACAATGGATCCTATAGCACGTCTCGTTCAGGAAAAGGTCGCGATGCATAGTATTAGTTTCGCTGCCAGAATTTGGCGCCGCCGTCTGCTTACAGTCTGTATCGTTGTTTCCCTATGGGCCGCGATAGCGGGAGTGGGATCTCCCAGTGGTATTATCTCGACGGCGATGGCGCCCGGATCCGCGAACAATCTGACAGCAGATCCCCAAACTTACGAAATTCTCGGGAACTCCTGCTTCGACTGCCATTCCGACCGCGGAAGCGGTTCCTGGAGTGCGAGACTTGCGCCCTCGTATCTGTTCGGCGCGCGGAAAGGACGAAATACCCTGAATTTCTCGAACTGGGCGACTCTGGGCGTGAAAGAGCGCAGCGCGATGGCCTCGTTGATTGCTGCCGTCGTGAATAACGGTTCGATGCCGCCCGGGGACTACGATTTCTTCCATCCCTCGTCCAGGCTGAACGACAACCAGAAGAAGCTTGTGCTTCAGTGGACTTCGCAGCAAATTGCCGCAGCCGCTCATTGACCCGCCTGATGGTAAATTCGCGAAGAACTCGCAATTCCCAGAGCGAGAAAGACCGCACCGATCGCAAACGTAACCGCCGCAGGCGACGCTGTACTTGACGGAGGGAGTCTGCGAATCATCAGGTTGTTGAACGCCTCCATGGTCCATGTCGTGGGCATGCCAAGCGCAAGTGCGCGCATCCAATAAGGCTCGAAGTCGAGCGGCCACCAACATCCGCCAATTGCCGACATTGCAAGCGCGCGGCCATCGCGCCAATCGGCAGCACGGCGTCGCGGGTATTGGCGACGCAGGCAATGACGAGGCTGAATGCGGCAGCCGCGAATGAAATTGCGGCTACGGGGAATAACAAAGCCCACGAACTACGTCCGATGGATATTCCAAACAGAACCCAGCCGGCGCCAAACAGCAGGATCTTCTGGCCGAGCCCGATTAGAAAACGCGACATCAGTTTCCCGGGCATCATTCCGAGGCGGGTGCGCCGCTAACACGGAGCCGTGCAAGAGTTGCCCAGTCACGTTCATCGATTAGGCCAACGCCGACGCCCCAGAGCATATCGACCAACAGGAACGTGATTCCGAAGCCGGGCACATACTGATCGAATGTATTCACGCTGGCATCGCCCCCGGTGATCGAACGCTCGCGCCATCCCACGATTCCCGGCAGCGTCAATGTCCTTTGCGAAACTGTGTCACCAAGATCAGGAATCGAGTGAAGATCAGGAAGCTCCGGCACGCGCGGAAACCTGATCGCTATGTTCGGAAGGCCAGTGGTTGACGCCAGATCGATGCGTGGCGCTGCGAAATCCAGCGGCTTTGACAGTTCGTCCACATGGATTTCACTGGGTGGCGCCGGCCACTGCGGTGGAGGGGGATTTTGGCTCGCATGGGAGCCAGCGGCGGACTTGAGCTCCGCGAGCCACGTCTCGAAGCCGTGCTGGCTTGCCTGCAGTTGCCCAACGTATCGATTCACCGCAATTAGTGCTTCGCGGCGGGTGGCAAGGTCACGCTCGACGGTAGTCTTGGTCTGCGCGAGGGACCGATCAATATGCAAGGTTATTTCGGCCCTGATTCGCTCGAATGCCTCGCGGATCTGAGCGGTCATTTCCGATTGAGCAGTGACGCGCGCGCGTTCGAATTGCCGGCGCAGCCGATCCAGCCGGGCCGCTGCGGCTTTCATCTGGTCGGAGGCCCCTACGAGTTGATCCCGGAGATGAGATGCCGGTTCCGTCATCTTCTTGCGCGCAAGGTCGTGAGCGCGAGCCGTGACCTCGCGGCACAAGCGATCGAGCTCGATTGCCCCGGCTTCCAGCCGTTTCACTGGATCGATATATAGCGCCAGGTGGACGTCGCGGCCGGCTTCGAAGGCGCCGGTTGCGTCTGCCGGGATCACGATACAAGGGGCGCGCGGGCCCGCCTGCGGACGATTGCGCCCGCCTCCTCGAGATTCGCCACCCGCAGCACCGACACCGAATGGTCACGCCCCAACGCATCGACGAGCGCACGCGCCAGCCATGCGTGATCGTCGTCCACCACTATGATGGAATAGGGCTCCGCGCCCGGCCGAGCGCCGTAGATATTGCCCAGCGACAGGCCCGCTACAGTGATGATTACCAGGGGGGCGAGACCCAGCATGATTAGCGGCGCGCGATCATGCGCAAGCAAGCGAAATTCGTTCTGAAATACGATCCAGGCCGCGCGCAACAATAGCGAATCCTCATTAAATATCAGCAGTTGCGTCGCGCAGCGCGTGACCTGTCAATGCGATAAAAGCGTCGACAAGTTCGGACTGTGCACCGTGAATTCCAGCCGCCGGCAGCCAGCATCGTTAGCCAGCTCCAGCAGTTCGCTGACCTGCCTCAGGTTTGTGAGTTCAAGTGCGATCTTGGCACCGGCAATCGCCGGCGCCAGTTCCTTCACACCCGGCGGACCATCATACCATCCGGGTCGCGGCGTCTTTTCGAAGGTAATCTCCATGCGAGGGAGGCGACCGCCTACCTCGATTAGCTGGGTTACCGTGCCTTGAGCGATCAGCTTGCCGCGGTCGATCAGGAAGGCGCGGTCGCACATGCGTTCGACCTCTTCCATGTAATGTGTGCTGTATAGCACCGCCGCGCCGAAATCCGCCGCAGCGCGAATTGTCATGAGGATGCCTTCGCGCGACTGCGGATCCACGCCGACAGTCGGTTCATCGAGGAGAAGGGCTTCCGGTCGATGAACCAGGCCGCAGGCGAGATTGAGCCGCCGCTTCATTCCACCCGATAACGTCCAGACCGGATCATTCGCGCGATCGCGAAGCCCGACAGCTTCCAGGGTTTCGATGCTTCGGGCTTCCGCCAGCCGGCGAGGCAGCGCATGGACACGAGCGAAGATTTTCAAGTTTTGCAATGCTCAATGGCGGGTAGAGGGCTATCGACCTCGCCGAGGCGCTGGAGCACAAGGACCTAACGCAATATCAGGTTACTCATCGGGGTATTGGTCGTATGCCCAGACGCATGCCTAGCCTGATGCTCTGGGTGGGTGCCCGTGAAGGTTGCGGCGACGGGTATTGCATGCGCTGAATTCAGAATCGCAAATGTTCGGGCTCATGCTCGGCGTTCATACGACGGCATTATCGCCAAGTGCGCTTAGACCGGTGTTGTCGCCGCATTTCTCCGTCATTTTATTTGCGCGAGTCGCTCTCAGAAGTAGGGATTGGTTCAGATGGTCACGACGACCCGATCCGCAGGCGTCTGCATGTTGCTGCTAACTTTGGCCCTCGTGGCGCTGGTATGCCCGCTCGCCGAGGCCATAGGGCCGATCCAGCGGGAAAACGTCACGTTCCCATGCCGAACATCACGCGCTTCACGTGAAGAGCAAAAAAAACGGTTCGCTTGAGGGTCCAGGACCTTCTGATCGGCTTTCGCCCCAGCGCCTTCTCTGACACCGGTGGCCACGGACCTCGGCTGATCGAAAGCGCTTTGAGCTGCGCCAAACCATTCGAGGGGAGATCGATTCGCTTGAGCAGCCTCTCGGCACTCAATTCAGCCGGTTGACGTCTCGGGCGTCTGCGTGAACAAAGTGACGGCGGCCAGGTACTGTGGCTATACGAGAGCATGGGTCGGGGGCCGCGTGCCATCAGCATCGACCCGACTGGGCAATATCTGCTAGTAGGTAACGCAGATTCGTGAGATCTTGCGGAGTTTCAAATCGACGACAACAGAGGCCTTCGATCAGTCGGCTCATCGGTTCGGTCACCTTCGCTTAGCTCGATCGCCTTCGCCCCGTCGACTGTCACTCCCATAAAAGATCTCTATACAAAATTTGGGTTTAATACCTTTCGTGCGGAGATACTGCGTTCGAGAAAATACGGGACACCAACGCACGTGTCCGTGTCCTCGTAAAGCCCGAATAATTTCTCCACGTTGGAGGCGTCCATGGCGTACCATCCCATTGAAAATTACGGAATCGTTGGAGACCTGCGCACGGTCGCCTTGGTAGGTGAAAACGCATCAATTGACTTCATGTGCTTTCCGCGGTTCGATTCGCCGACAATTTTCGCCGCCCTGCTCGATGAGCACAAAGGTGGCTGTTTCAAAATCCATCCGGTCCTGGACCATGTGAGGCAAAAGCAACTCTACCTCCCTGACTCGAACGTGCTTGTGTCTCGCTTCCTATCTGAGCAAGGAGTTGCCGAAGTCAACGACTTCATGCCGGTGAAAGGCGTGAGCGAGCCTCACACCCTCGTACGTCGAGCCAGAACGGTGCGGGGCGAAGTCAGATTTCGAATGCTTTGTGCACCGCGATTCGACTACGCGCGAGCTCATCATACGGTGGAACGCGTTGCAAATGGACTTATCTTCAGATCGCTCGGACCGGACCAGACGGCACTAAGGCTCCGCGCTACGGTGCCGGTCCAAGTATCCAGCAGCGACGGCGTTGCCGAGTTTACGCTATCCGCCGGCAACAGCGCAGACTTCGTGCTGGAGCCAGCAGCGGTCGATGGCGCCTCGCCTTCTTGCGCACAGGATTACGTACCCAGTTCCTTCAAGAGTACGATCAACTACTGGCGCCGTTGGGTCGCTCGCTCGAATTATCAGGGGCGTTGGCGCGAGATGGTCAACCGCTCCGCATTGACTCTGAAGCTCTTGACCTCAGAGACTGAAGGCTCGATGGTTGCCGGGCCGACTTTTGGTTTGCCCGAACAAATCGGTGGCGTGCGCAACTGGGACTACCGCTTTACCTGGATTCGCGACGCATCCTTTTCACTCTATGCTCTGATGCGCCTGGGATATACGGACGAGGCCGCATCTTTCATGCGTTGGCTTGAGGCAAGAATTGGCGAGTTGGAACCTGACGGATCCCTCCAGGTAATGTACGGCATCGATGGTCACCACAAACTGCCCGAGGAAATCCTGAGCCACCTTGAGGGCTATAAGGGGTCAAGCCCCGTCCGCATCGGTAACGGCGCGGTCAATCAGCTTCAATTGGACATCTACGGAGAACTGATGGACGCCGTCTATCTGTACGACAAGTACGGACAACCGATCTCATACGATGCGTGGCAAGACATCGCGCGTTTGATTGAGTGGGTATGTGCCCACTGGAGAGAGAAAGATGAAACAATTTGGGAGTTCCGTGAGTATCGCAAAGAGTACTTGTACTCGCGGTTGATGTGCTGGGTGGCTCTCGACCGAGCCATCCGTCTGGCCTGGAAGCGCTCGTTTCCCGCTCCTATTGCGCGATGGCACGACATCCGCGACACCATCTATCGTGACGTGATGCAGCGTTTCTGGAACCAACCGCGGCAAGCCTTTGTTCAGCACAATGAGACCGATCAACTTGACGCCTCGTGTCTCATAATGCCCCTCATGCGAATCGTTAGTCCGGTGGATAAACGTTGGCTCTCTACCATGCGTGCTATCGAAAAAGATCTGCTGGACGACTCGCTTGTCTACCGCTACCAAGGACCAGACGGGTTCACGGGAAAGGAAGGCACTTTTTGCATGTGTTCTTTTTGGTACATCGAGTGCCTTTCTCGGTCTGGTGACGTACGTCAGGCGCGACTCTTGTTTGAAAGAATGCTAGGTTATGCAAATCACCTGGGACTTTACGCCGAGGAGTTGGGTCCTTCCGGAGAGCATCTGGGAAATTTTCCCCAGGCGTTTACGCATGTAGCACTAATCAGTGCCGCCTTCGATCTGAATCGACGACTTTCGCAAGTCAGCGAAAATAGTGCTCCTGAGGCATAGACCTCCGCGGACCGCGCGCCACGCCGGTTGGCCTGGAGAAGGCGTGCGGCGCTTGTGGCGGAGCAAAGGGATTCGAACAGGCGGTCACCTCTTTAGGAAGTTAAAACGCAAAAGCTAGCTGATGATCTTCGATAGCAGGTTCATCAATTCGGGCAAATCGATTTGGCTTCTGCAAAACGGCATCGGCTCGGCACCGCCTGATGATGACAACAGGAATGCCGGCGACCTCTGAGTTGATGTGAGCCCGGCCCCTTCGCCAACTTGATAAAATGCCCGAAAAGCCCTGATAGACGCGGGTTTGAACGCGATCGCTTGAGCCACAGCTTGTTGGCAGCTATGAAAAACACATTTGAAGATGAGAACGGAAATTTCGGAAAAGGTCGAAATTCCGGTTACAATGGTCCGAGCGGTTTGTAATATATCGATCGTCGCTTAGTTCAGCAGGCATTAGAGGCGCGGCAATGCCAAGTGACGCGACCCCATCGACGGAAAATCAGCCAGCTCGCCTGAGCGTACCCAGCATACTGGCGCGATTGGCGGGCATCGGCGTTGTTATCCTATGCCTCGTCGGAGGATTCCTCTATTTGGGAGGCTGGTTCACTCCGCATGAACTAACACCTGCGCGGTTCGTCAACGGTTTTGAAAAGGTCTACGGAATCCACTCCGGCTTCCGTCGCAATCATGCGAAAGGCGTGTGCGTCAGAGGTTTTTTCGATAGCAATGGCCAGGGAGCGCGCCTGTCGAAGGCCGTTGTGTTCCGGACCGGCCGCGTGCCGGTCATCGGCCGCTTCTCGTTCGGCGGCGGCAATCCTTATGTTGGTGATACTCCCGACGCGATCCGTGGCCTGGGACTTATGTCTCGGTTGCGCGATGGCGAAGAGTGGCGGACGGCGATGATCAATCGTCCGGTATTTCCATTCAACACCCCGCAGGCCTTTTACGACAACTTGATTGCTTCGCAACCCGAGCCCAACACGCATAAACCCGATCCTGCAAAAATGGCGGCATTCGTGGCCAGTTATCCCGAATTTGCGCGAGCGGCAAAAATCATCCAAAGCCATGAAGTGTCGTCCGGTTTCGACAACAGCACCTTCAACGGCCTCAATGCGTTCCGTTTCGTCAACGCGGCCAGCGTCTCGACGCCGGTCCGATGGTCGATGGTGGCGGTGAATGCGTTTAAGCCTGAAGACAAGCCTCAATCCACCAATCCCGACAAGAATTATCTGTTCAACGATTTCATCGCGCGGATTCATAGTGCGCCCCTGCAGTGGCGGCTGATTCTCACGGTTGGGCAACCCGGCGACCCTACCGACGATGCGACGATCCCATGGCCGGAAGATCGTGAGCACGTCAATGCCGGTACGCTGACCCTTGACGAAGTTGAGGCCGAGACGCCTGGAAACTGTCGTGACATCAACTTCGATCCGTTGGTGTTGCCGGTCGGCATTGCACCGTCCGATGATCCGTTACTCAGCGCTCGATCGGCAGTTTATTCGCAATCGTTTACAAGACGAGCGGGCGAGAAGAAGGAGGCGAGCGCGATCACGCCTTCGGACGTGCAAAAGTGAGCGTCAGGATGACCATGGACCCACAGCAATTCCCGGCTTCGATGCGGTTCTTTCACTGGTTGATGGCCGCGATGGTGCTGACCATGCTCGGCATTGGTGTCGCCATGGTTGCGTCGCTCGCCGACTACCATCAGCTAGTATCAATCCATCGCCCGGTCGGGATCCTGATCCTGGTTTTAGTGGTTATTCGGTTCGTGAACCGGCGCCTCAGCACCCTGCCTCCTTTTCCTGCGACGATGTCGTCTCAGGAGCGCTTCATTGCACACGTGTCGGAAATGTTGCTGTACACTTTGCTGTTTGTGCAGCCTCTGGTCGGCTGGGGGATGTTGTCGGCGGCGCGCTATCCGATTGTAATGTATGGGCCGCTGCATCTTTTCCCCATCCTTCCGCATAGCGTGATGTTGTACGCGGCATTACGGAAGGCGCACACGGTTCTCGCCTACTTCTTATTCCTCGCCTTCATCGCCCATTTCGGAGCTGTGCTGTTTCACACGCTGATCCTGCGGGATCGGTTGCTCACCCGCATGGCGCCTTATAGAGCCATCACGCGCTAGTGTGATGTCCCATTAAAATCTTTACACTTTGCATTAGGTCTGCTAGAGTGATGACCGAGGTGTGGAGGATGGGCAGACCCAACACGGCATTGGTAATCAGCGACTCGGACCGCGAGCAGTTGCGCGCAATGGTGCGCTCGCACAGCATGCCGCACGCGCTGGTGCGCCGCGCGCAGATCGTATTGCTGTCGGGCGAAGGCAGATCCAATCGGGAGGTCGCACGGCGCTGCGGGGTCAGCGCTCCCGCCGTCAGCCATTGGCGCCGTCGCTATCAGGAGCGCGGGTTGGCCGGACTGCACGATGAACTCAGGCCGGGGCGTCCGCGCACTCACGACGACGAACGGGTGGCGGAGTTGATTAGGCTGGTCTCGCAGCGCAAACCCGAACCCGCCACCCACTGGAGTGTACGCTCGGCAGCGCAAGCCAGCGGTATTTCTAAAAGCACGGTCGGCCGCTATTTCGCGCTGTTCGGCCTGCAGCCGCATCGCGCCAAGAGCTTTAAGCTTTCCATCGATCCGTTCTTCGTGGAGAAAGTGCGCGACGTCGTGGGCCTGTACCTCAACCCGCCCGACAATGCGCTGGTGCTGTGCGTAGACGAAAAGAGCCAGGTGCAGGCGCTGGAGCGCACCCAACCGGTGCTGCCGATGGGCTTGGGTTACCTCGAAGGAGTAACCCACGATTATTATCGCCATGGCACCACCACCCTGTTCGCCGCGCTCGACGTGCTCGATGGCAAA
>DATFSZ010000134.1:0-39020 GCA_035262365.1 Binataceae bacterium (SeqCode)
CCGAAGACCGCGGCCTGACAGTGCATCGCGCGGCGGCCGTGATCGCGTCCGGGATAGTCCTGTTGGGCGCGAGCATCGCGATGAATGCGGTGGGCGCCTTCTGCCCTCTTTCCTACACCTGGAACCTTTGGGCCGACCTAGCCACCTATTCATACGCCCGCACTCCGTTGCACGGAGAACGGCTTTGGGACTGGAGCCGCGCGCCCTTTCTGGCCCCGCTCGATCCGGCGTCGTTGTCCGATCTGGTGCTGGCCCGCTTGAAAGAAGTTGGTATCACGCAGGCAATGACACGGGCCGATGCGCAAAACGCCACTAGCGGTGCCAGCTCGCGAGCCCTTACGCGGGAGGGCCAACCGGTTATCGAGGCCGTCAACGGCGTGCCCGTGTTGACAAATATCGGGCCGATGCTGGACGGCTGGGCGCCGCTCGTCTTGTTCCCAGCCCATCGCAACTGGCTGGTCTCCTGGTGGGACTCCGATATCGGAGAGGAGTTGACGGTGACCGGCCATGGATTCGACATCAAGAATGGCACGGCGCTCAACCTGGTTTGCCAGTGTAAGCAAAATCGTGAGTCCGATCCGTTTTATTTCGGCCCGGGCGATCCGAGGCTGCAGACCAGCCGGATCTTCTTGAGAATACCGCGTGCTCTCATGCCGGAAGCGCCCAGCGGAACCGCGCAGATTGTGGTGCACAACGCCGGTCCGGATCACGCCTACACACAGGCCAGCAACCCGGTGTGGCTGCCAGTCGGCGCGTTAATATCGGTGAAGTCCGTGCGTGACGCCGGCTCCCTGATTACCGTTGAGGGCTCGGGGTTCTCCGCCAGCACCGTGGTGAATTTCTATACAGGCCAGCCCGCGCTAAATCTGGGCGGATTCGACGCCTCCGGACAGGCAAAAATCCCGCTTAAGCTGGTGGACGGCTCCCGTTTTTCATTCAAGCTGCCGCCGGGAGCTTTGCCGGGAGCCGCCTACGTGGAGGCGATCAACCCTCCCCGCATCACCTTTTCCAGCTCCGCAGGCGACCCGGGCGGCGCCTTCCTGGTGCCTTAATCCGAAGCCTGGATAATTGCGTCGCAACAACGCGACGACGCAACGCATTCGGCGCGCAAGGCTTCGTTGTCCCCTCCCCTGCTCAAAGGAGAGCGCGATGGAGAGGTCACATGCTCCGCTTCCAGCAAATCGCCAGCCACTCTCATTTTGGGACGATCGATCTTAATAAATTGACATATAATATGTACTACGATATATCGCTGATATGAACTGGAAGCTCCGGATCAATCCCAACGGCGGCGACCCCCTTTACCGGCAAATCGAAAACGCCATCCGCATCGCACTCGACACCGGCCAGCTCACCGAAGGTGAACGCATCCCGTCGGTGGTTGAGCTCTCCAGAAAACTCGGCATTAACAAGCTCACCGTGGTGAAAGCGTTTCAGAAGCTGGAAAAGGCGGGACTGGTGCGCTCGGAGGTCGGCCGCGGCACTTTCATTTCGACTCACAGCTCCGGCCCCGCCGCCACCGTCAATGGCGGCGAGCCCGCCCCGGAACTGGCGCGATCGATCCGCCGCCTGCGCGAGGGCTATGCGCGCGGTCTGCGCGAGCTGATGATGATCGAGCGGCGGCCGGGCACCATCAATCTTTCCGGCGGCGTGCCCAATCCCAACACGGTTCACGAGGGTGTGCTGGAGCGGTTGTCACGCGAGGTGCTCGCGCACAATCCGCGCCGGCTCTACGACTATGCCGGCCCGGCGGGGCTGCCTGAACTGCGCGAGGCGATCTCGCGCCGCCTGGCGCCCGCCAACCCCATCGCGCCCGACGAAATAATCCTGACCAACGGATCGCAGCAGGCGCTTTCACTGGCCGCGTTGGCGGCCCGCGAAGAAGGACGCGCCGCGCTATGTGAGACGCCGACCTACTCCGCAATTCCGAGCCTGTTCATGATGTACGGCGATACGGTTCAGAGTGTCGCGCGCGAGCCGGGCGCCGGTGCAATCAACCTGGATCAGCTCTCCGCGGCCAGCACCGGCCGCCGCGTCGTGCTCTACGTCTGTCCCGATTTCCAAAATCCTACCGGCGAAACAATGAGCGCCGCCAACCGTCATGAGCTCGCCGAATGGACCAGGCGCAACGACGCGATGGTCATCGTGGACGAGATTTTTCGCGACCTGCGCTTTGAAGGCGACGAGCCGCCCAGTCTCTATGCGATGCTTCCGCCCGGGCGGCGGATACTTGTCAGCTCGATTTCCAAGACCTTCATGACCGGTTTACGCAGCGGATTTCTTGCCGCCGACCGCGCAATCGTAAGCGAACTGCTGGTGTTCAAGCGCTACGTGGACCTCGGCGGCCCTCCGCTGACGCAGGCGATCTCCGCCGCCCTGCTGCGCAACGGTTACGACGCCCATCTGCAGAAGGTCCGCTCCGCCTACCGCGCCGGGCGCGACGCCGCACTTGGCGCGCTGGAAAAATACATGCCCAAGGGGGTGTCGTGGACCCGGCCCGAGGGCGGATTTCAGTTATGGGTCACGATGCCGCCGGCGATTTCATCGATCCAGCTCTTTCTCAACGCGACGGAGCAGGGCGTTTCGATCGTGCCCGGCCCGGCGCACGACGTGGACGGCCGCTTCCTGAACTGCTTTCGCCTCGGTTATGGCTACTGCCCGCCCGAGGAGATTCGCAAAGGTGTTGCGCGCCTGTCCCAGGTTATCCACCGGCTGGCCGCACGCGGCGCCGAGCAGGGACCGCCAAGCGGTTTGGGAATCATGGTCTGAGAAACATTCGAGGAGATTCATCATATGTCTGAACAAAACGGAACCATGCGCCTTAAGACCGGACTGGCGGAGATGCTCAAAGGCGGCGTCATCATGGACGTCGTGAGCGTCGAGCACGCCAAAATCGCGGAGGACGCAGGCGCCGTGGCCGTAATGGCGCTGGAGCGCGTGCCTGCCGATATCCGCAAGGAAGGCGGCGTTGCGCGAATGGCCCCGGTCGCGAAGATTCGCGAGATCCAGCAGGCAGTCTCGATCCCCGTGATGGCCAAGGTGCGCATCGGCCATTTCGTCGAAGCGCAGATCCTGCAGGCGCTCGGCGTTGATTTCATCGACGAGAGCGAAGTGCTGACTCCCGCCGACCAATCGTTCCACATCGACAAGCACAACTTCAAAGTGCCCTTCGTGTGCGGCGCGCGCGATCTGGGCGAAGCGCTGCGCCGGATCGGCGAGGGCGCCGCGCTCATCCGCACCAAGGGCGAGGCGGGCAGCGGCAATATCGTTGAAGCGGTGCGGCATATGCGCTGCGTCGTCTCCGCAATTCGCCGGCTCGGCACGCTTGAGGATGAGGAACTGATGACGGAAGCGAAACAGCTCGGCGCGCCGTACGAATTGGTCAGGATGGTGGCCGGGCAGGGAAAATTGCCGGTGCCCAATTTCGCCGCCGGCGGAATCGCCACGCCCGCCGACGCCGCCCTGATGATGCAGCTGGGCGCGGAGAGCGTGTTCGTCGGCTCGGGAATCTTCAAATCCAGCGACCCCGAGCGCCGCGCCCGCGCGATCGTGATGGCCACCACGCACTTTCGCGATCCTGAAATCCTGGCGCGCGTGTCATCGGATTTGGGCGAGGCGATGGCGGGATTGGAGATCTCGAAGCTGACGCCCGATTCGATGCTCCAGAATCGAGGCTGGTAGGCGATGAGGGCCGGAGTGCTTGCGCTACAGGGTGATTTCGCCGCGCACGTCGCCGCCCTGCCGGGCGCGGTCGAAGTGCGAACCGCGCGCCAAATCGATACGCTCGACGTGCTGGTGATTCCGGGCGGCGAATCCACTGCGCTGCTGAAGCTGCTTGACGGGTCGGGTATCCAGGCCAGTGCCCACGGCCTGATTGCGCGCGGCGGTGCGATTTTCGGCACCTGCGCGGGCGCAATACTGCTGGCCAAGAACATCAGCTCCCCCGCGCAGCCGTCGTGGGGAATGATCGATATAGACGTCGAACGCAACGCGTATGGCCGCCAGGTAGATTCCTTCGCCGCCACCCTCCAGCCGCCGCGCTATCGCGGCGTCTTCATCCGCGCGCCGCGAATCATCCGCGTTGGAACAACCGTCGAAGTACTGGCCCGCTATCGCGGCGATCCGGTGCTGGTGCGCCAGGGCCGCATCTTCGCCGCCACATTTCATCCGGAGTTGACCGACGACCGCCAGGTACATCGGATGGTGCTCGACGCGGTGCACCAATCGCCCTCACCCTAACTCTCCCTGGAAGGACTCCTAATCCTGCAAGAGCTAGAGGTAGAGGTTACGCGGCGCGGTTCGTAGCGCCCGCTGCTCTCGGTCAGCGCCGGTTCACGCGCCAGCCTCGCAGGATATTTTGAGGAGATGTTTTTTGATTCAATCGATTGACAGCGGCAGAGCGGCCAGACCCCGCAGGAACAGCGAGCCTTTGTAGCTGAGCGGCGATTGCGGATCCACCAGCGCCAGACGCCGAAACCGCTCAAGCACCGACTCCAATGCGATCGACCCCTCCAGCCGCGCGAGCTGCGCGCCAAGGCAGAAATGGATTCCGCGTCCGAAGGCCAGATGCTCGTTTGGATCGCGTGCGATATCGAATACGTCAGGACGATCGAACATCGAAGGATCGCGATTGGCGGCGGCCAGCAGCACCACCATCAGCGTGCCGGGTTCGAACTCCACTCCGTCCAGGCTGCCGGGCTGCCGCGCCAGGCGGATAGCGCCCTGAATCGGGCTGTCAAAGCGCAGCATCTCCTCGATGGCCGAAGCCATCAAACCCGGGTCGCGGCGCAGGCGAGCGAGCTGACCCGGATGGCGTACCAGGGCCAGCAGTCCGTTGCCGATCAGGTTGGTGGTGGTCTCGTTGCCCGCCAGCAGCAGCAGGATCAAAAAAGCCAGCAGCTCGCCAGCGCTTAGAACCTCCGCCTCGTGACTGGCGATCAGCGCGCTTATCAGATCCGGACCGGGGTCGTTGCGCCGCCGCTCGATCTCGCCGGCCAGGAATTGCCGCAGCGCCGCCGTCGCCGCGATCGACTCGGGCGGCCGCGGCATATGGGGCGGGACGGCCGAACTGGCGATAATCGCGTTGGACCATGCCTTGAAGTCGCGATGGCGCTCGGAGGGGATCCCGAGCATCTCGGCAATCACCAGCACCGGAAGCTGATCGGCCAAGTCGGTGATCACGTCAAACTGCCCCCTGGCCGCCACTTCGTCGAGCAGGCCGGCGGTAATCTCGCTGATGCGAGGCGCCATCGACGCGATGCGGCGCGGAGTGAAGTCGCGCGACACCACCTTTCTGAGCCGCGAATGTACGGGCGGGTCGGCACCGAGCATGGTCGCCGCGCCGCCGCCCAGGTCCAGTTGGCGAAACGGTGTGGATTCATGGCGATGATTGGAGAACCGCTCGTAATCGGTGAGCACGTCTTCCACCTGCTCGTAGCGCGACACGATCACGGCCGAGATCGGCGTGGAAAACTTTAGCGGCGGAGCTTTTTGCAGGAGGCGGTAATGCGGATACGGGTTGGCACGAACGTCCGGGTCAAACAAATGCAAGAACTGCATCGTGTTGTTTTCCATCAAATGCCCCCGCTTTCTTCCCGGGATTGCGTGCTCAACCCGCTATAGCGCGTTGAATCCATAGCGGCTGAATAGAACCCGCTGGCTGCCCAGCCGAGCTTTCATCGCGGCGATCAGTTCGATCTCGGCTCCCTTCTCGAACCATCCGTCGTACCCAAACCGCTCGTATAACTGCGGGATTCCAAGGCCACGCGAGCGCTTGCCGCCGCTGCCGTCACCGTCCTGGTAAGTATCGATAATCACCCGGTCGGCGCATGACGCGGCCAGACGGGCGAAGCGCTCCGCGCAATTAGGCATCATCGGAGAGATCGCCAGTTGCACGAAAACGCCGGCGTCGCGCATCCGGCGGGCGACTGTCACACGGCGCGCGATCGACGGCGAAGTCGGCGTGAGGCGCCGGCGCACCTGATCGTCGTCGGTTTCCAGCGTCAGCGACACGATCACATTGCGCCCCAGGCGGCGCAGCAGATCCACGTCGCGCTCGACCATCGGACTGCGCGTCTGCAGCAGCAGCCGGCGTGGCCGATGCTTAGCCAGCAGCGCCAGCGCAGCGCGGCTAAGTTGCATGCGGCGCTCCATCCCCTGGTATGGATCGGTGGCGCTGGACATGAAAATCTCGGTCTGCGCGAGCCGTCCGCCGCGCTCCAGGGCAATCAGTTCGCGCTCGAGGCGCTCGGGCAGATTGCGCTTGGCGATAACCCAGCTTCCCCATTCCCCGCGCTCGGTGCGCGCCACAGGCAGCGCGCGAACATAGCAGAATGGACATCCGCCGCTGTCGCCGAAGGCACACCCGATGTACGGATTGAGCGTGAACCCGTAGCCGCTTAGAAAGCCCCCCGTGGGTGTCAGTGCGCGCTGAGTGTCTTGTTCGATGTAGCGGCGCATCGTTTCAATGAGGCGACCAGAAGGCGAGCGTACCATCGCTCAGCGCGTGGGGCGGTCCGCCGTCCACCGGAAGCACCCACACCGATGGCGGCGGCATCGACCCGGTGGGCGCCTGCCCCTCTTTGAGTATCACTCCGGCAAATGCGAGCGCGCGCGAGTCGGGCGACCAGATTCGATGAGACAACGCGTACTGGTCAAATACCTGGTACACGATAGACTCGGTGTTGGTGGCGACGAAATTGCACAGTTTGCGCGCCTTGCCACCGCCGGCATCAATCACATTCCAGGTGTTGGACGTCTCGGTGGTGCCTATATATGCCAGCCATCGCCCGTCCGGCGAGAAGTTGTAAGCGATCACCGGATCGCTCACCAGCGTACTGATATTGCCGCTGCCGACGTCGAGCAGGTTGATACCATCATACGACATCTTGCCCTCCTTCTTGAGCGTCGAGAACGCAAGATGCCTGGAATCGGGCGCCCAAACGAATGCGGTGGTCGCGGGCGCCAGTCCCACCATCGGTTTGGGCGCGCTGCCGTCAGCCTTGGCGACCGCCAGCACGTACTGCCCGTTCTTGTTGTCGATCACGTAGGCCAGATGAGATCCATCCGGCGACCATGCCGGGCTCCTGAACGGCGTTTTTCCCTTGGAAACAACCCTGACGACGCGTTGATCGCGGTCGGTCACGTTCATCAGGCCAATCTGTTCCGGGCCCGCCTCTTCGGGCGGAACGTAATGGAACGCCGATTCGCTCAAAGCCTGGTTCCAGTCGAAGAACAGCGGCAGACCACTGAGCAGTATTCTGACCGGCTTGGATTCGCGTGCCTCGGCCATCATCAGTTTAAGGCTCTCGCCGTCGCCCGCCAGAAAAAGGAGCCGGCGGCCATCGGGCAGCCAGGAGAAGTAGATCGGGCGGTCAGAGCTTTGAAAGACGCTGATCGCTGCGCGGCGGCCCAGGTCGTACACGTTGATGCCGTAAACGCCGTGGCGCTGCACTGACGAATACGCGACCTGCGCTCCGTCGGGTGAGAAAGTGGGCAGTTCGAACTGGCTCGCCATCGCGGCGGCTGGTTGTATTCCATCGCTCGACGCAACCGGCGCAACGCCGGCGTCGGCAAGCGCCTGCTCGGCCTTGGCTGCACAGGTCAGGCAAACAGGCTTGTCGCACGCGGCGCCGCATACGTAGAGATTGGCCCCCTCGCCGACATAGACGACACGCCCCGCATACGGCGTCCTGGGTGCTGTGACCGCTGTCCTCGCGGCCCGCTTTCCGCTTCGAGAGTTGCCCGCGATAGCGAAAGCGGAACCCACTGTAACCAGCACCAACGCCAGCAGAAATGCCCGCCTCAACATTGCTTGCCAGTTTACCGTTATCCCACCGCCGGTCCCAATCGGTCCGGGGGATAATTCGCGCACCCGCGGCCAAGGTTGACAGTGGCCACCGGGCGCGACAAAGTTACGACTATGCGTACTTTGGCGATCGTTGTTTTGCTTGCCGCCGCGCTGGCTTGGCCGCCGTTGTTACACGCTCAGCAGCAACAGGCTCCAAACGGCGGATGGCAACTTCACGATCCCAACGAATACCGCCAGGAAGATTCCCATCCCGTGCGCGCAATCGCCTCCCTGTTAAGCCCCATCGGCTGGGCCTTGGAATGGGGGGTGGCGCGGCCTTGGCATTACGTGGCGACCCAGACATTCCTGGCGCCGGTCCTGAACGGCGGCCAGGAGGATGACACATGGGGCGAATACTACGGAACACCCGGCCCGGTTGCGGAAGTTCCGATCCCCCAGCCTGAGCCAGCCGTAAAAGAGGCGCCTTCCAGCGCGCAGCCGCCGATGCGCGAGCAAAACCTCGCACCCGCTCCTGCCGCACCCGCTGTGAGCAGCAGCACCATGACGTCCAGCCGGCCCGCCCTGGGCGCCCCGCCCTACCCCCAGGACTCTCAGGGTCAGCCGATGATTCACTAAACAAACCGATTCGGGCCTTCCGGCGCCCCTCGCCTGCCCGTTGTAAAATTAACACCTTTTGGCTTGTTCATCGGACCGGTTTTGGTCTAGATAATACGGTCGCGGGCTAAAACATTTTTTTGCGGCGGTGCGGTATGAACACTAAATGTCGCGGGGCCCTTTGCGGGGCAATAATGATTGCGGTGCTCGCTTCCTCAATACCGGTCTATGCGGGGGGACCTAATCTCTTCAGCGACCTTGGCTCCGACTTCAAATACACCATGAACAACGGAACCGAGGACGCGATAGATGTTGTCACCGCGCCGCTCAATTTCCGCCTCGACTGGCTGGCGCAGCCCAGGGTGTATTTCACCTTACTTGGGGCAGGTGCGGCACTGGGCGGTGCGTTTGCGCTGGACAGCACGATGCGTGCGCAGATTCGCGGCATGTCAAACGGCGCCGCCAACGCCCTGGAGGATGCGGGCACTTACTCGCTGTCGGCCGCCGCAGGGATTCTCTATCTGTCGGGCTTCGTGACCAATGACGAGAAGACGCGCCACGACATGATCACCACTGGCGAAGGAGTTGCGGTGGCCAGCGTGATCACGCTCGGCTTTAAGTACATGTTCGGCCGCGAGCGCCCGAACGCGGGACAAGGGGTCCAGGCCTGGTTCAAGGGCGGACAGTCATTCGTCTCCGGCGAGGCGACGCCCGCCTTCGCGTTGGCCGCCGGTATCAGCCAGCACTACGACTACCAGTGGTACGTGGCGCTGCCGGCCTACTCCGCGGCGGTGGCGGTGGGGCTGGGCCGGATGGGACACGACGAGCATTGGCTTTCCGACATCGTGGGAGCGGGGTTGGTCGGCGTCGGCACCACCGAACTGCTCTATTATTTGCATCGGCGGCATGAAGAGAACCCGCAGCATTACTGGATTTTTCCGGTATCCTCTGACCGCGGGGGTGGTGGCTTGGGCTTTGGCTACAACTGGTAATCCATCTCAGTAGGGGCGCGAGACCGCGCCCAGCAAACCGCGGGCAACCACCAGCTTCATAATCTGAGCGGTGTTGTTGCCGATTTCCAAACCGATAACGTCGCGCATGCGCTGCTGATGCGGCAAGTCGCGGCTGAAACCCAGATGCCCATGGAGCAGAAGGCATTGATGCAGCACCTCGACGGCCAGTTCCGGTCCCAGCCATTTGCATCCGGCTGCCTCGGCGGTGTGGGGCAATCCTTGATCCTTGCGCCATAGCGACTCGTAACACAAAAGGCGCGCCGCCCGCAGTCTGACCGAAGCCTCGGCCAGCGGAAACGACACCCCCTCGAAGCGCGCGAGGCTGCCGCCAAAAGCCTGCCTTTCGCTCACGTACTGGCAGGTCTCCTCCAGGCTCTGCTCGGCCGCGCCGATACACATCAGCGCGATCAGCGCGCGGCTGAAATCGAAACCTTGCATGACCTCGGCAAAACCCCCGCCCTCGGGTCCGATCCGATTTGCGGCCGGCACCCGCACCGAATCGAAAAAGAGCTGCCCGCGGCCGACCGCGCGGGTGCCCAGGTCCGCAAAGCGCGTGCGGCTGACACCGGCGCAATGCAAGTCAACGTAAAACGCGCTCACCCCGCGCGCTCCCGCTTCGACAGCGCCCGTGCGGGCCATCACCAGCGCGGTATCGGCAAACGATGCGAACGAAATGGAAGTCTTCTCGCCATTTAATATGTACTCGTCGCCCTCCCGCCGCGCGCTCATGGTAACGTGCGCGGCGTCCGATCCGCGCCCCGGTTCCGTAACCGCAAGCCCGGGCAGAGCGCGGCCGGCGCAGATCTCCGGCAGGAACGCCGCTCGCTGCCGATCATCTCCATGTTCGGCCACAATCGTTCCGGCCAGAGCCGCCAGCATCATGACGTAAGCGGCGTTGAAATCGCCGCGGGCGATCTCTTCGTGTGCGATTCCCAGCGAGACATGGTCCAGATCCTGGCCCCCGACTGCCTGCCCGACCGTCGGCGCCAGCAATCCCATCTGACCGAGTTGCAAGATCAGGTCACGGGGAAGATCCACGTCGGCGTCGCGTTTGCCGTAGGAGGGCGCAAGCTCGCGCCGGGCGAACTCTGACAGGGTGGATTGCAGCATTTGTTGGTCGGAATTGAGAGAAAAATCCATCGGGAATGATCCTCTTCACGGGCATAGGCTGGTGTCGCAGCCCTCGCTATCATTATGGCTGTAAGCCATACGTCTACCTGAGCGAGTTGAATGTCGCGAGGGGTGGTTGTATAAGAAGAGTTGGATATCGCAGGATCGCGGAGTTGTATTCACCTAATAGTTCTCCGGTTCCCTTCGCGCCGCCGGAAAGACCCGGCTTGTGAGGACGTTTTGCGGTTGATCGGCGAGCGGTTGGCGATGGAATTCGATTGAAAAAGCCGCGTGGTGCGCGGCATGACTTTAGAGCAGGTTTCGGAGGTCGCAGCGGTTAAATGGCAGCGGCAGCACCAAAGGGAAAAGCTCCGGTCGACGAAGCGGAGCTCAAGCGATGGCGCAGCGAGGAGCAGGCCAAGGAACGCTCCAAGCGCGAGAAGGAAAAGGCTGAGCTGGGTTCCTTGTGGAGCCGGCGCGATTTCCTGGGCCGCCTGGGTTGGGGCGGTTTTACCGCGTTTTCACTGGTCGGCTTGCTGGCTGCGGTCCGCTCCGCTTTTCCGCGTGTGCTCTTTTTGCCGCCCTCGAAATTCAAGGCCGGCTTGCCCACCGACTACGTGATCGGCGAGGTCAGCGAGAAATACAAGCAGGCCTATCGCACCTGGATCATCCATACCAAGGCCGGCTTCTATGCGATTTTCGCTAAGTGCACGCATCTCGGATGCACTCCACGATGGCTGGCTACCGAGCAGAAGTTCAAATGCCCCTGCCACGGCTCGGGCTATTACATCAGCGGACTCAACTTCGAAGGTCCGGCCCCGCGTCCGATGGACCGATTCAAGATCTACGTGGCCGAGGACGGGCAGCTTGAGGTCGACAAGTCGGTGGTCTACCGGATGGAGCCCGGCGTCGATCCCAACGAGCAGCATCCGGAGAGCATCCTGAAGGTCTGAAATCGATGCCTCGCGTTATCAAGGCACGGCTTGACCAAGGGCCGTGCCTTTTTATTGCGCGGGCTTCGCAACAAACCGCTGGAAGTAGTGCAATGCCAACCGTCAAAGCAGGCGCTATCAACATCAGCTACGACATCTTTGGATCGGGAGAACCGCTGCTCCTGATCATGGGCTTCGGCGCGCCCGGTATCGCCTGGATGCCGGTGCTGCCGATGCTCTCAAATTTCAAATGCATCTACTTCGACAATCGTGGCACGGGCAATTCGGACAAGCCGGCGGGAGCTTATACGATCCGGGACATGGCCGACGACGCCGATAATTTGCTTGGCGCGCTGGGGATTGACTCGGCGATGGTGTACGGTATTTCGATGGGCGGAATGATCGCGCAGGAACTGGCTCTGCGCCATCCGGGCAGGGTGAGCAGGATGGTGTTGGGATGCACGACGACCGGCGGGCCCGCATCGGTGCCGCCGGATGAAGAAACAGTCGCGGCCCTGGCCACTGCGTTTCAATTGATGTCCACCGATCCGGAGCGGGCGATCGATATCATGCTGCCGGTCGTGCATCCGCCGGATTTCATCGAGGCGCATCCGGAGGTAAAGCAGGTGGCCTTAATGGGCGCAGCGATGATGCCGCCAACGCCACCCGACGTGATCCAGCGCACGCTGGAGGGGATTACCCAGTTCAACAGCTACGATCGGCTGCCGCAGGTAAAGTGTCCCGTGCTGATTGTACATGGCGAGCGGGACATTCTGCTCAAGCCGAAAAACGCCGAAGTGCTGAAAAGCCGCCTTCCGCAGGCAGAGGTTTACATGATCCCCAACGCGGGCCACAATTTCTTCGCGGAGAATCCTTTGGCGGTGCATCAGCGGATCATCGAGTTTTTGAAGGCCAGCGTTTAGATCTGAAAAGAAAAAGCATCGGCATGATGCAGGCGCACTTGCCCAATCTTTGGCTGGGAAGGGACGCTTGTCCTACAG
This sequence comes from Binataceae bacterium (SeqCode), assembly GCA_035262365.1. Taxonomy (GTDB): domain Bacteria; phylum Desulfobacterota; class Binatia; order Binatales; family Binataceae; genus JAJPJA01. The sequence goes on from DATFSZ010000134.1 coordinate 12,461, forward strand.
TTTGTTAGTCAATCCGATTCCAGCAGCACGGCGGCGAGGCCGGTCATTCCGTCGCCTCTTCCGATTGCGCCCAGGCCTTCAGGGCTCGATGCTTTGACGTTGATCAACGCCGGCTCCGCGTCGATCGCGGACGCCAGGTTGGTGCGCATCTTTTCCAGAAACCCCGCCAGGCGTGGACGTTGCGCGATTATCGTCACGTCGGCGTTGACCAGCTTGTAGCCGCGAGATGCGGCTAATTGCCAGACACTGCGCAGCAACTCCAGGCTGTCGGCGTCTTTGTGCACCGGATCATGATCCGGGAAATGCCGGCCCAGGTCGCCTTCGCCCAATGCACCCAGGATTGCATTGGCAAGCGCATGCGCGGCGACGTCGGCATCGGAATGACCCCTCAGCCCATGATCGTGCGGAACCTCAACGCCGCCCAGCACGAGGCGGCGGCCTGGCTCCAGCGGATGAGCGTCAAAGCCTTGGCCGATCCTGAGTTTCATCGCAATCCCGCCATCTATGCCGCAGCCCGTACGAATTGACAACTCGGATCAAACCGGCCACCATCGGTAGCTGGAGGCGCGCAGAATTGCCGGCGTTTCTCAAGAATCCCAAGTTTATCGCAGGCGCGGTTGTCACTCTTTGGGTGATTTATGTGATCACCGAAAACTTTCGGCTCGATCCCATCCAGATCCGGCTGCTGCCCTTCGTCGCTACGCTGCAATTCAAGGTCTCCGCGGTAATTATCGCTGCCGCGATCTTTGGCGCGGTGGTCACCCTGGTCGCCCAATATCAATGGAAGCGCCGGAATTCTTCGAAGCCGACTTCCGCCTCCCCAACCAGCGGCGAGAGCAGCAAAACCGTCGCCTGAAAGCCCGCTTTGAGCACCGTCTCGCGCGCCGGACCGATCAACAATCCGTCGGCGCGGGAAAGCCCGCTTAGAATATTTGACCCCTGGCTGCCCGCCGACGCGGCATAGAAATCCCCGCCGCGCCGCTCCAGCTTGACGCGCACAAACTCCGTCAGATTATTTGCGGTTTTGACGTCCGAAGCGCATCGCGCCGTGACTCGCGGCAGGCCCAACGCCGAATGCCCGCCCATCTTGAGCAGCGCCGGCCGCACGTAGAGGTAGAAGCAAACCAGGGTCGAGACCGGATTGCCGGGCAGCCCAAAGACCGGACGCTGATTGATAAGACCGTATTTCAGCGGCCGCCCCGGCTTCTGCGCAACGCCATGAAACAGCGTCCGCATCCCCAGTTCGTCGAGCAGCACCTTGACGTGGTCGAAGTCGCCGGCCGAAACGCCGCCGGTGGAAAGCACCGCGTCCAGCGCGGCGGCCTCGGACAAGCGCGCACGTATTTCGTCGGGCGTATCGCGCGCCACCTTCAGAATCACCGCCTCGCCGCCCACCTCCTCGACCGCCGCGGCCAGCGCGTAGGCGCTGGAATTGACCACTTGCGCCCCGGACGGAGCCTGGTCCACGTCGACCAACTCGTCGCCGGTGGAGACGATCGACACGCGCGGCCGCCGCCACACGTCGACCATCGCATGATTGAGCGAAGCCAGCATTCCGATATCAGAAGGGGAAAGCCGCTTGCCGGGCTCCATCACCATTTCGCCGGTGCGTAAGTCCTCACCACGGGGCCGCACGAATTCGCTGTGCGCCGACGCGGCCTTGATTTCGACCATGTCCTCGCTGGAGCGGGTGCGCTCCACCGGGACGATCGAATCTGCGCCTTGCGGAACCGGCGCCCCGGTCATGATCCGCACCGCCTCGCCGGTATTCACCCGCATGGTCGGCATGCTGCCCGCCGCCACGGTCTCCAGCACCTTAAGCCGTCTGGGCGTGCGCTCGGCGGCGCCGGCCACATCCGCCGCCCGCACCGCGTAACCGTCCATCGCGGAATTGTCAAAGCCGGGGATGTCGCGGTCAGACCGGATTTCCTCGGCCAGGATCCTGCCCAGTGCGTCGCGCAGCGGCACCCGCTCGACTCCCAAGCGTGCGACGCTGCCCAGAACCTGTGCGAGAGCTTCATCGGCGCTGATCATTGGTTGTCCCGTTTACAACGTTAGAGGGTGAATTCGGCCTCTTCCATGATCCGCGCGACGCGGAACAGGAAGCGATTTCCCAGCACTCCGTCGATCACCCGATGGTCGTACGACAGGGCCAGGTACATGATATGACGAATCGCGATCGCATCGCTGCCATCAACTTCGACCACCACTGGAGTCTTTTTGATTTCACCCATCCGCAGGATTCCGACCTGTGGCTGATTGATGATCGCCAGGCCAAAGAGGTTGCCCTCGCGCCCGGGATTGGAGACGGTAAAGCTGCCGCCTGCAAGCTCGTCGGCGGCAATCTGGCGCGCGGCCGCCCTGCGCGCCAGCGTGTCGATCTCGCGCGCCACTCCCAGCAGTGACTTCTGGTCGGCGCCCTTGATCACGGGCACCAGCAAACCTTCTTCGGTATCGACCGCGACGCCGACATTAATGTCCTTGCGCACCACCAGCGAAGCGCCGCCCGCCACCGAGGCGTTCATGCGCGGGAATTCGCGCAGCGCCCGGGCGGTCGCAACCACTACCATCGGTAGGATCGTCAGGTTGAAGCCCTCGCGTTGCCGAAACGCGTCCCTGTGGGCTTCGCGGAAGCGCACGACCCGCGTCATGTCGACTTCAGCCACGGTTCCGACATGCGGAGCATGGGTTTTTGAATAGACCATGTGCTCCGCGATTATCTTGCGCCGGCGCGAAAACGGCTCGACCACGTCGCCCTCGCGCGGCTCGTAGATCGGCGGACGAAAGCCGCCTGGCGCCGCGTGGTCAGGCGGCAACGATGCGGCGGCAAGTCCTGAGCGTGCCGGCGCAGAAGCGGACGGCTTTGCGGCAGGCGCGGCGGCTTCCTTTGGCGTCTCGAGGTATTTCAGAACATCGCGCTTGGTGACGCGGCCGCCAAGTCCCGTGCCGTGGATTTGCCTCAAGTCGATTCCATGCTCACCGGCAATCTTGAGCACCAGCGGTGAGTAACGCGCCGCCGCGCCCGACTCCCGCGCGTCCGCGGTCCGCTCGCGTACAGTTGCACCGCGGCCGTCGCCGTCGGGCGCGACGGCATTGACCGCGGGCCGGGTCGCGGCCGGTTGCGGTGGCTTCGCCTGGACATCGGGTGGCGCCGCCTGTGCCGATGCCTCCGCTTGCGCGGCGGGTACGCGGGCGGCGGCTGGTTTTGCGGCCGCCGCCGACACGCCCGCCGGCGCGCCGGCGGTTTCGATCACGGCCAGCAGCGCGCCGATTGGCAGCGTCTCGCCTTCCTTTGCCACAATCCGCACGATCGAACCGGCCGCCGGCGAGGGAATTTCCGTATCGACCTTGTCGGTTGAAATTGCAACGAGGGGCTGGTCTTCAGTGACCTGATCGCCTTCTTTGACCAGCCAACCGGTGATGGTGCCCTCGACGACACTCTCACCCATCTGGGGCATCACGACCTCGACCGCCATCGCACAAACCTCAGTAACTCGCCAGCCGCTTTATAGCCTCGACGATCTTGTTGGTGTTGGGCAGGATCGCTTCCTCCAGCGGCGGGCTGAACGCGTTGTGCGTGTCCCACGTCGCCAGGCGCATGATCGGCCCGTCCAGATATTCGAATGCCTGCTCGGCGATAATGGCGCTGATCTCGCCGCCGATTCCCCCGGTCAGGCGGTCCTCATGCACGATCAGCACCTTGCCGGTTTTCTTCGCGGTAGCCAGGATCGCTTCGCGGTCCAGGGGCAGGAGCGTGCGCAGGTCCAGCACCTCGATCGAGATGTCGTCGGCTTTCTCCACGATCCGCGCCGCGTCAAGCGACTGCTGCACCGTGCCGCCGTAAGTGATAAGCGACAGGTCGCGGCCCGCATGCTTGACCTCGGCAACGCCGATCGGAATGGTAAAGTCGCCTTCGGGGATATCCTCTTTAAGGCTGCGGTAAAGGCGCTTGTGCTCCAGGTAAATCACCGGGTCGTCGTCGCGGATCGCGGTTTTCAGCAGGCCCTTGGCGTCGTATGGGGTGGCGGGCGCGAGAACCTTGAGGCCGGGAACGCGCGTGAACCAGGCCTCGGGGTTTTGCGAATGGAAGATCGCGCCATGGATTCCCGCGCCCGAGGGTCCACGCACCACCAGCGGGCAGGACGCGCGCCCGCCATGCCGATAGCGCAGGGTCGCCGCCATGTTGACGATCTGATCGAAAGCGCAGGAGATGAAGTCGGCGAATTGCATCTCGACCACCGGCCTCATCCCGAGAATCGCGGCGCCGATACCGGCGCCCACGATCAGCGACTCCGAAATGGGTGTGTCGATCACGCGGTCCGCGCCGAACGCGTCGAGCAGGCCCTCCGTGACCTTGAACGCACCCCCCAGTTCGGCGACGTCCTCGCCCATCACGAAGACGTTGCCGTCGCGCCCCATCTCCTCGTGCAGCGCCTCGTTGATTGCTTTTAGGTAGGTGACCTCCATGCTCAGCTCCGGTTTCCGTTGAGCATGCCCGGCGTAGGCGTGGCGTAGATGTCGTCGATCACGGAGTTGACCTCGGGCCAGGGGCTGCTTTCGGCGAATTCCACCGCCTGTTGCAAAATCGTGCGTACCTTTTCGTCCATCTGTTCGCGCAGCCGTTTGACGTCCTGACCCTTTTTTTCCAGGTAGAACTCATAGCGTTGAATCGGGTCGCGGCTTTCCCACTTGAGCAGTTCTTCCTTGCTCCGGTATAGCGCCGGATCGTGCTCGCTGTGGCCGTGATAGCGATAGGTCTTGCATTCGATAAGCGCCGGTCCGCCGCCGTTGCGAGCCTTGGCCAGAGCCGGCTCGGCGACGTCGAGCACGGCCAGCAGGTCGTTGCCTGAACAAACGTAGCCCTTGAAACCGTAGGCGGCGGCGCGGTCGGCCACGTCGTCGATCGCCATCTGCTTTTCCAACGGCGTCGAGTACGCGTAGCGGTTGTTCTCGCAGACGAACACCACCGGCAGCTTTCGGACGCCCGCAAAATTCATGGCCTCGTGCACGTCGCCGCGCGACGCGGCGCCTTCGCCGAAAAAGGACACGGCGATATTTTTTTCCTTTTTGATCTGGAACTTGAGCGCCGCTCCGACCGCCACCGGCAGGGACGACCCAAGCATCGAGGTGGAACCGAATACGCCGCGGCTTAAGTCGCCGCCGTGCAGGAAAGAATCCTTGCCCCGCGATAGCCCGGCGTCCTTGCCCATCAATTGCGCCATCAACACGCCTGGATCGATCCCTCGCATCAGGAACACGCCGAGGTCCCGATGCAGCGGCAGGACCACGTCGCCCTCCTGCAGCGGCGCGCAGATGCCGGCGACCAAACCCTCTTGTCCGGCGCCGGAATACACTCCACCCAGAATCTTGTTCTGACGGTGTAGCCGCGAAACGCGATCCTCGAAACCGCGAATCAGCTTCATCCAGTAGTAGAGCTGCAGCTCGTATTCGAGCTGCGTTCCGGGCTCCATATGCTCCACGCTCACATCTGCCATAGCAATCAGCTTAACCGAAAGGCCGCGCTTGGCCAAAAACAACGTTGAGCGGCCGTTTTTGATGGGCGAAAGTCACGGGCGTCCGGAGGGAAGAGGCTGTTTCCGAAGTTCGTCCGCATCCTGATTAAGCACCGAGGGCACGCATCGGGTCGGAAACCAAACGTCCTATTCTTCACCAGCTTTATCGCGGTTCTGTTGTTTTGCAGTTTTGCATGACTTGTTTTCTTAACTTCAAGAATTTATGCTAATTTACTGATTACTTATCTCAAATATAAAGGACTCTCTTTTTCACCTTCTTTTTGGATATACGTCGGCCCAAACTTCAATTGAAGGATACAAAGATGCCTCCTACGCTCACTTTACGCAAAACTGCAATCCTGCTGGCCGCAATCGCTCTCCTGGCAGTGGCAGTGGTACCTCTTTCTCTGGATGCGTTCAGTTTCATGCCCGACCGCCAGGTCTCGCAGCGGCTTTTGTTTCCGATTGCGGATTCTCCTTTTCCAGTGGCCGCCGGCGATACGATCGCCGACCGCGAGTTGGGGCAAATGGATTTTGCGCATGGGACGCAGAACTTTGCCGACGCATCGACGCTTGACCTGTCAAGAGTCGCGGGCGGGGTAGCGATCGATCAGAGCAGTGTTCCAAACCGGGTGTATGTGTCGGACTCCGCGAACAACCGCGTTCTGGGATGGGCGAGCGCGACGGCGCTGACCAACGGCAAGCCCGCCGATATGGTCATCGGGCAACCCGACTTCTTCTCAACCACATGCAGTAACGGCGGGGTGAGCGCGTCAAGCCTGTGCGTTCCACTGGGAATCGCCGTGGATGGTTCAGGCAATCTATATGTTGCGGATAGCCGCAACAGCCGCGTGCTGGAATACAACACGCCGTTCACCAATACCGGCCAGCCGGGCTCCGGTGACGGAGTCGCGGATCAAGTCTTCGGACAAGGGGGTAGCTTCAGCGCCTCGGCCTGCAATCAGGGAGCCGGAGCCGTGGCGAACGCCAACACCCTGTGCAGACCGGCCGCAGTTGCGATCGACGCGACAGGCGTCCTGTACGTTGCGGATCAGGGCAATAACCGGGTGCTGGAATACCTCTTTCCGTCGATCAGCATCACCGCCAGCGACGTCTTCGGGCAAAATGGTCAGTTCAGTACAACGGTGTGCAACAAGGGCGGGGTCAGCGCCGACAGTTTGTGTGGCCCGGGCGGTCTGGCATCTGACGGGTCGTTCAACAACCTTTACGTAGCGGACACCAACAACAGCCGGGTGCTGGAATTCAACAACCCAGTCGCTAACGATACGACTGCCGACGCGGTGTTCGGACAGGGAAACAACTTTACCACCACGCAGTGCAACGAGGGCGCGGCAGCTCCCTCCGCCTCTACACTATGCGGCCCGCAGAGTGTGACTATCGATCTGGCCGGTCATCTTTTCGTGGCCGATCGGAGCAACTCGCGGGTGCTGCTATTCACCACGTTCCCGGCAGTCAGCACCACCGCCAGCAAGGTGTTCGGCCAGGGCGGCAGTTTCATCGCGAATGCCTGCAACCTAAGCAGCGGCGTGCCGAGCGCCACCGGGTTGTGCCGGCCGGGTGCTGTCGCACTGGATGCTCCCGGAAATTTGTATGTCGCCGACGATCAAAACAATCGCGTTCTGAGATATAACTCGGCGGTTTCCGGCGATACCACCGCGGACGTGGCGCTGGGCCAGCCCGACTTAGCGCACAATGACAGAAACGCCGTCGATGCCAGTGGGTTTGGCGGCGACGGCGCCGATGTGATCCTGGCTGGAAGCCTGGACATCGCCGCGCTGGGCGCGGTCGCGATCGACAATAGCGTAAGCCCGGCGCGCATTTGGGTGGCCGATACGCATAACAATCGGGTGCTCGGCTTCAGCAACGCCGCCGCTTTCGCCAATGGCGCGCCGGCCAGCATCGTAATCGGCCAGCAGAACTTCACCGGTGGCTTCAGCGTGGCGTGCAACGGCTCGCCCACAGCGTCCACCCTGTGCTCACCCACCGGAGTTGCGGTCGATGCGCAGGGCAACCTATACGTCGCGGACGAGCTTGACAATCGTGTGTTGAAGTTCCTGGCGCCGGTGACTACCGGCAAAGCCGCCAGCCTGGTGATTGGTCAAGCCGACTTCGTCTCGAGCAAATGCAACGCCGGCGGGGCGAACCCTACCGCGGCCACCCTGTGCAGCCCCTGGACCTTGACCCTGGACGCGGTGGGGAATCTCTATGTCGCGGATCTGACCAACAATCGCGTGCTTGAGTACAGCAAGCCGGCGAGTTCCCACCCCAACGCCGCGCACGTGTTCGGACAATCGGGATTCACTGGCGGTAACTGCAACCAGAATAACCCCCCCACCGCTTCCAGCCTGTGCGAACCCACCAGCGCGGCGCTGGATTCCAGCGGCCGACTTTACATCGCCGATTTCAGCAACAGCCGGATTCTCAGGTACAACACCCCGCTCATATCTCAAGTGGCAAACCTTGAGATCGGCCAGGGGAACACCGGCACGAACTTTACGAGCAACTCGTGCAATGGCGGTGGAATCGGTTCTGCTACCTTGTGCAACGCCGCGGGCGTTGCGGTTGAGCCGAGCGGCGGTGTGTATGTCGCCGACAGCGGGAACAATCGAATCCTTCACTTTTCCTTGGGCAGCGTCATCGCGGATTTGGTTTTCGGTCAAGGCGGATTCTTCATCACCCAGAACGCCAATCTGGGCGGGACGACGCCGAGCGCCGCAACACTCTCACTTCCCCTTTGGCTGGGAGTCGATACCCCCGGTAACCTCTATGCGGCCGACGCGGGAAACAACCGTGTGCTGCAATACGAGGCTCCGCTCGGAGGACCGAACCCAACGCCGACTCCAGGGATGGCCACCTTGTCCACTTCGCCGCCCACCAATCCGCCCAGCATCGTGTTTGGCAATGTGGCAACCGGCGACACCAGTCCTTTCCATAAAGTGACGCTGACCAACAACGGCACAGGAACTATCGTTATCAACGCGGTTACCAGGGTAGGCAGCAATCCGACCGACTTCCCTCAGAACAATAACTGCATCGGCAGTCTCGCCGGCGGCAAGAGCTGCACCATCAATGTCGCCTTCTCGCCTACCGCACAGACCGGGCAGTCCGAGGCGGCGCAGATCCTGGTTTACGACAACGCCAAGAATTCGCCGCAGTTGTTGCCCATCTTTGGGAATTCGGCGGTGCAGGCGACGCTTGCGCCCTCGAGTCTCACCTTTGGCAACGTTGCCGTCGCAAGCACCAGCCCGGCGAAATTTTTGAAGCTGACCAACAACCGCAGCTCCCCCTTGACTATCAGTGCCATCTCCTTGGGAGGCACCAACACCGCCGATTTCCCCAAGAGCACCACCTGCGGCGCGAGCCTGGCGGCCTTTGCCAGTTGCACGATTCAGGTGCAGTTCAAACCTGTCGCGCAAGGTGCAAGATCGGCGATCGTGAAGGTCACGGACAACGCAAGCAACTCGCCGCAGAGTGCGTCGGTTGCCGGCACCGGCGTCACCCAGGTAACCGTTTCGCCCTCCGCCCTCATGTTCGGCAGCGTATCGGTTGGAAGTACCACTGCCGCGATGACTGTAACCGTAACCAACAACCAGAGCGTCACGCTGAACATCAGCACAATAACGCTGGGCGGCGTCGAACCGGCTGATTTTCTGAAAAGCACAACTTGCACCGCCACTCTGGCGCCCTTCTCGAATTGCACCGTGTCGGTCAAGTTCAAGCCCACCGCAACCGGATCGCGTACCGCAACACTCTCCATCACGGACAACCCCGATAGCGGTCCGCATAGCGTCGGTCTGAGCGGCACGGGGCTTTAGAAAGGGCGGCCGGGAGCAACGCCGCGTCGGCGCGGAGGGCGGTTGCCTCTGCGAAACCGATAGCTTATAACGGGGGCCGAGATTATGCCGGCCCCCCAGATCGTATCGGATTCGCAGCGGGCGCATCGTGGCGTGCCGCAAATGGTGCTTGACCGCGCGCTGGCGGGGGAGTGCCTGAGCGCGGACGAAGCCGTGGCGCTGATCGAATGCGCCGACCTCGACCTGCTGCTGGACGCCGCCGGCGAATTGCGCGACCGCGTCAAGGGCCGCGACGTCACCTACTCACCCAAGGTTTTCCTGCCGGTTACCAATCTGTGCCGCGACCGCTGCACGTATTGCACATTCCGCAAGGATCCATGGGACCCCGACGCCTGGACCATGATGCCGCACGAGATCGCCGACTGGTCGCGCCGCGGCCAGGCGCTGGGATGCAAAGAGGCGCTGATGTGCCTGGGCGATAAGCCTGAGGTGGCGTTCAAGGAATATCGCGAAACACTTCAGTCGCTGGGCGTGCGCACCACTATCGAGTACGTGCATAAGGCCTGCGAACTCGCGCTGGCCGAGGGGCTGCTGCCCCACACCAACGCGGGCGTGATGACGTTTGCCGAGATGGCGATGCTGCGGCCGGTGAACGCCAGCATGGGGTTGATGCTTGAAGATATTTCCTCCCGCCTGCGCCAGCGCGGCGGTGCCCATCAGTGGGCGCCGGACAAGGAGCCGGCCCGGCGGATGCGGATGATGGAGGAGGCGGGACAACTCAAGATCCCTTTCACGACCGGTATCCTGCTCGGAATCGGTGAGACCGTCGCCGAACGGGCGCAAAGCCTAATCGCGATCCGCGACGTCCATCGCCGCTACGGCCACATCCAGGAAGTGATCATCCAGAACTTCCGGGCCAAACCCGATATCCCGATGGCCGACGCGCCCGAGCCCAGCGAAATCGAGATGGCAAGGGCGATTGCCACCGCGCGCCTGGTGCTGGGCGGTGAGATGAACGTTCAGGCGCCGCCCAATCTCTCGCCCAACGACATCGAGCTCTTCCTGCGCGCCGGAATCAACGACTGGGGTGGCATCTCGCCGCTGACGCGTGATTACGTCAATCCGGAGGCGCCCTGGCCGCACGTCGAACAATTGGCGGAGCGGTGCGGGCGCGCAGGATTCAAGCTTTATCGGCGGTTGCCGGTGTATAAGGAATATATTGTCGATGAATGGATCGATCCGGGCCTGTTGCGCACGGTTGAGCAGGCCGCAGCCGACTTGAAGGCCGCCTGATCAAGCCGGCGGAGGTATAGTGTGAACCTGACCGAACTGCGCGACTACGTCGACGAAATCGAATCCACGCCGCTGGATACACTGCTGGCCGAAACTTCGCCCGCGATTCGGATGGCCCTGCTCAAGGCCCTTGACCATGGCGAATTGACGCGCGAGGAAGGGCTCGCGCTTTACACCTGCCAGGGCGCCGACCTGCGCGCGATGATCAAATGCGCCGACCTTGCGCGCGCGGCGGACGTTGGCGGCGAAGTCACCTACGTCGTCAACCGCAACATCAACTTCACCAATATCTGCTTCGTCGGATGCCAGTTCTGCGGATTCAAACGCCAGCGCTGGGAATCCGACGCCTACGATCATTCCGACCAGGCGATCCTGGACAAGGTCGCCGACGCGTGGGCGCGCGGCGCGACCGAAGTCTGCATGCAGGGCGGAATCAATCCCGATATGCCGCCGTTTAAGTATCGCGACCTGCTCGACGTCATCAAGGCGAGCTTCCCTGCGATGCATATTCACGCATTCTCGCCCATGGAGATCATGTACGGCTCGCGGCGCACACGCATGGCGTATCCGGAGTATATCGGGATGCTGCGCGAGCACGGCCTCGGCTCCATCCCAGGCACGGCGGCTGAAATTCTGGACGACAGCGTGCGCGAAGTTCTGAGCCACAAGAAGGTTGACGTCGCGGCCTGGGTGGAAATCATCACCACCGCTCACAGCCTGGGTGTACCGACCACGTCGACCATCATGTACGGCCACGTCGAAAGCCCTCCTCACGTGGTCAATCACTTGAGCTTGATCCGCGACATCCAAAAGCGCACACACGGCTTCACCGAGTTCGTGCCGCTGCGCTTCATCCATCAGAACACGCAGCTCTTCCGCAAGGGGTTGGTGGCGCCGCCGCCGCCGCGCGGCGCCGACGACTTCCGCATGTATGCGTTCGCGCGGCTGTTCCTGCGCGGCCAGATCAACAACCTCCAGACCTCGTGGGTAAAGATGGGCGTTGACCTCGCGGCGTTGACGCTCAAGGCCGGATGCAACGACTTCTCCGGCACCCTGATGGAGGAAAGCATCACGGCGCAGGCCGGCGGTGACGCGGGCGAATTCGTGCCCGTGGACCTCATCGAGCGCAAGGCCGCCGAGATGGGGCGCGTCGCGGTGGAGCGCGATACCCTGTACCGGAAACTTTACGGAAAGCGGGCTCCAAATGGTGCGCGGCCGATTACTCCCCTCCACAGCGAACATCACGACGCTTGCGGGGGGAGTGGGTGCAGCTAAGTTCCTGCGCGGACTGGTGCGGCGCGTCGATCCGCATCGCGTAAGCGTCATTGTCAATACCGGCGACGATGAGGAGTTTTACGGCCTCCATGTTTCGCCCGATATCGACACCGTCACGTACACGCTGGCGGCGATGTCCAATCCGGTCAGCGGATGGGGGCTGGCCGATGAGTCCTTCAACACCCTGGGCGCGTTGGCCAGATTCTACGGCAAAGGATGGTTCGCGCTGGGCGATCGCGACCTGGCCACCCACCTTTATCGCACCGACCTGCTGCGGCAGGGATGGCCGCTCAGCCGGGTTACGGCGGAAATCGCGCGGCGATGCAAAGTCGGCGCGCGGATTCTGCCGATGAGCGACGATCGGGTGCGGACCTTCGTGAAACTGCGCGGGCGTCCGCCGCTGCCTTTTCAGGAATATTTCGTCCGCAATCGCGCCCGCGGCCAGGTTGAGAAGATCGAGCTGCGCGGCGCCAAGCAGGCGCGGGCGCTGCCGCAGGCGCTCCAGGCCATCCGATCGTCGGGCGCGGTGATTCTCGCGCCCTCCAATCCATTCGTCTCGCTGGGTCCGATCCTGGCGCTGCCACAGGTGCGTTCAACTCTGAGTTCAATCAGGCAGCGCGTGGCCGCAATCAGCCCGCTGGTCGGCGGCAAGACTATCAAAGGACCGGCGGACAAGATGATGCGCGGCCTGGGCCACGAGGTCTCACCGCTGGGTCTGGCCAGACTTTACCGCGATTGCGTGGGTACCATGATCATCGATCGGATTGACCGCGCTTATCTGGAGCCGATTCGCGCACTAGGGCTTAGGGCCGTCGCAACCGACACTGTCATGACCACCCCCGCACGCGCCGCCGCGCTGGCAGGCGTGGTTCTAAACACGCTGGAAGTGTAGTCTAAACTGGCTTATGGCCTCAGTAACGATTACGGCACTCGAGGGCATCCCCCTCATCAAGCACGGCGATAACCTTGCACAACTTATCGTCGCGGCGGTCAGACGGGCCGACCTGCGGCTTGCCGACGGCGATATAGTCGTTGTCTGCCAAAAAGCGGTATCGAAATCGGAAGGTCGGGTCTTCGACCTCAAGCAGATCATCCCCTCGGAACTGTCCAGGAGCGTCGCCGCGCGATGGGAGAAGGATCCAAGGGTGGTGGAACTGATTCTGCGCCAGACCAATCGCATCGTGCGGATGGACCGCGGCGTGCTGATCGTCGAAACCGGGCCGGGATGGGTTTGCGCCAACGCGGGCCTGGATGAATCCAACAGCATGGCCGAGGATCGTGCGATCCTGCTGCCGGAGGATCCTGATGCGTCCGCCGCGGGTATCCGCGCCGAGTTGAAACGTTTGCACGGCGTCGAGGTCGCGGTACTGATCAGCGATACGTTTGGCCGCCCCTGGCGCGACGGGCTGACCGAGGTCTGCCTGGGAATCTCCGGGATGGAGGCGATGCTCGATCTGCGCGGCACCTGCGACCTGGGGGGACGCGAACTGTCCCACACCGTGGTTGCGATCGCCGACGAACTGGCTTGCGCGGCTGGCTTGCTGATGGAAAAAGCCGGGGGCATCCCAGCGGTTCTAATCCGCGGATACACCTATAAACCCGCGCAGGGTACGGCGAAGACCTTGATTCGACCCGCGGAAGCGGATTTGTTCAGATAAGATCGGTGGCAGGCACCACTGTTTGCAGTAACCTGTTGACAACGACGTGGACCGCGACAAAGCCATAGCCTATTCCACCCGCTCCCTGCCCGAAACGCCGGCCCAGGCCGTTGAAAGCGAATTGCAGGCAGTCGAGTCACGGCTGCTGAGCCTGCTCGACTGCCAGGAATCGCTAATCAGCGAAATTTCCCGCTACCTTGTCGCGGGCGGCGGCAAGCGGGTCCGCCCGAGCTTCATCATGCTGGTGTATCGCGCCTGTGGAGGCGGCGATAAAAATCGCTCCCAAGCCGTGGACGCCTCCGTAGCCCTGGAGCTGATCCATTCCGCGACCCTGCTGCATGACGACATCATCGATTCGGGCAAACTGCGCCGCGGCAAGCCGTCGGCGTTCAGCCGCTTCGGGCTGGGGCCAACCCTGGTCGCCGGCGATTTCTTGTTCTCGCGCGCTTTCGAATTGTGCGGGCAGTTCGAAGAGCGGCTGATCAGGATCGCCGCGGAGGCCTGTATCCAGCTCACCGAAGGCGAAGTGATGGAAGGGCGCTTGCGCCATAACGCGTCGGTCACCCTGGCGGACTACAAGCGCGTAATCGAGCTCAAAACGGCATCGCTGTTCTCCGCGGGCGGTCGCGTTGCGGCCGATCTGGCCGGCGCGCCGGATAAGGTCGTGAAGCGGATGGACCGGCTGGGAACCGCAATCGGCCTGGCGTTTCAGATGGTTGACGACCTGCTCGATATCGTCGGGCCGGAGAGCAAGATCGGCAAGCCGGTTGGATCCGACTTGCGCGCGGGCATCCCGTCCTTGCCTGTGGTGCTGGGAGTGGACCATTCGCTCGAACTCCGCGAGCTGTTCCAAAGCGGGAACGCAGCCGATGGAGCAGGCTTCGAACGCGCCCTGGAACTCGTGCGTGCACCCGAGGTAATAGCCGCCAGCCGCCAAAAGGCCGTCGAACAAGCCGCGCTGGCGCACAATGAATTGACCTGCCTCAAACCCTCGGTCTATCGCGACAGCCTGGCCGCCATGATCAGCGACCAGGTGGACCGCGAAGTCTGACGCAGCGGCGGCTCATTTGCTGTCCGCTGCAATGGCAGGTTGGAAAATCCTTCCTGCCGCGGTGAAAATACAATCGAGGTACGGAAGCTCTATCGCAGATCGACCGCGAGCCCCTCACCCATCAGATCGACGAAATTGCCGCGATAAAACTGTTCTCTGACAGGCTCGGCCGTGTTCTCAAGCGAGGCCTCGAATCGCTTGAGTGGATTGCGGCCGCCCTCTATGTGCGGATAGTCGGATGAGAACATGCAGATGCGCTGGTCGGAATTGGCGACGATCCAGCCGGCGTCCTCGGCCGGGTACGGCGTCACCCGCACCTGCCGGATAACGAACTCGCTGGGCCGCAGCGACATCTTCTGCAGCCGCTCCTCGTTTTTGTAAAACGACTGATGCGCCGCGTCCATCATCCGCATCCATCCCGGCAGCCAGGAGGCGCCCTGCTCGATCACGCCGAACTTAAGGCGCGGAAAGCGATCGAGCACGCGGTCGAAGATCAGCGTGGCCAGGCATTGCATCGGCGGATACGGAATCGCCACGTAATCCAGCGAGCGCAGATCGCCGTCGCCGCCGTGCCAATCCGCGATGGGCGGCAGTCCGTTGATCAGAAAGGCCGGCGCCATCAACTCACCGCCGCCGCCCACGTGAAACAGGATCGGAACCCCCGCTTCCTGCGCCTGTTCCCAGACCGGATCGAACCCGATATGGCTGGGCGAATGCGCCCTGGGACATCGCGACGGTATCACCAAGCCCTTGGCGCCCAGCGTGATCGCTTCGCGGGCCGCCGCTTGCGCACCCGCAAACTCCATCAGCGGCACGTAGCAGGCCGCGAGCAGGCGCGGGTCGCTGCTGCAGAAATCCGTCATCGCGCGGTTCACCGCCCGGGCCGCCGCGTAAACCAGTCCCGCATCGTCGCCGTGCTCCAAATCGCCGATCTTCATCGACAGCGTCGGAAAGACGAGTTGACTGGCGAATCCCAGGTAGTCCAAGGCTTCCGCGCGGTCCGCGCCGCGCCATGAACCCAGCGCGTTGTAGTTCTTGCGCGTCATGATTTTCTCGGCGCGCTCGCTCCGGTACTTGGGATCGTCGTGGCGCTGGCGCAGCCCTTCGGTGGTTATGATCAGGCTTCCGTATTTGCCGTAAAACCGGGCGTCGCGCACTTTCTCCCGCCATGGCGCCTCAACGTAGTTGTCCAGGAAGTCGGGCGCCTCGACCACGTGGGAGTCGGCGTCATGTATCGTGCGTCCTTCAACATATGCCATGGTCTTTACTCCGCCACTCCTTCGAAAACGCGCAGCTTGCGCCGCTGGCGCGGGGGTATCGCGTCGCGCCGATGCTGCACGCCGACGTTGTCCCACACCACGATGTCGCCCACTTCCCAATGATGGACATACTGGGGGGCGTTGTGTTCGGCATGGCGGCGCAGTTGCGCCATCTGCGTGTCGCTGCGCGCCGGATCCGTCCCTGCAATAGCGGCGGTGAAGTCGCAAATGTATAGCGCGCGGCGTCCACTGTGCGGATGCGCGGTGAAAATCGGATGCATCGCGTCGCACAGGCGCGGCAATTGTTCGGGTGCCGGCAGCTTGGGATCGAAGTTAATGCTCTGCTTGAACTCAAGTTGCGCCCGCAGCGCCGCCGGCAGCATTTCGTAAGCGGTGTACATGTCGCGAAAACAGGTCGGTGTTGCGCCCGGTTCGAAATCGACCGCCTCCAACACGCTCAGAATTTTCAGCTGCGGCTTGTGGAACTGATCGTTATGCCATCCCAGCTCCGCGGCGCCCACGTCGGTGCTGACCACGTAGTTGCCGTCGCTCTTGCGATGCACTACTTCCTGGTCGTTGCCGCTGAACTTGCCGTAATGAAATGTGCCGTCTCTGGTTTCCAGCAGCAGCCGTCCAAAGGGCCGGAAGAAATCGTCAAGCTGATCGTGGGTCGGCGAAGGCATGCCGCGCAGCACCAGCAGCAGATGCCGCCTGAGCGCAATCGTTAGCTGATGGACCACATCAGGAGCGGGAGAGCCCCAAGTCAGTCCACGCACTTCGGCGCCAAAGGCCGAACCCAGCCCCCGAATGGAAAGATTGAGCGGCTCGGAGGAAATTACCTCTGCCTGTGCGGAAGCCATGGCGTCCTCCTGGTTGGTATGAACGGTGCGCAATTACGCTTAACAGGTTTTTATGTTTTGCGCGCGGGCTTCGCTCTGGAAAAGGCCGGCTCAATGTCTGTGCGGGCGAAATCATCACCTTGAACAGCCGCGGCTCTCTTTTATTCTTTGCCAGCGCGTAGGCGAAACAATCACCGCTGAATAAAAGGAGGACTTTTTTGGCCACAGGTTCAGGTTGACAGGTAGCGAAGAAAATACGAAAGTAACTCTATGGCCGCCGCTCTTCCCACCGCTGGTGCTGCTTCGATTGCTACTCTACCAGGGGTTTTCAAAGGCCGGGAACTGACCCGCAAGGACCGCCGCCTGAGCGCGTCTTTGGAGCCGATTAACGCGTTGCTGGAGGGTGGTATCCCTCGCGGACGAATCAGCGAAATCGTTGGCCGGCGCAGCTGCGGCAAGACGTCGCTGGCGGCCGCCTTTATCAGCAGCGCAACCCGCCGTGGCGAGGTCGCTGCCGTGATCGATTTGGCCAACGCCTTCGACCCGTCCACGATGGCGGAGGCGGGAGTCGATCTTGCCCGGGTTCTATGGGTCTCCGTTCCTTCTCGCAGCTTGTCTGGGCGGGAGATAGCGCCCGAAACACTTCAAGTACCTCATCAGTTTTTTCAACCGTTCAAACGTGGCCAGAACTCGTTCAGCGACGCGGCCCGCAGTTTTTTACGGGCTGCGGAGATGGTGCTCGAAGCGGGTGGATTCGGACTGCTGGTGATGGATTGCGGCGAGAGCGCCTTTGCATTGGCGCAAAGCAGCGCGCTGAGGTTGTCCCGGATGGCCGAGCGCAGCGGCACCGCCGTGCTGATGCTGGTTACGCGTCCGGCATGCGGCACCTTTGCCGCGTTAAGCTTGGATCTGGCTTCCACGCGGACAATTTTCAGCCGCGAGCAAATTGGGCAGCGGCCGGCCGGGCCGGGTTCGAACTTAAAGCTCAATCAGCACTTGAAGTGTATCGGTCATCCTCACCCTCGCCCACGACTGAATGTGGGAGAGGGATCAGTGACACAGATGTCGTTGTTCGAGGGCGTGGAGATCAGAGCCTCGTTGCGGCGCAACAAAATCGGGCGCTGTGGTCAGATTGTTCAATGGCTTTCGCTGGTCAGTCCTTCAGACCCGATCAAGCACCAACAGGTATCCAAAGCTGTTCGTATCGCATGAACGGAGTCAGCCGACGTGGCGCAAGGAGCAAGGATTGCCGGCCGCCGGATCGCGTGCCTGTTGGTGAAGGAACTCCCGCTGGCCGCGATGGTTCGCGCCAATCCCGAACTGCGCGCAGCGGCCTTTGCCCTGAGTATCGGCAAAGGGCCGCGCGCGCCGCTTGGCTTTGTTTCAGCCGCGGCCCGGCACGCCGGAGTTATCCCTGGAATGACGGTAGCGCAGGCCAGCGCAGTGGCGCCCGACCTGACGGTCTTTGCCCGCGACTCCGCGCTTGAACAGGCTGCCGCGGATGCCCTGCTGGACGTGGCCGAATCGTTCTCTCCAATCGTCGAAGCGGGCGACCCGGGCCGGGTCTATCTCGATCTGGCCGGCCTGAGGGGCCTTTATGGCGCGGAAGATGACATGGCGGCCGAGCTCGCACGCCGCGTCCGTCAGGTTGGAATGGAAGCCGACATTGGTATCGGGGTCAACAAAGATATCGCCTATCTGGCCGCTCGATGCGGCGGAATCAGGGTTATCGACACTGGGCGGGAGAACGAATTTCTGCAATGGATTCCGCTCGAGCTGCTGGGGCTCGAACCTGATGTAGAACTTCAACTTGAACGCCTTGGTATCCGCCGCCTGGGCGAGCTGACGCGGCTTGACGCCCGGGAATTGGGCAGCCGGATGGGCGCCGGCGCGGTGGAACTGATGCGCCTTGTCCGCGGTCAGACCGGCGGTCCATTGATCGCTCGCCGCCCGGGCGAAGTCTTTACCGAAAAAACCGAGCTGGAATACACCATCGAGTTGCTTGAGCCGCTGGGCTTTATCCTGCGCGGGATGCTGGAGCGGCTTGCAGCCCGGCTCAAGCTGCGCGGCCTGATCGCCGGCGACCTTACATTATCCCTTGAGATGACGGGTCATCGCCGCGATGAGCGCCGGGTAAGCGTCGCCGCCGCCACCAACGAGGTACGTTCACTGCTGACGCTGCTGCTGCTGGATCTGGAAAAATCGCCGCCGCCCGAAGGTGTCGAGGCGGTGCAATTATCCGCGCAGGCGCGCGTTCCGCGTCCGGCCCAGGACGATATGTTTTTGCCCCCGGCACCGGCGCCCGAGCGCCTGCAGACCACTTTGGCGCGCCTGGCGGCGCTATGCGGACCCGATCATGTCGGGACCCTGCTCCCCGCCAATTCCCATCGCCCCGACGCCACGGAGCGGGTTGACTTCGCGCCACCCGCGCCAGCAACCGCAAGTCCGCAACCGGAACGCAACGGACACACCGTAAGCCGAATCGTGTTGCGAGCAATCCGTCCGGCGCAGGAAGTCGAAGTGATGTCCTCGCGCGGAATGCCGGAGTTCGTGCGCGGCCGCCAGATTTGCGCGCGGGTGGTTTCTATCGCGGGACCTTGGCGGCGTCAGGGCGAATGGTGGAAGGCGGCGCTCGACTCCGGACATCGCAATGGAAATGGTGCCGCCGCCGACACTTCCCGATGCGTCCTGCCGGGCGGCTTCGCAAACGATTACTACGAGATGGCGCTGGATGACGGCGGGGTGTACCGGGTATTCCGCGACCTGCGCTCCGATCGATGGTTCGTCGATGGAATTTATGACTGATGCGGTTCTGCTCCCTCCCACATTCAGCCGTGGGAAAGGGCGTCAGGGTGACTGATACGCTTCAAGCAAGAGCTCCTCTCACATTTTGAAGCCTGCATGACCATCATGGCAGCCTCTCCGTACATCGAACTGCGCGCGCGCAGCGCCTTCAGCTTCCTGGAAGGCGCCGCGCAACCCGAAGACCTGGTCGAGCGCGCGGCCGAACTTGGCTACCCTGCCATAGCGCTGGGCGATCGCGACGGTCTTTATGGCGCGCCCCGCTTTTATCACGCGGCAGCCACAGCCGGGCTCAAGGCAATCGTTGGCGCCGAACTCACTCTGGATGACAACAGCCGGCTTTACCTGCTGGTCCCCGATCGCGAGCGCTACAAAAACCTCTGCCGTCTTATCACGGCGTCCAAACTCAAAGTGATCAATTCGCCGGGCAAGGGCCGCAAGCCGCCGCCCTCACCCTACCCGCCCAAGGGCGAAAGCCGGGTCACGATCGACGACCTGGAGAGTTTCGGCGCCGGCCTGATCTGCCTGGCGGGCGGCGTTTTCAGCCCGCTCTCCCGCATGTTGACCGCGGGTGAGGATCCGCGTCCATTGTGCGATCGCCTGCGCGCGATCTTCGGCGCGGGCAATTTCCATATCGACCTGCAGCGTCATCTTGACGCCGGCGAGGAGCGGCTGGGCCGCAAGCTTGCCGCACTCGCCGAGGCCACGCGGACTCCCATCGTCGCCACCAACGACGTATGCCACAGCGGCGCCGAACGGGCGCTGCTCGACGTGCTGAGCTGCATCCGGATGAAGACTACGCTGGACGCGGCCGGACGCGCCTTGTGGGTCAACAACGAACGCTATCTCAAGGCTCCGGCCGAAATGGCCGCGCTGTTTGCGGACCTGCCTCATGCGTTGGCCGCCACGCGGGTGCTGGCAGAGCGATGCGCCTTTACGATGGCCGATCTGGGCTACCGCTTTCCCGACTATCCGCTGCCGCCGGGAGAAACGCCGGACAGTTATCTGCGCATCCTCACTTACGCCGGCGCGCGCGAGCGCTGGGGCAAGGCGCTCAGCGGCCGCGTGCGAAATCAACTCGAACACGAACTCGCCATCATCGCGAAGCTTGAGCTGGCGGGCTACTTCCTGATCGTGTGGGACATCGTCCAGTTCTGCCGCGACAATCGGATCCTGGCCCAGGGGCGCGGCTCGGCGGCCAACAGCGCGGTTTGCTATGCGCTCGGTATCACCGCGGTTGACGCCGTCGGGATGGAATTGCTGTTCGAGCGCTTTTTGTCCGAAGAGCGCGGCGAGTGGCCCGATATCGACCTCGACCTGCCCAGCGGCGACCAGCGCGAGAAGGCGATCCAATACCTGTACCGGCGCTACGGCGAGCGCGGCGCCGCGATGACCGCTAACGTCATCACCTATCGCAGCCGCAGCGCGGTTCGCGAAGTGGGCAAGGTGCTGGGCTTCTCGCTCGAACAGGTCGATCGGCTGGCCAAGCTGGTGCGCGCCTACGAGTTCCGCGACGACAAGGACGAAGTCGAAGCGTTGCTCAAAAGCGGCGGAGTCGATGCCGGCGCGCCGCGCGTCCGGATGTTGATCGAACTGGTCGGGCAGATCCAGGACCTCCCGCGCCATCTTGGCCAGCATAGCGGCGGGATGGTGATTGCGGCCGGTCCGCTTGACGAGGTCGTCCCGCTGGAACCGGCCTCGATGCCGGGACGGGTCGTTATCCAGTGGGACAAGGAAGATTGCGCGGACCTGGGAATCATCAAGGTTGACCTGCTGGGGCTCGGAATGCTGGCTGTGCTCGAAGAGGCGATACCCCTGGTCTCTCGGCACGAGGGCGTCGCAATCGACCTTGCGCATCTGCCGCCCGACGATCCTGCCGTTTACCAGATGATACGCAAGGCCGATACGATCGGAGTCTTCCAGATAGAAAGCCGTGCCCAGATGGCGACGCTGCCGAGGATGAAACCGCAGCGGTTTTACGATCTGGTGGTCGAAGTGGCGATCATCCGGCCCGGCCCAATCGTCGGTCAGATGGTCAATCCGTATCTGGAGCGGCGCAACGGACGTCAGCCGGTCACCTATGCGCATCCATCGCTGGAGCCGATTCTGCGCCGCACCCTGGGCGTCCCCCTGTTCCAGGAGCAACTGCTGCGGATCGCGATGACGGCGGCGGGGTTCAGCGGCGGCGAAGCGGAAGAGTTGCGCCGCGCGATGGGTTTCAAGCGTTCGCGCGGCCGGATGGAGAAGCTTGAGCAGCGGCTGCGCGCGGGGATGGCCAAAAACGGCATCACCGGCAAAGCCGCCGACGAGATCGTTCTGAGCATTACGTCGTTCGCGCTCTATGGTTTCCCCGAATCGCATGCGGCCAGCTTCGCGCTTATCGCGTATGCCTCGTCCTATCTGAAACGCCATCATCCGGCCGCGTTTTTTGCCGCGATGCTCAATTGCTATCCGCTCGGGTTTTATCATCCGGCCACGCTGGTCAAGGACGCGCAGCGCCACGGGGTGGAGGTCAGGCCGATTGACGTTACCCGATCGGACTGGCGATGTACGATCGAACAGGACGCAGGCGCGCTGGCGATGCGGATGGGGCTCAAGTACGTGACGGGCCTGCGCGAGGAGAGCGGCCTGCGGATTGAGAGCGAGCGGCGCGCGCGGCCCTTCGCCTCGATCGCGGATATGGTGCGGCGAACCGCGCCCAACCGGCGCGAACTCGACACCCTGGCTTACGCCGGGGCGCTGAGCGCGTTCGGCAAAACGCGGCGTGAGTCACTGTGGCAGGCCTCGGCGATCGAGCGCGACGCGAACAGTCTGTTCGCCGGCCTCGATCCTCCCTCCAGTCAAAGCGAGTTTCCGGCGATGACGCCGATGGAGGAAACGCGGGCCGATTACGCCACCATGGGCCTTACCGCAGGCCCCCACGTGATGGCCCACCTCAGGGAGCGGCTCAAGGCACGCGGAATCCTAAGCGCCGCCGACCTGGAACGGACGCGCGACGGCTCCATTGTCCAGGTTGCCGGTCTGGTGATCGTGCGCCAGCGCCCCGGCACGGCCAAGGGTTTTTTCTTCATCACGCTGGAAGACGAAACAGGCGTGTCGAACATAATCGTGTTGCCGGATCTGTTCCAAAAAAACCGCCCGATCCTGCATCGCGCACCAATCCTTCTGGTCGAAGGCATCCTGCAAAAACGCGACGGCACAATAGGCATAAAAGGCCGCCGCTTCGCCGAGATCAAACTCGACTCGCCACTTCCCTCGCCGCACGATTTTCATTAGCGATTGGGGGATATGCCGCTTTGCTATTAGTGTAAGGCTGTAATACCGACGTCAGTATCGGGAGTGGCACCTTGAACAACAGGCAGCGCGAGCCATCGCCAGCAGCAGGCTTACCACCAAGGGCCAGGCGACAGTACCCGCTTCAAAGCCACCCCAACACAAGGCACTCAACAAAGAGCCCCCCTTGTACAAGGTTGGGAGAGCTATGGAAATTTTTGCCATGCTCTTATTTTTTCACGGAATGAACCGGCTGGAAGCGCCTTTTGAGCGCTTAACAAAAGCCATTCGTTACGTATCGAAATGCCGACCGACACTCCTGCTTATTTCGAGTTCGTTCGCTCTTTGTTAGGTAAGTGTGACTACCGATTTAACGACCCCACGTTGCGTACTATTTCGCAAGTGGAATATTTTTCGCAACGTTGACGGCCACAAGGGCCTGAAGACGGTTTTCGATCTGGTATGCTCTCACGACCTTTTGCATCGGCAACACCTTCTCGAGTTGTGAGATGTAGTCGCTAATCAGACGCACACGTTCCGCGTCCTCAGCTAGTGCGCGCTGCAATATCTGCCTGGCTATCTCGGGCGTTAAGGAGTCGATTTTGCGGCTCTGAGAGTATGCTTCGATCAGCACAGCCCGCTCCTCTGCCAACTCGATCAAACGCTTTTGATACGGTCCATATATTTTGAGGAAGGATTTCCGCTGGGAATCATTGGTCAGGTCCATGCTCTTGAGCACGATTGTCTGACGTTGGATCTTTAAATCCGCAATCTCGTCAGCGTATGCAGAGCAATGGAGACACAGCAATGACAGAACAATCAGATTTCCCGCAAGTCGCGCGAGGCTCAAGTTCAAGAACATGATGTTCCTCGTCTCGTTGTCGAGGCCTCGATATCATTTAGCGGACCGTCCGTCCAGCAAAATCGCTGTCCCGGTCCCGCCACGTTGGTTGTTATGACAGTCCGGGGGTGCGGGATGCCAAATCGGTATGTTCGCCAGACCGGCCAACGTCTGGGTTTCAATATCCTCAATAAACCCAAACTCCTGTATCGTGACTTCGGGCTTGCCGGCGCCAACGGCAATCCAGACCGTAAACCGAACGATTCAATGATTCCTTCCTGGAAGGGCATTACTTCCAAACGTTTGAGATTGGGCTGACTCCAACTTCAAGACTATTCTGAGCGCGCTGCGTGAAGGACATCGTCGGCCGATGGGCTGGCACACGGCGGAGGCGGAAAATCATGGGCCATTTTGGAGTGGCCTTCACCGCCGACCAGCAACTACCCAACCACATGCTGCCATTCCTGCGCGCCGGTTACTGTCCGGCAGGCGCGGGCCGTACATCGATTGAGGTAGACTGGGGCGTCGTCTCAGTGGCTCCATTCGAGCGTTCCACCGATCGGCTGTGCCTCGGGGCAAACTGGGCGAGGCTCACGCCGCCGTCAACCCATGATCAATTCGCCTTCGAATTCTTTCTATCGTGCCCAGGTAGTGGATTGCTGTCAGGTCGCCCCAGACGCCGAATTCGTTATCGATCCGGAGCTCAATCCGGACTCCGGTTTTCAGGCGGTGTTCAGTATCAGGGTGCGCTCTTGCTTGTAAAGTCCATGTCAGTGACAAGCTAGACATGATCGAGCAACTGGCATTTAGTTGCGACTAGTGCGACTAAGCCAGCGGCAGGTAGATGGGCGGCTGGCCTTCCAGCCCGGGCAGGTCCGCGATGAAGTTGTACACCGGCTTTAGCCGCTGTTCGTACGCGGCGCGCAGAATCTCCTCGAGGTGGCCTTCGGCTTCTCGGGCGAACAATGTGACGCCGAGGTCCAGCGCCCGCTTCAGATCATCGGCGAGCTACGGAAGCATCGCGAGGCACCCGCTTACGTGAAAGCCTCCGATGACCAATCGAGACTTGTACCTCACTTGACGCTGAAAACTGCGTTAGCGAGATTCTCGTTACAGCACTTTGCGCAGAGCTCGCCCCAAGATTCAGGCTTCCAGTGGCTTTGGGATTCGCGTGCTCAAGTAGCATGACTTTGGTGCATGTTTTTGACTGGACTTAATTGCTCCTAAAGCACTAAAGTTGGCGACGTGCGTACGGACCTTAGCGGAGCGAATCGGTTTATAAAGAGCACAGCAGCGGTTGCGGGGTTGGTGGGTCTGCGTGTTGTTGACCGCGCTGGGCCTGCATTGGCGGCCTCCCTGAACGAGCAGAGGGCGAGTGTCCACCAGATGGCTGGGCAGACGCTCCAGAACCTCTATTCGGTCGCAGTGTCAGCCCGATCCGCGATTAGAAAGACCTTCGCTGAAGCGGTGGCCGTGGCGCCGTGTTCGGCGGCCAGACCACCCCGCGGTCAAGTATAAGCAGGAGCGCGAGAACGGCCTGGCGCTGGAGCTCACGCTTAAGGGTACTAGATACTATAGTATAGCGAACTCAACTAGCGGTAGCGCGGTTATTCCGCCCCATACCTGCAACGGCGACAAAGAGGCGGTACGTGAATTTTCGAAAAATTGCACCTGTCATTCTGGGCACGCTCTTGATGGCCAATGCGGCGGTCCAAATGCCGCAAGCTTTCGGACAGCCGGCGGCATCTCCTTCGAGCGCCAACGGCACGCCCCCGACATCAGGGTTTCTCGGCGACTATTCCCAGCTTAAGCCCGGCAATGCGGGTCAGGCTCAGTTGGTTTACATTAATCCTGATGCGAAATGGTCGGATTACTCGAAGGTCATTCTGGAGCCGGTCGAACTGTGGGGCGACGCGAAAAGCAAACCGTCGGAGAAGGCGCGCGGTGAAATCCGAGCTTTCGTCTTCAACACTTTCAAGGAAGAGTTGGCGAAGAAATTTGAGCTCACCGAACAACCCGGCCCCGGCGTGATGAAGATCACTGTCGCCATCACCAGCGTCAAGCCGGCCGAGCCCATGATCGCCTCCTACGATCAGCACCTGACCAAACCAGCGGAGCCGGGCGCGACGCTCAAATACCTCGGCCCGGGAATTGCGGTGTGGGTGGGATCCGCCAGCGGCGAGGCCCAGGTTACCGATTCCGTATCGGGCCAGCGCATGGGCGCATGGGTCGATAAGCGGTTCGGTTCGGAGAAAGTTCCGCCCAAGAAATGGAAGTGGGGCGACGCGGAATCAATCGTAAGAAAGTGGGCCCACCTGCTGGCCGAGCGGCTGGCAAATCTGCACTCCGCCAACGTCAGTTAGCGGCTGAATGTCAGTGGAGGCAGCTCGAATCACCCACTCGGCATGCAAAGTTCAGCAATCGCCGCTGTAACTAACTGTCATCAAGTTAGGTCTGGGCGTTTTCATAGCGCGACGAATCTATACTCCAGCACATACCTTTCGGGCAGCGGCAAGACCATCTTCAGTGCGCGACCGCCGCGTTCGATGCTCGCAATTGTCGCTATCGTGCTCATCTTGTGCCCGGTTATTCTTGGTGCGCAATCCAGCCGACCAATTGGTGCCACCAAGCTTGAGGATCGGATCAATAACGAAAAATTGACCGGGGACCTCGACGGTATCGCGAAGCGGCGCTTACTGCGCATCCTGGTGGTTCCAACCGCGTTGGGCTTCTACTTCAATGGCAGCCAGATGCAGGGCGCCATGTACGACCTCGGGCGGGAGCTGGAAAAGGAGCTCAACAAGAAGCTCAAAACCGGAAATTTGACGATTGCCGCTGTGTTCATCCCTGTTGCCCGCAAGGATATGATCGCGAAACTCGCGGCCGGCCAGGCGGATCTCGCTGGCACCCTGATCGTCCCGCGCGAGAACCAGGCGGCGGC
>DATFSZ010000135.1:0-65250 GCA_035262365.1 Binataceae bacterium (SeqCode)
GGGCGCTCCCGACCCCACCCGTCGAACGACGGCACCTTGAGCAGGCCAAAAAGAATATTGAAGGAAAATTCGTCGTTGCGGCTTCCTTGGCGCAGTTCGACCAACTCGTTTGGTTTCTGAAACGGCTCTACAACGTACCCGCATACAGAACTTTATTTCATGCCGTAAATGAAAGTAAGGGGAGCAGCCAGGGGCATACAATAACGGAGCCGACGAGAAGACGATTGGAAATGATGAATGAATATGACGCCGAACTGTACGAGTGGGTAGAGGCCAGGTTCGCGCAACAAATCGAGACATTGGAGCCAAGCTTCTCGCAAGAAATTAAATATTTCAATGTTGTAAATCGACCCTATCAAATGATTAGACGATCACGGCTTCTGGCCCCGGCTTTTGCAACCGCGCGCCAAGTCAAGAACATATGGTCCACCGCACCGAGATGACCGACCATTGGCATTCAGGAGGTCGTCGGTTTTCGACCCCGATCAGCTCCACCAACCAGTGATTCGTTCGCCAATTGAAGATCTTTGCAAGATTCGTAAAATGCTCATTTACTATTTCGTCCGCGAACGGCTCGCCAACCGTCATCATGGCGTGAAGTGAGGCCCGGCGCTGTCCCTCATTACAGCGGTCGTGCCGTCCACGCCCTTTCATGCTGCGAAGGTGCTGGGCCGGGAAAACTATCTTTTGCTGTGGTGGGACACGCAGCAGGACACGGTGGCGCTAGGCTTAGGATCGGGCAGAACAGGCAGCAGAGCCCTCTTCCCAGTTCAGGATTTTGTAAGAATCAGCGACCGCAACGATCCGGAGCATTCGGCCGAGCTGCATCTCAAGTGACTGTGAAGTCGTGTCCGCCTCGTCCTACGTTCACACGTCCACGTTCCTGATTCATCGCTTCTTTGCGTCTTTAATCGCGAGCCGCAGCCGCGCCGTGGCTTTGGGGTCGATTCGCTACAGCCGCAAACATGCCTGGGCAGCGAGGTGAAAGAGCCGCTCACGCATGGCGTGGCGATTCCATCCGCGCGCGTCCCAGCGGCGGCCGGCCAGGCTATCGCCGCCGTAAAGAATCTGGGCGCATTCGACACGGCGAAAACGCGCGACCGCGAAGAATGCCGCTGCCTCCATCTCGACCACCACGCATCCTTCGCGCCGCCGGCGGTTCATCCGCGCGCGCGTTTCGCGATAAACAGCGTCGGTGGTCCAGGTCTTGCCCCGGATGTACTGGTGATGGTTCTCGCGCAGCACCGCTTCGATCGCGGCCAACGCGCGCCGCGTGGGCGCCACTTCGCGTGCAGGCTTGAGGTAGTAGTACGAGGCGCCTTCGTCGCGCACGGCGGAGTCGGGCACCACGATGTGCCCCACCGCGATCGCGCTGTCCAAAGTGCCGGCCCCGCCGCAGACGATAAATTTGCGACATCCCAGCGCGATCATGCGCTCCAGGCGCGCGACAGCCGCCGGCGCGCCCACGCCGGGAGAGACCACGACGAGCCTCCGGCCCCCGTAGTCCAGCTCATAGACCGGGTAGTCGCCGCCTTCGCTCTCGCCGGTGTGCACGTGCCGCGCGTTTGCGCCGCCGCTCACTGCTTCACGGACCACCTCCTGGAAAAAGCACATTACGCAATGCTCCGCGATATCGATCGGCTTGATCACTCGCGCGGGCTCGATTATCGCGATCCGGCCGGCGTCGAATTCCAGCAGCGGGATGGCCGCGGCCTGCTCGGCGAGGCGGGTCTTCGTGCGTCTGCGCCCGGTATTTTTTTCCATCCCTTCCACCGTGACTCTCGCTGTCCGGGCTACAACAAAGTGCCGCCCGAGGGGATATAACGATCGAAGCGTCCAAACGGCCGCGACGCCATGAACAGGTTGGAGAAAAGTATCCGGAAGCCGGCCTCCAGCAGCGCGACGAACGCGACGCCGTTGACGCCCGGCACCCACACCCTGACCTTTCCCGCACCGCCGCCCTCGCCCAGCGCGTCGCCGGCCGCGCGCAGCAGCTCCAGTTGAAGACGCGGCCTGCGTGCGCAAAGCGGGCCGACCTGCCCGGCACTGCAGTAGGCGTAGGCGGCCAGATGCTCCCCGTCGCCTTCGATCGCGACGCATCCAAGCTTCATCTCGCGCTGTGCGAAGCGGTGATCCCGGTCGCGCCGTCCTCCCCATACGTATTCGTCCAGGCTGCCGAGTCTGCCGATCAACCTGCTCGAAGCCTTCGGCCGGACGATTCGGGCCCGCGCCGGCGGCAGCCTGCGCAGCGCTTCGACGTGGCCTTCAAGAGCGAACAGCGGGAAGCGCGGGATCATCGCGGCGCGCGCGTAAAGCGCCTGCGCGGCGAGTTCCGGGCTGGAGCAGACGGCGCGGACACTCGCGCCGCGGCGCAAGCCCGCCTGAAGGCATCTTTGCAGCAGCGCCGCGCCAATACCGCCGCTGTGGACCTCCGGATGGACGAAGAGGTTGGACAGGAACCAGAGATCGCCGCGTACGAAGCCCTGGCTGAATCCGGCCACGCGTCCGTCGCGGACGGCTACCCACGACATGTCGGGCTCCGAGCGGCGCAGGTAACGCATCGGCGGGGTCGGCTGATCGTCAAGCGGCATGCTTGAAACGTCGAATCCCTGGCGTGCGGCCAGGTCGTGCACTGCAAGCCCCTGCACCATTCGCATCGCTGGCAAATCCTCCTCACGCGCGGGACGATACTCGGTATCCATCGCTTCTCCTGTTCCCCGACAGTTTGGCATGACAGCGCCGCCATCCCGTAACCGTTTCGCGGTCCGGCGGTTTATAGGTTAGAAGAACAGGGCCGGACAACTCCACTGAGGCGCCCCGACAGCCCGCGGATGACAAGCCTCACACAGTTTCAGATTGGCGGGTCGCTCCTCATTACTCCAATCCCGCGGCGCGCGACGTGGGCGAGTACGCGCGACGGGTCCGCACCCCGCAAGAATTGAGCGGGGCCCGGTTCATCTGCATGTCCAAATGGAAGACCTGGACAGCGTGTTTGCCAAGGCTTTGGCGGCGGGTGCAAAAGTGGTCCACGAAGTGCACGACATGCAATGGGGCGATCGCGTCGGCGGGATTCCAGGAATCGTGGGAGCACCTGTGGCACAGTGGCCGCAGCGGCCTGCCGCCCGTCCGGACTCCAAACTGGATCAGCGCAGGCGAAGGGTTAGTCAGCCAGGACGATCGCCGTGCAAACCGTGCTCAAGCCGCCAGGCCCGCGGGCGGAGGTTTGAAGCGAAACAGGGCGGCGGCGTTCGTCATTATCTGAGCCGCCAGAGCGGAAGGCAGGGTATTGCGCAGCCTGGCCAGGGCTCCGAACGTCAATGCCACATACGCCGGTTCGTTATGGCGCCCGCGATTAGGCTCCGGAGTGAGATAGGGTGCGTCGGTTTCGACCAGGAGGCGATTATCGGGAATTATTCGGGCGGTCTCGCGCAACGATCCCGCGTTCTTGAAAGTTATGATACCGGAGAACGAGATGTAAAAGCCCAGCGCCAGGAACCGAAGCGCGTCCTCGGTGGTGCCGGTGAAGCAATGCACCGCGCCGCCCGCCGCCGGCATTCCCTCCTCCTTCACGACTGCGGCCACCATCGGCTCGGCCTCGCGGCAATGGATTACGACCGGAAGCGACAGCTCGTTAGCCAGCCGCAGATGGCGCCGCAGACTTTCTTCCTGCGCCTGGCGGGTAGAGTTCTGGTAATGCAGGTCCATCCCGGTCTCACCGATCGCGACGACCTTTTTTGAACCAGCCAGTTCCCGAACTTCGTCCAAACGGCGCGTATCGCAGCTGGCGGCGTCGTGCGGATGCACCCCGATCACGGCATAGATGTTGTCGTGACGCTCGGCGATCGCCACGGTGTCACGATCGGTCTGGATCGAGCCGATTGCGCCCACCGACACGATAACGCGCACGCCCGCCGCTTCCGCGCGTGCGATCAACGCCACCGCGTCGGCTTGCAGCTTGCGGTCCGCGAGATGGCAATGGGTATCGACCAGCGGCGGCAGCCCGCCGGACGGTACCGCCGCGGCGGCGATCCTCTCAGTTCCGAAATTCTTCTCCATTGGACTATTTAAAAGCGTACCGGGAGTGCCGGAAGCTGGATAGCATTTTTGAAATGGCTGATGCCAAAGAGTTGCGTCAGGATGAAGAAATGACAGCAGCCAAAAAAAACAGCCGGAAAGGGCGCGGCAATAAACGCTGCCCGGGTGCCTTAACCCCGCAGCCGGCAAACTAGACACCATTGTGCCGATGGCGATCTTGAGTCGATGGTGGTAAATCGGACTGCGCTGGAGGTCGTTGGATATGCGCTTTGACGGAAAGGTTGGAATCGTGACCGGCGCCGCGTCGGGAATCGGGAGGGCCACCGCGATCGGATTCGCCCAGCGCGGCGGCACGGTGATTGTCGCCGATCACAGCGAAAGAGGAGCCAAAGCTGTGGCCGCGGAAATTGCGGGAGCCGGCGGCAAGGCCGAGCCGATCAAGATCGACGTGACGAAGGAGTCCGACATCCAGAGCGCCGTGGCGCTGGCGCGCAAACAGTTCGGCCGCCTCGACTTCATCCACAACAACGCCTACGCCTTCGGCAAAGGATGGGAGCCGGCGCTGGCAGGCGACTTCAAGGACGAGTTCTGGGACCACGCGATAAACATCGGTCTGACCGCCGTGTTCCGCGGCACGCGCGCGGCGCTCGCTGTGATGCGCGAACAGGGCTCCGGCTCGATCGTAAACACGGCGTCGATCTCGGGACTGTTCGCCGACTACAAAAACTCTGCCTACAACGCCGTCAAAGCCGGGGTGATCAATTTCACCCGTGCGGTGGCGCAGGAATACGGACCGTTCGGGATCCGCGCGAATTGCGTATGTCCGGGAGTGATCGCGACGCCGCCCGTGCTTCAGATCAACGCCGAGCCGGAGCGCCGCAAAAGATTCGAGCAGAAAGTGCCGCTGCGCCGGATGGGCAAGCCCGAGGAACTCGCCAACGTGGTGCTGTTCCTCGCCTCTGACCTGTCCTCCTACGTTACCGGCGCCGCGTACGTGTGCGACGGCGGACTGACGCTTTCCTCCCGCGTCGAGCTGTAAGCGTCATCTCAATATTGCTTCTTGAGGCTGACTATCCGTTCGAAGAACGGCTCGGCCTCCTTCGGTTCCTTGCAATATACCGCCGGCATGAAGTCGATGATGTTGACGCCTGCCTCGATTACCGCGGGGACTTGCGCCAGGGTGGCGTCGAGGTCAACGCTGCGGTCGTTGCGAAAGACGGGACGCAGTCCCGTGCGCACGGTGAGGGTTTTCGGATCGCGTCCGCGCGCCTTGAAAGCGGCGTGCAAGGCCGCGATCGGCGCCTTGAGCTTTTCAGGGTCGCGTTCCATCGGGAGCCATCCGTCGCCCAACTCGGCAATCGCCTCGATGTTGCGCTTGGAAGTTTCTACGCCGAACCACAACGGAATATGCTTGTGGACCGGAAACGGTATCGAATAGAGCTGCTTAAATGATATGGTCTCCCCCTCGAAGGTGACGGGCGCCTTGCTCCACAGCTCCTTGCACACGCGCACCTGCTCCCACATCCGCGTGAAGCGCCGCTCCCACGGCACCCCGCAGGCCTCATACTCCTGGCGTTGCCATCCTGTGCCCAGTCCGACTTCGACCCGCCCGCGTGAAATGACGTCGAGCGTGGCGAGTTGCTTCGCCAGCAGCACGGCCGGACGCAAGGGGGAGATCACGATTCCGGTGGAGAGCCGGATTTTTTCCGTCGCGCCCGCCGCTGCCGCCAGCACCGTAATCGGTTCGTACCAGGGTGTTGAGGGCGCGGCAGGAAATTTGCCATAGGGGTACTTGTCCGTCTCTTCGCTCATGATCACGTGATCGACGACGTTTACCTGATCCACCCCTTTGCGGTCGGCCAACCGCACGACGTCGAGCACCGGAGCGAAATCGCCGCCAAACCAATTCTGCAGACCGAAAAGACTTATCGCGATTTTTATCATGGCGTCCTCACGTTAACGCAGTCGGCGACCTGAAAAAATCCCGCCCGCCCGCCGCGGCGGCACAGAACCAGCTTGATTCGTTGCGTACACCGTAGCAGGATTTTTGTGCGCGCAGCGCCGCGCACCATCCGGCAGCGAGGCAATCGATCATGAGCGGTATCGTATCGGCGGATTCGCATGTAATGGAACCGGGCGACCTTTGGGAAAAGCGGCTGGATCGCAAATATCGCGATCAGAGTCCTCGCGTGGGCCTGACCGATTCGGGAACGCTGCTGTTCTCGGCGCCTGGGGTGCGCCCATTTCCGGTCGCGATGGGCTTTGGAATGGGGCTTAACGGACAGCGCCTGTACGAGCATATTTCCAAGGTCAAAGACCTCAGCGTGGCGCCGGCGGGCGGATGGGATCCGCTGGCAAGACTCAAGGACCAGGACGTTGATGGCGTCACCGCCGAGATCATGTACACGACGCTCGGGATGCCGCTGTTCGGGATGGACGACCTCGAACTGCAATCGGCCTGCTTTCATGTGTACAACGATTTCGTCGGCGAGTATTGTTCAGCCGCGCCGCAGCGCCTTTACGGAGTCTGCCTGGTTCCACTCACCGATATACCGGCGGCGGTCAAAGAACTGGAACGATGTGCGAGACTGGGATTCAGAGGCGCGCAAATCTGGGGCGTCCCTCCGGCTGACCGGCCCTACTACGACACCGACTATGATCCGTTTTGGGCCGCCGCCCAGTCGCTGAATATGGTGCTGTCGCTCCACGTCGCAACCGGCAAGAGCTTCAACGAGGCGCCCAAGAACCCCGAAAAGCCGCTCCCGCGTATGCAGATGCTGATGACGCGGATGAATACTATCCATGACGTTCAGAAGAGCATCCTGCAGTTCGTATTCGGCGCGGTCTTCGATCGGTTTCCGCAACTGAATATAGTTTCCGCGGAGCACGACGCGGGATGGGCCGCGCACATGGTTTATCGAATGGATCGGCAGTACGAAAAATGGGCCAGCGACAACGAGAAGAGCCTCAAGCTGCGGCCCAGCGATTATTTCCGCCGCAACCTGCGGGTAACTTTCCAGGACGATCCGATGGCCGGGATGACCGCGAAGTTCTACGGCGAAGATAACTTCATGTGGGGCTCTGACTATCCCCACAGCGACGCCACCTGGCCCCATTCGCGCGAGGCAATCGCGCGCAGCATGGCCGGCGTACCCGAGGATGTCGCACGCAAGATCACCTCGAGCAACGCCGCGGGGCTCTATCGGATGGACCTGCCTAATTGAGGCGGATTGCCATCCGCTGCTGAATCATCGGGGACTTCGGCCCCGGTTGAGAGCGGCCGCGGGCGGATTTTAATCAATCTTTCGAAGTACGCGGCAATCAGGCGCATCTGCGATGACGTTGCCGCGGCTTAACGCAAAAAGACGAACTCAACCGATGCTTGCTTGACGCGCATGCGGGGCGTCGGCAGCTTGAAATCATGGCTTCAGTTAGCAGGTTTGCCGCGGTCGCTCTGATGACGTTGAGTGTTGGCGTGATGGCGATGGGTTGCTCAGCGTCTGCTCCACCGCCCGTGGTGGTGCCCCCTTCCCCGGTTACCACCAATTCGACCACATCGACCACCAACACGACGACGACCACTCAGCCCGACGGCACCGTGGTTAAAGAAATGGACACTATCACCAGAACCAACGGCCGCATCACGCGTAAGGAAGCCGTCACTACCTACTCGTACCCCGCGCCTTAGCATTACGCCGTGAGCGGGTGCCCGTGGCCGATTGCGTGTATGTAAATATCCGCCGTTTTTTCAGGCTCGCCCGAGAGAGGTGATCCGATGGGGCCCTGATGCCGCAAGGACGGCGGTGCTACGCGCGCAAAAAAAATGCCGTGGCACTGAGCACCGACTGGTCCAATTCCAGACTTATGAACACCGTCGCGCAGCCGTGGCGATTCATTATGTCGAACAAGCGATTCATCGAGTATAGGTTGAGCTGCATCAGCGGATAACCCAGCGGCCTGCGCCGGACCAGGTTGGCGAAACCGTTAATTCCGGGGACTTTTCTTCGCGCCCAACTCGCGGCCTTGCGCCATTTCGCTACGTGCCATCCTAAAGGAAACTCCAGGACGGCAACGCCTCCCTGCGCGAGCTTTTCCGCCAACCGTTCCACGATGACCTCTCCCCGGGATGTCGGCACATGGAGCAGCACATACGATGAATGGATCAGATCGAATGTTCCGTCGATACGCGAGAGCGAGTCATCGCCCTTGAGCAGCTTTACATTATCGAGCGGCGCGCAGTGCTTGGCCGCTTCAGCCAGCATCGAATCGGCAACATCGACTCCTATTACCTCATCGCATCTCGCCGCCAGCGGGACCAACATCCTTCCCACTCCGCACCCATAGTCCAACGCCCGCCGCGGCCGAAAGCCCGAATCCAGGTGTCCGGCGACAACCCGAAACAACTCCGCGATGTAGCGCTCGCCGGTCTCAAAGAACTCCCCCAGACGCCGAGTGTCGAGTTCCGCGCGGTTGTACCGGCTCGAACCGGCTACCGCACCATAGGGCTCAGTCTCGCCGAATAATTGCCATGCCCGGTCGGAATTTCGCACTTCTCCCAATCCCTCGCTGAGCTACGTTTCGACCGTGCCGCCTTTTGGCGATGCTGTCAATCAGCACTCAGCAACCCCTTCCGACTTCAGAATTTGGACAGGGACCGAAGCTCGCGGCGCTTCAATTCGCTTCAAAATTACGTTCAATCGGGTTTTGGCCAAATGCCGCGAACTGTTTCCGAGGGGAATGTGGGGGGACTTACAAAACAGACGCCGAGCCCGGGATGTGACCGGGCTCGGGCTCAATTCAGAAGGGAACTATTCGCGATCCCAGTGCGCAACATCGCGCCGGGTTCAGCGCGAGCCTTGCGGTTCCGTCAACCGCTTCGCGATCTGCTCAATTACTGCTTCGGCTTTGCCGAAAGTTTCTTCTTTGGTCTGCGGAAAGATCGGATGCGGCACAAAAACTATGTCGTACGAGGGGAAGCCGAGGTTGGTGTATTGAATTTTGCCAGCCTCGCGGAACTCGGTGGTGGCGACGTTCGCGGTCGGCACTCCCTGCTCCTCAAAATACGCGGTGTCGTGCGAACTGCACGACATGCACGAGCCTCAACTGCTTAGGCCTTCGACGATTGCATCGCACCCGTCGATCAGCTCCTTTCGCACTTCATCCTTGGCAGGGCGGGCGGGACTGGGCTTGGCGCGCCGCACGACTTCCGCCACTCCGTACTTGGTCTTGAGCAAGTCTTCGACTCGATCCAAAAAGACGCCGCCGTTGGGGAATCCGATATCGAGCAGGCCGATGGTCTTGCCCTTCAATGAGTCAAGGCGCTTGGCCATCTGCTTGGCCGGCTGCTGGCTGTCGAAACCGGTGGGGTCCAGGATATCGTCTGCCATCACGCTCCTCCTTTCGATTGGATTAAGTATCGTCCTTGGGGACGATTATTCAAGCCGGATAAGCTTGCTCACCGGGGCGCTGCCAGCCAGTTCCTCCGAGACCCATCCGGGGATGACCACCGACAGTCGTCCCGCGGTTCCTCCGGCAACGACCACGATGATCGCATCCGGCGAACGGAATTTGCGTACCGCTCCCTCGGCAGTCGTCCACTTGGCCGCCCGTCCTCGCGGCGGCGATGCAGCCGGGTCCTCCGGCTTTCGTACCACGGTCTCGAAGAGATAGTTGCGCACGTCGCGCTTCGACCATCCCTCCTTCGCAATCGTGTGCGCATGCTCGGGACTGAGTATCAACACCGTGTCGGACATCAGCGGATATTCGCGATAATTATTGATGCCCCCGCCCATCGTGCCGCCGATCGTGGATACCAGCCGCTGGGCGCTGTTGCTGCCGAAGTCGGCCACCTGGAAAAATCCGGTGCCGCCGAAAAAGGTGATCGCCGACTCTTCCTTCTTGAAGCCGCGCTCCACGTGCAGCGGTTCCCAAGGCGAGATTTCCTCGTTCTCGGCCACCAGGAAACTGTACTGACCGGGATGCCCCATGGTTGCCTTGGTGACGCCGTGCGGCCGCGCCCCGCCGATATTCATCGTGATCAGACGGATCGCGCGCCCGATAGTGGCGTTGGCTCGAAAGCCGTGTCCCAGCGCATTGTGGCCGGAGTTGAGCCCGATTTTGCCGCGCACCGGACCGTTGATGATAGCTAACGGTGCGCCCGACATCAGAGTAATACTCAGCCCATGGGCGCACAGCGCGCTGTCGCACAGTCCTTCGGCCGCTGCCAGGACTACGGGGAAATAATCGGGCTTGCAACCGGCCATCACGGCGTTGATGGCGACCTTCTCGACCGTCGCTTTGCCAAGTTGCGGCCCCAGCACGCCGATCAGTTCGTCGGGCCGACGCCAGGGAGCACCGGCCAGCATGCGGTCGACGCGCTCCCGGGTCGGCGGCACCACCGGCAGCCCGTCGGTCACCCCGCGTTCATAAAGCATTTCAATTGGATCGTCCTGAGCGACGGTTGCCATAACTGTGCCCCCTGGCGCGGCACACATTGATTTGCCGTTCGCGCCGCACCGCCGAGACCTGATCGGCCCTTCCCATGACATAGACCGCCCCCGCCGCGCCGTCAATCAGACGAAAACCTCCGCCGAAACCGAGACGGGGCTATACTGGTAAGCGATTTGCACGCCGCGGCTGAGGGTCGTCGGTTTGTCGCCGCTACCGGGGCATTGAGCGCACACAACATGTTTAGCTTGAAACTTGTGTTCGGAGTCATATTTCCGGTCGTCTTCTACGTGCTGCTGCTGTTCCTGCCGGCTGGAACCGTACATTGGTGGCGCGGCTGGGTGGTGGTCGGAGTGGTCCTCGTGATGGGGACAGCCACGATGCTGGCGGTGTTTTCCGGCAACGAGGGCCTGCTCAATGAGCGCTACAAGCCGCCGCTCCAGAAAGGACAGCCGCTCGCGGACAAAATACTGACCCTACTGCTGGTAGCCACGTACTTCCTACAACTCGTCTTCATTCCGCTGGATGTCTTCCGCTTTAAACTGCTGGGCGGGCCGGGATTGCTGGTCTCCTCCGCCGGCCTGATTCTCTTCGTCGTTGGATGGTGGCTGATGGCCCTGTCGCTCAAGCAAAACACGTTCGCCGCGCCGGTGGTCAAATACCAGGAAGAACGAAAGCAGACCGTGATCGACAGCGGCCCCTACGCCGTCGTGCGCCATCCGATGTATGCCGGCGGGGCCCTGCTGATGGCGGGAATGCCGCTTTGGCTGGAGTCGTATGCGGGCGCTCTGCTCGCGGGCGCGCCGATCGCGGTGCTCGCCGCCCGCATTGTGATCGAGGAGCGCCTGTTAAGCAGCGAGCTTGCAGGCTACGACGCTTACGTCAGACGGGTCCGCTACCGGCTAATCCCGCTGCTCTGGTGATGAGCTGGCACATGAGCGAGCAGGCTGCGGAAAAAATGTTCCGCAGCCTGCTCCGCCCTCTAACGCATGATCTGCGTGAGCCCGCTGGGCAGCGCATAGATCGAAACGTCGCGCAATTGCGCCGGGACGTTGTTATCCACCTTCGTATATCCCTGCGGATAGGCATAGCTGACGTGCGAGTTCTGAAGGTCGTAGATCCATACCGGCTCGTCACCGGCCGGAATCGTTATACGGTCCTGCTTGAATCCTTCCACCGGGTCCTGAGTGCGGTTGCTGATCTGTATCTTCCACAGCTTGCCGGAGCGGTCGTAGTATTCGTTCTGCAGAACTGCGTACAGTTCCTTGTCGATATAGAACACGTCGTGTGAATAGCAATACCCATTGACCATCGAGGCGCGCGGCACTTCATCAACCACCCATACGTCGCGCAGTTCCCATTTGCCGGTCACCGCACGATGAAACGGCGCCGAATGGCCGGTGTAGAAATTCTTCGGGTCGCCGCGCAAAGCGCCGTCTTCATGCACCAAGGCGAGGATCTTTTTCTCTCCGATCAGATCGGCAGTGAACTGCGTTGGAATCCGGTTCATGCCGTCCTTGGAATCGTCATTCGCCCAGTCGGTACCTGCTATCGGAGCGCATCGGGCGGAGGCGGAAAGACGCAGGGAACGGCGCAGTGACGGCAGAAAAACATACAGTTCCTGGCCGCGCGCAGGATCGTCGGGCAGCAGGATCAGCGCGGTTTGGTACTTGGACTGCTCGGGGAGCAGTTGCTGAACCCATTCGCTGTAGAAATAACCATGGCTGGTGGGATTGGCCCGCGGAAAACCCGGGTCGCTGTTGTGCGCCAGGTTGAAGTAAACAATCTGACTCACGGCCGGCGAGATGTTCATATACTTATCAATCTGAAACCCGGGCCAGGTATTCCACAACACTGCCGGCGCGTACTGGTAGTAAGCATTGTAGAGGATTTTCTCCGCCTTGTTCGGCTCCGCCACGCTTGGGAAAGGCTGGCCGGCGACGTACCCGGTGACCGTGTACGCTCCTTCGCCCACCGGCACCAACTTGGAGGCCTGGCTGTATTTTTCCGTGTCCTGACGGTACTCAAGCGGCGGCGGAAGTGGACGGGTTGGCCCAACCTCGAGGTAAAAGTCAGGCTCCGCGCGCCAGAAGTATTTGCCGCTGAAGAACGCTCTCATCGCGAGTGACAGGAACTTCTGGTACTGCGGCCAGTTCTGTGCGGTGACTCGGGTTCCGTCGGGAACGGTCTCGTTCGAACCGGCCTTCGCGATACTATCGTACGCGGCGCGGTTGAATGTCTCGGTGGTGACCTGTTGCCCGATCGCCGCGGTGGGCGCCACGACCGCGGCTGTGAACGCCAACGAAAGACCTGCCACAAAGCCCAAAGACAATTTCTTCATGAACTCCCCTCGTGGTGATATGTGTACTCACCAATGTAGGCAGGTACCGCAAACGAGTCCAAATAAAAGCTCCTCTATGCAGATGAGGACAATAATTAAATCTGGTTGAGAGTCGGCTCACATAATAAAAAGAAGAAAAATTTGACTAAAAGATTGTAGACGAAATTTTTACCGCAACTGAAATTTTCGATTAGGAGTCCCGGTTTTTACTTCCCAGCGGGCCCGATGTGCGCCATTCAACAGTTCCCGCGGCGCTCACTTTCCGAATCGAGAAGCATGAAATCACGAAAAAGGCGCGGGACTGGCGGGAAGATGCCTCATTCGGTCGGCGTGATCGCTGGGGACCGGCAACGTCGGTGCCCCTTAAATTTTCTGTTCCATCTCGGAAAGGGAAACGTTGCGCGACCGCCAAAGGCTTGACATCGATCTCGTGCCGCGATAATTAACCAGTAAGTTATTTAACTTGCTGGTTTATTAAGAGATGCCGAACAACGATGCTCTCAGCGCCACCTTCGCGGCTCTCGCCGATCCCACTCGCCGTGCGATCCTGGCCCGCCTCGCGTCAGGCACCGCGTCGGTCACGGAGCTGAGTGAGCCATTCGAGATGACCCTCCCCGCCATCTCCAAGCATCTGAAAGTGCTGGAGCGGGCCGGTCTGGTTGCGCGGAGCCGGGACGCGCAATGGCGGCCGTGCCGGCTGGTGGCGCGTCCGCTCAGGGACGCCGCCGACTACCTGGCGGAGTATCGGCGTTTTTGGGAGGACAGTTTCGATCGCCTCGACAAGTATCTGCGCGAACTGCGCATCAAGGAGAAAAAAAGTGGCCGCAAGAAGTGATGCCGATGATGCGCCCGTCGAACGGGTGCTCGTGATCACACGGATATTCGACGCCCCTCGCAGCCTGGTTTTCAAGATGTGGACCGACCCCGATGAACTGGTCCGCTGGCAGGGTCCGCGCGGTTTCACCACCACGATTGTTGCTGGCGACCTGCGGCCCGGCGGCGCCTACCGCTTCCACATGCGCGGGCCCGAGGGTGATCATTGGGTGCAGGGCATTTTTCGCGAGATCGTTCAACCGCAGCGCCTCGTCTTTACCCACGCCTGGAGCGATGCGCAGGGGAAGCCTACGGGTCCGGAAACAGTGATCACGGTCACCTTCGAAGAGGTGGACGGCAAGACCAGGCTGACCTTGCGTCAGGAGGTTTTCGAATCGCCAACGGCGCGCGATTTGCATCGTGGCGGATGGACCAGCTCGCTGGACCGCCTGGATGAAATCCTTGCGACGGCTCGATGAAACTATCGCCAAGGCGAGATGCGGCCTTCACAATGAAAGGAGTACCATCATGGCAGTAAGCAGCGAAGCCGGTGCGGATTCGCCGCGAGAGATGCTCGTTATGACGCGTATCTTCGACGCCCCGCGCAGCCTCGTATTCAAGATGTGGACCGACCCGAAACATATGGCGCAATGGTGGGGTCCAAGCGGCTTCACCACTCCGGTCTGCGAGGTCGATGCGCGCCCGGGCGGCGCCATGCGGATTGTTATGCGCTCGCCAGACGGCCTCGAACACGTGATGAGCGGCGTGTTTCGCGAGGTCGTGGAGCCGGAGCGCCTGGCGTTCACGAACATCGCGTTGGACCGCGACGGGAACCGGCTGCTTGAAGGGTTCACCACGGTGACCTTCGAGGAGCAGGACGGCAAGACCAAACTTACTCTGGAAACCAGCGCTGCCGCACAGGTGCCTGAGGCGTTCGAAATGCTAAAAGGGATGGAGGAGGGCTGGAGTCAAAGCCTGGTTCGCCTCCAAGCGCTGTGCCGCCGCAGCTGAGGGCGCTGCGCGGCAAATTAATCAACCAAAAGGAGTGCGCTATGGAACTAAACCCGTATCTGAATTTCAATGGCCAATGCGAGGCTGCATTCAAGTTCTACGAGAAAAGCCTCGGTGGCAAAATCGAGATGATGATGACCCATGGGCAATCCCCGATGGCCGACCAGGTGCCGGCCAATTGGCGCGACAAGGTCATGCACGTCCGCATGACGGTGGGCGACAAGGTGCTGATGGGTTCCGACGCTCCGCCTGAGCACTACCAGAAGCCGCAGGGCTTCGCGGTGTCACTCAGCGTCGCCAAACCGGAAGAAGCCGAACGCGCATTCAAAGCCTTGTCGGAGGGCGGGACGATCCAAATGCCGCTGCAGCAGACCTTCTGGGCCGCACGCTTCGGAATGCTGGTCGATAAATTTGGTATTCCATGGATGATCAACTGCGAGCAGACGCCCTGACTCTGGCGCGGGGGGCGCCCAAAATCGGACGCCCCCGCGGCCAAAACCGTGCAAACAACAATCGCCCAGGCTGTTGCTCTCACGATTTACGGCAACAATTTTATTCAGGGATATCCGTGGGAAGACTTCTGGCCGGCCGCGACGGTTTTTAGGTTCTGCAAGCATGTCGCGTTCGCCATCCTCGACCCGCCGGGCACGGCGATAGAAAGTGCTTTCGCCGCCGATCCTGCCCAATGGATCACCAAGCTCCGGGATGAAACTGTGATCGGTTTGCGGCTGCATCATGTGGCGCGAAGTGAGGCGGGCAGCAGCGATCGCGAGTCGGCCGGATTCGCCGGCGGCGGCGGAAGATGGCTAATCGAATCGGTTCGAAACGCAACATCCGATTTTTGGGAAGCGCGATGGCGCGTCCAAAATCAAAATGACCCGGATCGGAAAGTTTGGGACATCATCTACTGCCGTGTTGCAAAAGACCGCGCCCGTGCGCTGCCCGATGGCCGCGGGATCGGCGCGCTGCGCCGTGAGTTGGAAAATGCGCTGTTGAGAATCGAAGGCTTTGCAAATCAACAGAAGCTGGAAGTATTCGCCAAATCGTTCCGCTGCGGAATCGAACTCCTTCACGCCGATGATCCCCTGAGCAGCGTGCACCATTCGGACCTGGCCCGCGGCGCCCTTCTTCCCCTGGAAGCCAGACAAATCCTGGGCGCCGCCCAAGCCGCCTGGGTATTCGGAGGCATGGGCTCCTGGAACGATTTAGGATTCGAAGGCATCGCTCTGGATGAATACACCGCCCTCTCCGACCAACTGTTTTCGCTGATAAACCAAGCGATCTGCGAAGCCGCCAATTCAGGCTTCCGCGCAGGCACCTGAGCTGACAGCGCCAACGGCGCCAACGGCTCCATCGGCCCTACGGTGCTAAGCGCAAAATTTCCCGTCCGATCTAACGAGCTCTTTACCCGAGCGCACCTGCACCCTCAAACCAGTTGGGGGAGGTGGGACTGATTCAAGCGACTATCTGAGGTTTCCGCTTCTAAGGGCGGCCATG
The DNA here is from genome assembly GCA_035262365.1 of Binataceae bacterium (SeqCode). Lineage (GTDB taxonomy): Bacteria > Desulfobacterota > Binatia > Binatales > Binataceae > JAJPJA01. Next base: position 16,145 of record DATFSZ010000135.1, read on the forward strand.
GGACGCGCGCCCGCGCGACAGCTAAAACGTAAAATCGCACACTACGAAGTCGTGATCCGACAGGCGCTTTAGTCCGAGGCGGGCAGGTACGACGCGGGCCGAGCCGGGGACCGCATTCAGGCCGCGCAGGCCGATCCAGTCCAGCTTGGCCCGCATGAAGCGCGGGAGCAGTCCGGTCGGGGTAAAGGTGGGTGCGAGCGGAGGGTTAGCTTGCCGATATTCGAATCCTGCCCGCTCAAGCACCTCGAATAAAGGCTCGTAGGGCTCGGGCGCGCGCAGGCGGTGCGGATGCAAGGGCATACGCGCAAGCATCGCGGCGCACTCGCGCGAATCGTTCACATTGATCGTGGCGGTGTTCAAGTCGCCGCCGACCACGGCGGGTCCGCTTGAGGGCAGCGCGCCGAGCAGTTGGGCCATCTGCCGCGCTCTTCCTTGCGGCGCCACGCGATTTTCCAGATGCGCCGTCGCCAGCGAAAGCGAACGCTCGCCGAAGTGCACTTCCGCAGCCACCGCACCACGTTGTCCAAGCTTGGTAGTTGCCGTCTCCGGTGCGAGCTTCCAGCGGCGCCTTTTGGTCCAGTCGTAGAACACCTGCAGTGGTACAAAGCGGACCTTCTCCAGGGGTGCAGCTGCCAGGATGGCGTTGCCGAAGAAGGAGCGGAATTCGCCCTGGCCGCGGCGAAAAGCGAACTCCGGTGAATACGCGAAGCTCATCTCGAGCAGATCGGCCAACTCCGCAGCGCTCTTACATGCACGCGAGCGGCTTAAACCCCAATCGGCCTCGCTAAGCAGGATTATGGCCGCGCCCGCCAACGGCGGCCGGCGCAGCAGTTCCGCAACGGCTTGCGGGTTGGGGCATCCCAAAGCATTGAAAGCCACCACCTTGAATGGGCTGGCGAGATGCCTTCCCGGGCGGTTTACCACTATTGGCTCGAACGGATCTCCGGCTTGAGGCAGCCGGGCGCTGGCTCCATGACTTTCCACTTGGCTTATAGGGCTCTCACTCAGTCCCGGCGCTTTAGCTGCGCCTCAAGACCGGCAAGGGTGGTCTGCGGCGGCGAGCAAGTAAAGTCGCGGCACACGTAGGCGGTCAATCGCCCGTCAACCTGGGGCTTGTCCCGTGCGGCGTCAGGAATGAAACCGTCGTTGGGCGCGGCGGGATTGACCGCGAAGAAAGCGCGGTTGGGAAGATAGAGCAGGCCGATGCGCTCGCGCCATTCTTTGAATTCCGCCGACGCCGGATCGCCCACCAGGACCACTTCGGGGGCGCCGCGATATTCGAGATCGACCGCCTCGATCATGTGCGCGAAGCCCATCGGCTGCTGCATTATCAATCCGCCGAACAATTTAATCGTGCTCTCCGCCGCGTCCTGGTAGGTCTCCTCGCCCGCGTATGTATGCAGACGCAGCAGCGCCAGCACCGCTTCGCTATTGCCCGAGGGTGTCGAACCGTCGAACAGCGGCTTGGGCCGCGTGATCAGCCGCTCGTGATCTTCTGAGGTAAAGAAGAAACCGCCGTTTTTGCGATCCCAAAACCGCTCCAACACCACGTCCATCAGCGCGCGCGCCTGCGTGATGTACTTGGTATCGAGCGAGGCTTCGTATAAGTCGAGCAGCGCGTTGGCCATCGTGGCGTAGTCTTCCAGATAGCCGTTAAAGCGCGCGACGCCGTCCTTGTATGAGCGCCGTAGCGCGCGCCCGTCCCACAGCCGGGTCATCACGAACTCGGCTGCGCGCGCGGCGGCCTGGAGCAAGCGCGGATCGCCCAACGCCAGAAACCCCTCTGCCAGAGCGCCGATCATCAGACCGTTCCAGGCGGCAAGCATCTTGTCGTCGCGGCCGGGTTTGACCCGCCGCTCGCGGACTTCGAACAGCCGGCGCTTGATCTCACCGATACGCCGCTCCATCTCTTGCGCCGTGGTATGAAACATCGCCGCCGCATCGGCGACGTCGATCGTGCGATGCAGGATGTTCTTGCCTTCGAAATTGCCCTCCGCGCTGACGTCGAAGAAACGCTCGGCGATCGGCGCCAGGTCGGCGCCCAATACCGCGCGGACCTCCTGCGGCGTCCAGACGAAAAACTTGCCCTCTTCGCCCTCGCTGTCGGCGTCCTGGGTGGAGTAAAACCCGCCCTCGGGGCTGGTCATCTCGCGCAGCACGTAATCGAAAATCTCGCGCGCCACCTGCAGAAACTCTCCCCGGTCCAGGGCCCGGGCCGCGTCCAGGTAAAGCCGCGCCAGCAAGGCGTTGTCGTACAGCATTTTTTCGAAATGCGGCACCAGCCACTGCTGATCGACGCTGTAGCGATGAAATCCGCCGCCGATCTGGTCGTAGATCCCGCCCTTCGCCATGTGCGTCAGCGTGCGATCGACGATCTCCGCCAGCGCCGGGTCGGCGGAGATATCCAGCGCGCGCAGGAACAGCGAGAAAACAAATGAGTTGGGAAATTTCGGCGCCTGGCCCAGACCACCGTAGGTGCGATCATAGTGGCGCGACAGTGCGGCGGCGGCTTCCCCCACGACCGATCTCGGCACCTCGGCCTCGGGCGCAGAGTAGCCGCTCATCGCGGTGATCGCCTCCGTGATCTTCTCCACGTTGTGCGCCACGTCCTGCGCGCGATCGGTGTACGCCTGGGCGACCGACACCAGCACGCGCTTGAAGGCGGGCAATCCGTGGCGGTCCTGCGGCGGGAAATAGGTGCCGCCGAAGAACGGACCGCAATCGGGCGTGAGAAACATCGTCAGCGGCCAGCCGCCGCGTCCCGAAAACGCCTGCACCGCATCCATGTAGATCTGATCGAGGTCGGGCCGCTCCTCCCGATCGACCTTGATCGGCACGAACAGTTCGTTCATCAGCCGCGCTGTTTCAGGATCTTCGAAGGACTCGCGCTCCATCACGTGGCACCAATGGCAGGCCGAGTAGCCAATCGACAGCAGGATGGGCTTGTTCTCCGCCTTGGCGCGCGCCAGCGCTTCTTCGCCCCACGGATACCAGTCAACCGGATTGTAGGCGTGTTGGCGCAGATAAGGGCTCTGCTCGTTGATAAGGCGGTTGGCCTTGCGCCCGCTCTGGCTTGGATCCTGATCGCTCATCGTTATCTCTTTTTTGCCGGAATTATCCGTCGAGTCCGCGCCCGTGAACGTGCCGCCTTGCTCGACGAGGATTGCTGCCCTACAAGCAGGCTATCATGCCCGGATCGCGCGGGCGACCCGTTCGCGGCGGCCTCAAGTCTGGCGTATCCAACGCGGCCGCAGTAGATAGGTCAAACCACTATCAGGGAGAAGCGGCGATGAGCGCGTCACAACGGCTGAGCAAGCAGGAAATCAACGGACTGTTCGATCGGATCAGCAACTGGGGCCGGTGGGGCAGGGAGGATCAGCGCGGCGCGCTCAATTACATCACCGACGCCGGGCGGGCGGCCGCCGCGCGGCTGGTCAAAACCGGCGAGGCGGTATCATTGGCGCTACCCCTGGCGACCGCCCCGGCGCCGGATAATCCAACCCCGGTCACACACCTGATGATCCAGTCCGGTTACGACGCCCATTTGCTCACCCCTCCGTTCACGGCCGATTACCTCGGGATCAACACCCACGGCTACGCCAATACCCATCTCGACGCGCTGTGTCACATGCTCTGGGACGGCAAGATGTACAACGGCTTCGAAGCCTCGCAGGTCGGATCCACCGGTGCTCGGAAGCTGGCCATCGATGTGGCACGCAATGGCGTGATCGGCCGCGGCGTCCTGCTCGACATTCCCAGGTTGCGCAAGGCGCCGTGGCTGGAGCTCGACCAGCATATTTATCCCGACGAGCTTGACGAAGCCGCCCGCGAGCATCGCGTATCGGTGGAGGAGGGCGACGTGCTGCTGGTGCGCACCGGGCGCAGCCAACGCCGCAAGACCAAGGGAGCATGGACGCTGGAGGAAGGGCTGGCGGGGCTCGACGCCGCCTGCCTGCCATGGCTGCACGATCGTAAGGTCGCCGTGCTTGGTTCCGATGGCGTTAGCGACGCGATGCCGTTTGGCTACGACGAGGAATGGGTGTCGATTCACATTGGCGCGATCGTGATGATGGGCGTGCATCTGATCGACAACATGGACCTCGACGCGCTGGCGGAGCGCGCCAAGGCGCTGGGGCGCTATGAGTTCCAGTTCGTTATGGCGCCCCTGATCGTGATGCGCGGCACCGCATCGCCGGTAAATCCCATCGCGGTGTTCTAGGATTGCACCGGTTTGCGCCCGCGTTGGGCAGATTTTTGAACTTGTGACTGGATTCCATATTGGCATTGCGATCTCATAGTAAATGAGGGAGTCCGGAGTGGAGCGGGCTTTCCACTCCAAGCCGAGCAAACCCATGTCTTACGACTACGGCGGGAAAATCGTGGCCATCACCGGCGGCAGCCGCGGGTTGGGCCATGCGATGGCGCTGGGGTTCGCGCGATGCGGCGCCAATTGCGCGATTGCCAGCCGCCGCATGGAATCCTGCGAAGCGGCGGTGGAGGAAATCCGCGCATTGGGCTGCGATGGGTCGGCGCATTCGATTCATGTCGGCAAATGGCAGGACTGCGACCGGCTGTACGAAGAGGTGTACGCGCGATGGGGCCGTTGCGACGTGCTGATTAACAACGCCGGGCTGTCGCCGCTATATTCCTCGCTGCGCGAACATGGCGAGGATTTGTTCGACAAAGTCGTGGCCGTCAATCTGCGCGGACCGTTCCGCCTCTCGGCGTTGTTCGGCGCGCGGATGGCGCAGGAGGACGGCGGAGCCATCATCAACATCTCCTCGACGCTTTCGGTCCGCCCCTCAGCCACCACCGCTTCTTATTCGGCCGCGAAAGCGGGGCTCAACGCGATCACGGTCGCATTCGCCCATGAATACGGCCCCAAGGTCCGCGTTAACTGCATCATGGCCGGAGCGTTCCACACCGATATCAGCAAGGGATGGTCGCGCAGCGAGCCCTTCATGACGCTGGCGCAGACGATGCACGCTATGGGGCGGGCGGGCGAACCGGAGGAAATCGTCGGCGCAGCGCTTTACCTGGCAAGTCCGGCGGCGAGTTTCACCACTGGCTCGATTTTGACCGTGGACGGCGCCGCGTCGTTTCCTAAAAAAATGTATTGATGAGATGGCCGGCGGTCGAAGGCGTCGAAGGCCGGCAGTCCGCCGGTTCTTGAGTTTGGACAAGGAGATAGATTGAGATGAACGGCATCAAGATCGGCATCGGCTTTGGCCAGTGGCAACACGGGCTGCCCGAACCGGACCTGCTGTGCAAATACGCCGAGACCGCGGAAGCGGTCGGGCTGGACTCGATCTGGCTTTCCGACCACACCGTGACGCGCAACCCGAGCCTCGACATCACCTGCCTGTTCGCGATGATCGCCGCGCGCACCCGCCATGTCAAAATGGGACCCAGTGTGCTGACACTGCCAACGCGCCATCCGGTGCAGGTGGCCAAGACCTACGCAACGCTGGATTACATCTCGGGCGGGCGCATGATCATGGCGGTGGGAAGCGGCGGCGACTTGCGCGAATTGGCCGCCTGCGGCGTGCCGATACAGGAGCGTGGCGCGCGGTTGGACGAAGGAATCCTCATCCTGAGAAAGTTGTGGACCGAGTCCCACGTAACCCATCACGGGCGGTTTTACAGTTTCGACGATGTAACGCTTGAGCCCAAACCGCACGACGGCCCGCTCGACATCTGGATCGGCGGCAAAAGCGACGCCATCCTCAAACGCACCGCGCGCCTGGGCGACGGATGGTTTCCAGCGCTGACCAGCCCCGACGAGTTCAAGCGCGACATGGCCAAGCTCATCGCTTTTGGCGAGCAGCAGGGGCGCAAGATGAATCCGCGCGAGGCGGGGGTGCTGCTGTTCACCTACGTGACGGATGACGCCGAGCGCGCGCGGCGCATCATGGAACCGTTCGTGCGGGCCCTGCCGCTGCCGCCCGAAGAGGTGGCAGCGCGATTCGTAGTCGGTTCGGCGGCGCAGTGCGTGGAGAAGATACAGCGCTTCGTGGAGGCCGGATGCTCTAAGTTCGTGCTGCGCCCGTCGTGCCCGCCGGCCGACGTGCTGCCCCAAATCAACCTGTACGGCCGCGAGATCCTGCCCCATTTTATGTAAGGCGCTTCTTTTCCACGGCTGGGGCGCTCGACCACAATGTTCCAACCGCGCTATAAGGGCAACGATTACAAGGAGTATCAGCCATGGCGTTATTGCAAGACAGAGTCGCGATGATAACCGGTGGCACGGGCGCGCTGGGCCGCGCCGTTGCGGAACGCTTCCTCAGCGAAGGCGCCAAGGTCGCCATACCATACATTATCGACGCCGAGGTGCCGATGCTCGAGCAGCGGCTGGGCGGCCGCTTCCCAAAAGCCAACCTGCTTGTCAGCAAGGTCGACGTCTCGCATCACGAACAGTTGGGCAAGTTTGTCAACGAGGCGGTGACAAAATTCGGCCGCATCGACGCGCTGGTCAACCTGGTGGGCGGGTTCTGGGGCGGCAAGCCGATTTCCGAGACCACGCTCGATGAATGGCAGGCGATGTTCGACATCAACCTGAAGCCGACCTTCATGTGCTGTAAGGCCGTGGTGCCGATTATGCAGAAGAACAAGTTCGGCCGCATCGTGTCGGTGGCCTCACGCAGCGGCTTGATGGGTGCCGGCGACTTTGCCGCCTACGCAATCGCCAAGGGCGCGATCGCCACGTTTACATATTCGCTGGCCGAGGAGGTGCTCAACGACGGCGTGCTGGTTAACGCTATCGCCCCGAGCACGATCGACACCGAGGCCAACCGCAAGGCCATGCCCAATGCCAAGCACGAGCGCTGGGTCAAGCCCGAGGCTATCGCCAACACACTGTCTTTTCTGTGCTCGGAGAGCAATCAGGTGACGTCGGGCGCGGTGGTTCCGGTTTACGGCCTGGCCTGACGAATCCGACATTGCCTTAAGTTTATCAATCACCTTCTCCCTGGCCCTCTCCCACGGCTGTATGTGAGAGAGGGTACAGAAGGGAACCCGTCTGGCATTTGCCATAGGCGTGGTTCTGTGGAGTGGAAGGTCGCCCCTGCGCGCCATTAGCCCTCCGCCGTCCTGATTCGCTGCTCGAAATTTCGACCGACGCCGAGGCGCGTTTACTCCGCGCGCTGCTACCGTTACAATGTTAGTGCGCGGTGACATCCTGACCGGATTTGCCGCGCTTTTGATATCAATCAGCCGCATATGCGCCGCGACGACATACGCAATCTGGCCATAATCGCTCACGTTGACCATGGCAAGACCACCCTGGTGGACGCCCTGCTGCGTCAGTCCGGTGTGTTTCGCGCCAACGAGCAGGTGATGGAGCGGGTGCTCGATTCTTTTGCGCTGGAGCGTGAACGCGGCATCACCATCCTGGCCAAAAACACCTCGATCATCTGGGGCACGACCCGCATCAACATCGTCGATACCCCCGGGCATTCGGATTTCGGCGGCGAGGTTGAACGCACGCTATCAATGGTCGACGGCGTGCTGGTTCTGGTTGACGCCTGCGAAGGTCCACTGCCGCAGACCCGCTTCGTGCTCAAGAAGGCGCTTGAGGCGGGTCTGGCGCCGATTGTGTGCATCAACAAGATCGACCGCCAGGACGCCCGCCCCGCAGAAGTCCTCGACGAGGTTTACGACCTGTTCATCGATCTTGACGCCCACGACCATCAACTGGACTTTCCGGTCCTTTATACCAACGCCCGCGACGGCATCGCTCTGGCCGATCCCAACGGGACCGGCGCCGACCTGAAACCGCTGTTCGAAGCGATTATCCAACATCTGCCCGGTCCCGAGGTCGACCCGGACGCCTCGCTCCAGTTCCAGGCCAACAACCTGGAGTACAACGAGTACGTCGGCCGCCTCGCGATCGGCCGGATCGTGTCCGGTTCAATTTCCGCCGGTGCCAGCTATTCGCTTTGCCGGCTGGACGGCAGCCGCGTGGTTTCCAAGGTCGCCCACGTTTACGGATGGCATGGGCTTAAGCGCATCGAGCTTGCCGAGGCGCGCGCGGGTGACATCGTCGCGATTGCCGGAATCGAGGATATCGGTATCGGCGAGACCATCGCGGCGCTGGAAAATCCCCGTCCACTTCCATCGATCCGTATCGACGAGCCGACCGTGGCGATGACCTTCTCGGTCAACAACGCACCGTGGGCCGGACGCGAGGGACAGTACGTGACCTCGCGCAAGCTGCGCGAGCGTGTGGAGCTCGAGGCGCGCCGCAACGTGAGCATCCGCGTCGAGGAAACCAGCGTCGATTCATGGCAGGTAGTTGCGCGCGGCGAATTGCAGCTCGCGGTGATGGTCGAGACCATGCGGCGTGAGGGCTACGAGCTGCAAGTCTCCAAGCCCACCGTTGTTACGCGCCAGGCCGACGGTGTGCTGGCCGAGCCCATGGAACTGGTGATGATCGAAATTCCGGAGGAATTTATCGGCATCGTCACCCAGTTGCTGTCGCCGCGCAAAGGAAAGATGCGCTCGATGGTGACGCATTCCACCGGGCGCGTCCGGCTCGAGTACGATATCCCCTCACGCGGCCTGATCGGCTTTCGCAGCCAGTTCCTCACCGACACGCGCGGCACCGGGATCATGAACACGCTGTTCAACGGCTACGCGCCGTGGTGCGGGCCGATTCAGTCGCGCGTCAACGGCGCGATGATTTCCGACCGCGAGGGGGTCGCCGCCGGCTACGCGCTGTTTCATTTGCAGGAACGCGGTCGCCTCTTCATCGGTCCCGGCGATCCGGTTTACGAGGGCATGATCGTCGGTGAGTATTCGCGCGAGATCAATCTGCCCGTCAACGTGTGCCGCGAGAAGAAACTCACCAATATTCGCGCCGCCGGTCACGACGAGGCGATCAGGCTGACACCGCCCCGCATGATGACGCTGGACCTGGCGCTGGAATGGATCGACGAAGAAGAGCTGGTCGAGGTAACGCCGGCGTCGGTGAGGATGCGCAACCGGGTACTGAAGACTACGCTGCGCAACAAGCATCGCGCCGCCAGCCTGGAAACGTCCGCCGCCGCGCAGTGACTTGAGTTCCCCCGCCGCTGTCACTCCGCACGCATTCAGGTAAAAAGCGCATCGGTCTGCCGGCCGCTGAAAAGCCCGGCGGGTTTGGATATTTCAGCGCGACAGTTCGAATTCCACCAGCGGCAGGCGGTCGTTGCCAAAGAACAGATTGCCGTCAACGAAGATCGTGGGCGAGCCGAAGCCGCCGCGGTCAATCAGTTCCTGCGTGCTCGCGCGCAGCTTCTCTTTGTATTCGGGTCGCTTGATTTTCTCCAGCATCTCGGCCGGGTCCAGGCCCGCCTGGCGCGCGATATCGGCGACCACGCTCTCCTGCCCGATGTCGCGATCCTCCACCCAGTAGCTCTCGAAAGCCCGGCGCGTGTATTGCGCGATCCGGCCGTGCTCCTCCGCGACGAACGCGCCGCGCATCGTGTTGACCACCTTGACCACCGCCACGCCCACGGTCGGCATCTTGAGGGTGATCCCATAGTAGCGGGCCCAGTCCTGCATGTCCTTGCCGTAGTAGCGCGCCTTGGGAATCACCGGCCGATTGCGCGTGTCATAAACCGAAGGGTTGACGGCGTTGAACACGCCGCCGACCAGGAACGGCCGCCACACCAGGTTGGCGTTGTGGCGCCGCGCGATATCTTCGATGCGGCTGAACGCCAGGTAGGTCCACGGACTGGAGCAATCGTAGAAAAATTCCAGCTTTTTCATGCTTTGAATCCTCGCGCTGCACGATGGTCCCAGACCTTGTATTAGTCGCACTTCGGCGCGATGGTCAACGTCGCACCGGCGCTTTCAATTGTCGCGGGTTGCGCTTTGCGCCAAAGCAGTGCATCAACCTATGTAAACCTGCCGATGGAGGCGTGGCGAATGGCGCAACTGCGAAACGGCAATGTCAGCGCGAACGGAATCGACTTCCACTATATCGAGGCGGGCGACGGACCCCTGGTCCTGTGCCTGCACGGCTTTCCCGACAACGCCTACACCTACCGCTATTTGCTGCCGGCGCTTGCCGACGCCGGCTTCCGCGGCGTTGCACCCTTCATGCGCGGGTATGCTCCCACCAGCCGGCCCGCCGATGAACGCTACGAGGCCATCCTGTTGTCTCAGGACGCCGCGGCGCTGATACCGGCGCTGGGCGCGCACCAGGCGTGCGTGGTGGGACACGACTGGGGCGGGGCGGCGACGGCGGGATGCGCGGTGCTGGCGCCGGAGCGCGTGCGCAAGATCGTCACACTGGCAATCTCGCACGGTCCGTTTGCCACCGACTACGACTCGCTCAAGGGCGGATGGCACGGCTATTTCTTCCAGATGCCGTTTGCCGATTCGCTGGTGGCGCTGAACGACTACGACTTCATTTATAAATGGTGGCGCGACGCGTCGCCCGAATACGAACCCCCGGCGGAGATAATGGAAAGCGTCAAGGCGACCTTTCGCAGTCCTGGCACGCTGACCGCGGCGCTCAACTATTATCGCCACACCATTCATCCGGCCAACCGCGACCCCGCCCTGGAGGAACTCCGGCAAAAAGTCGCGAAAACGCCGATACCGGTGCCCGCCCTGGCGCTTCATGGCACGCGGGATCGCCCCGGACGCAGCGCGATGTTCGAGAAAATGGGCGCGATGTTCGGGGCCGGACTCGAAAAGATGGTGCTGCCGGGAACGGGACACTTCCTGCACCTGGAGCGTCCGGCGGAAGTGAATGCCAGGATTGTGCAGTTTTTGAAATCCTAGCGCGTCGCACGAAGGGCGCCGGCGCGGATCAGGCGGCCCTGATTGACTGAAGCTTCCGTGCGATGCCGTGTGGCGGGAACGCGATTCGGATTACCCAGGCGAACCTGTCGCGCCGGGCCGGCAGCGACTGTTGGCTGGCGCACTTCCGCATGCGAATATTGATGGCCAATTGCGGCAGTGAGGGGATTAGTTGTGAAGATATTCTTGCTGGTTTTGGCTTTTGTGGGCTCAGGATGCGCGCTATTAACGCCGTACGCGCAATACCCTAATGGTTCGCCCGTGTATCCCGGCGCGTACAAAATCGAGACAGACAAGATGAAGGATCCGCACTATCAGCCGACCACCATAGAAATGATGCAGCGCAAGTTGGCCTGCAGCGGACCCGAAGTCCTAAGCAGTTGCCCCAGCGGTTCCGGCTCCTGAAGAGCGCGCGCATCACAAAGGCAAGACGCTCCACCGGACGTTTCGTGACCGAACCTGCCAATCTCACCGCGACCGAGTTGTTCACGGCGCCTTTGGATCGTACGCCGGGCTGCGCAGCACCGCACCGGGTCGGGCGCCCGTGCAGGTCTGGCCTTCGAAGGTGATTTGGCCGTTGACGATCGTGTAGTCGATTCCGACCGCGCGCTGCAACAGGCGTCCTTCACCGCCGGGAAGGTCGTAAGCCATCTCAGGCTCGGCTGGTTCGATCCGTAATCCTTCGAGATCGTACACGATGATGTCGGCCGCCATGCCCTCGCGCAGCACACCGCGATCGTGCAGCCCGATGATCCAGGCGGGCATGAACGACAGGCGCCAGTGCGCTTCTTCGAGCGACATCAACTGACGATCGCGAATCCAATGTCCGAGAAATTCCACCGGATATTTGCCCAACGAGAAAAGCTTGGTATGCGCGCCGCCATCGGACAAGCCGACCACGGCGTGCGGATGCTTTAACATCGTTGCCAGCGCTTCCTGATCGCGATTGGCGAAATCAAGAATCTTGAAACCGGTTTTTAGATCCTCAGACAGCGCCAGGTCCAGAAACACATCGATCGGCTGGCGGCGCTCGGCGTCGGCAAGACTCTGGATATCGCAACCGGCCGCGTGCTTATCGGGCCGGGTATGCGTGACACTGATATCCTGCCATTCGCCGCTGAACACGCGCGTGCGAACCGTGCGAAAATCCTCGTTGAGAGCGGCGCGGACCGCGGGGTCGCTCAACAACTTTTTGCGCTGCGCCATCGGACTGGACAGCACCTCGCGCCAATGCGGCATGTCGTCGAACTGGTTCATCTCTTCCAGGGTGAAATACAGGTGGGTGGGAAAGCATACCGTCATGCCGTAGAGCTGCGAATCGCGGTTCAGTTCGTCCATCCAGCTCAGCACCCGGCGCCAATGATCGGGCTGCGACTGGAATTGTGCCAGCGCATTCCACACAATCGGTCGCCCCGCGGCACGCGACAATGCAGCCGTGAACTTGAAGTCGGGCCGCCGGTGCGCGGCCAGCGTGTATTCGATCGAACCAATGCCGAATTCGCGCAGCACGCCGCACAGCGCCAGCAGTTCAGTGTCATCCGCCCGATGGCTGGGCAAGGGACTGCCGTCATAGTCCGTGTCCGCGATGTTGCGATCAGTGGAGAAGCCGAACCCGCCGGCACGAATCCCGGCGCGCAACACGTCGGCCATCCGCCCGACTTCGTCAGCGGTGGCGGCGCGATCCTTGGCCGCGTCCAATCCTATCACCCAACTGCGCAGCGGTGAATGCGGCACCATCGAGCCGACGTTTATTCCCACTCCGGCGCGTTGCAGGCTGTCCAGGTACTCCCCCAGGCTGACCCAGTCCCATCGCATGCCAAGGCGCATCGAGGTGAGCGGAATCGCTTCGACCCGCGACATCAGCAGCATCGCGCGGTCGCGGTCCTGTGGGCGAATCGGAGCGAAGCCAAAGCCGCACATGCCGATCATAACGGTGGTCACGCCGTTCCATCCGGAGTTGGTAGCGTATGGGTCCCAGTTGAGTTGGGCATCGTAGTGAGTATGCAGATCGACTATCCCGGGCGCGACTATGCGCCCGGTCGCGTCAAGCACCCGCGCGGCGTCGCCATCCACTCGCCCCAACGCCGCGACGCGCCCGCTGCGGATTCCGACATCGCCGCGATAGCGCGGCATCCCCGTTCCGTCCACGATTGTGCCCCCGCGAATGACGATGTCGTAATCTGGCATTGACGCTTTCTCCTGTGGCGCGAATCCGGCAGTACGTCTTGGGATCGCATACAACCGGCCGCTTGCTTGTGTCTATAGTTTAGATGACCAGAAAAGAGACGCCGGCGAGCGAAATGACGCGGTCAGACAGGTTACTGGTCCGGTTCTTCTTCCTGCTCCACGTGGTGGCGGTGTTTCGCCGGAGTTGCGGTTGGCGCGGGGGTCGCCAGCGGCGACGACGTGGCAAGCGGTGTAGCGCCATACGCGCTCAGAATCTCGCCGGGATTAGTGGATGGATCGACCCGCGGATAGACCTTGACGATTTTGCCATGCTCGTCGATCACGAAGGTGATGCGCCGGTTTAGTCCCAAGATCGGGATACCGTTGGCGGCGCCGTAGGCGGTGGCGATCTTCTTGTCGGGGTCGAGCAGCAGAGGAAAGGGCAAATTGTATTTTTTGATAAAGGCGGCGTGCGACGGCGCGCTGTCAACGCTGCATCCCAGGATGTACACGCCGGCAGCTTTGAATTTCTTGAACCCGTCGCGAAAAGCGCACGCCTCCTTGGTACATCCGGGGGTATTGTCCTTGGGATAAAAATACAAGACCAGCTTGGAGCCTTTGTAGTCGGACAGCTTAATCGGCCTGGTGTAGCCCTCGTAAACCATCATGCCCTGAAAGTTGGGTGCGGGCGCGCCCTCCTGGGGCATCGCAGCATTGCCCCGGCGCGGCCGGAACACCACGAAAGCCAGCGCCACGGCTGCCCCGGCCGCGAGGATCGTCAGTCGCATTCGGTCCATCGCCGGCTTCTCCCAAACCCGCTAATGCGCCGACGCGGTGAAGCTGGGCCGCTTCTTCACCTCGGCCATCCAACTCGCCAGCTTGGGAAACTCACGGTCCAGGATAATCCCGCACGGCGCCATCACACTCAGCACCGGAACATAACTGGCGTCGGCCAGGCTGAAGTCGCCCACCATGAACGGGTGGCTGTCCATCAGTTCGGACACCCGCGTCAGGATTTCGCGCGTCGCCTTCAACCGTTCGGCTACGAATTCGGCGCGCTGCTCCTCCGGCTTCTTGAGCAGCTTCTCGATGATCAGCAGGCCGGTCGTGGGGCTGAGCTCAGTATCAAACAGATAGACCAGGGATCGCACGTGTGCGCGTTGGGCGGGCGTCGCCGGCATCAGCGGCGGATCGGGAAACACTTCCTCCAGGTATTCGTTGATCACGGAGGACTCCGAGAGCACCACGTCGCCCTCCGGCGTGCCATGGACCAGCACCGGCACCTTGCCGCGCGGGTTGAGCTTGAGAAACTCGGGCGTGCGGTTTTCGCCCTTGGTCACGTCGATGTTGACGCGCTCAAACTTGAGGCCCTTTTCCTCCAGCACCAGGCGTACGATACGCGAGTTGCCCGACGCGGCGAACTGGTAAAGCTTCAGCCGGGGCGGCTCCGGCGGGGTCTTGGTGGTCACGGGTAGGCTCCAATTGGTAAACGGGATTGATCTGCGAGAGTGAGCGATTTTGCCCGAAGTGTATCAGGCACCCTAACCCTGGCCTTCTCCCACAATTGAATATGGGAGAGCGGATAAGAACATTGCGCAAACGCTGCGGTGATTACCGCTAGACGTAATACAGCCATTGCTTGTAGCGCGGTTCGCGCCCGCGCAGTGCCGCGCCAAAAATCTCCTGCACCTTGCGCGTGACCGGACCGGGAGTGCCGTCGCCGATGCGGCGGTCGTCAACCTCGCGTACCGGAGTCACTTCCGCGGCGGTGCCAGTCATGAACATTTCGTCCGCGATATAAACCAGGTCGCGGGGAAAGCGCTGCTCGATCACGGCTATCCCCTGGTCGCGCAATATCGTCATCACCGCATCGCGCGTGATCCCGTTAAGCGAACTGGTTGAGGGCGGGGTGGTCACCACGCCGTCGCGGACCACGAACAGATTCTCGCCGCTGCCCTCCGCCACGAACCCGTCAACGTCAAGCAGCATCGCCTCGTCGTAACCGCTGCGCTGTGCCTCGTGGACCGCGAGCACGGAGTTGATGTAATGGCCGGTCGCTTTGGCATGCGGCATCAGGGAGTTGTGGTGAAACCGCACGAAGGAGGAGGTCTTAAGCCGCACGCCGCGCTTGATTCCTTCTTCACCCAGGTAGGCGCCCCACGGCCAGGTGGCGATCGATACGCGCACCTTGTTGTGATGAGCGGCGACTCCCATCTCACCCTCGCCCAGGAAGACGATCGGACGGATGTAGCATTCCTTGAAATTGTTGACCCTGACCGTATCCGCGCAGGCCTTCAGGATCTCTTCGACGGCGAACGGAATGACAATTTCCAGGATGTGTGCGGACTCAAACAGCCGGCGAATATGCTCGCGCGCGCGAAAGATTGCGGTGCGGCCGTCGTCGCCGCTGTAACAGCGCATCCCCTCGAATACGCCGAAGCCGTAATGAAGGCTGTGCGTCAGGACATGGACTTGCGCCTTGTCGAAGGGGACAAGCTGGCCGTCAAGCCAGATCTGGTCCGACCGCACGGGACTCGCGCCTTTTTCTGCCACCGATTACTCCCTGGCCAATGCGGGTTGGAATGCGCCGATCCTGCCGGCAGTTGCGCGCATTGAAAGACGAACGGCCCGACCCTCCCCGAGTGGCAGCATTCCAAGTTAGTCAATGGTCAATGTTTGGACAAGGCGAGATGGGCGGTACCTCACTAATGGCGGGCAAGGCCGCCCGCCCCAATGCAGGCGGCGCGTCTGCTTATTTCAACTCGGCGGGTGGGTTCGCGCTCCCGGCTTCCGCGTCCCCCGATGCAGCGACGGCGGTGCCCTCGGCCGCGGCGACTTCGACGGCTTGCGGATGTTCACTCACCGCGGATCGGCGCCTGCGCCGGCGTGACGGACGGCGGCGCCGGCGGGTGCGCTTGTCTCCCCCAACGTCGTCTTTTGCAGACGCCGGATATCCCGCCGCGAGCAAATCGTGCAGCGCCTTGGCCTCGACGAAATATGGCCGCCGATGCAAACCGCGCAGGCGTGCGGTGGGATTCATCATCCGCACGAGCGCGTTGAGCAGCAGGCGCATCCGCTCCGTGTCGCCGCGCGGAAAGCCGCGCGCCCGCAGGTCCTCGTGCAGTTCGGCGGCTGGGGGTTGCGACGGCGGCTGCCGCCGCGGGCTTAAATGCAGGTCGGTGAACAGGCAGGCGAGGGTAAAGGCGCGCGAGGGCTCGAATCCCCCGGTCATCGCCTCATCGAGGCGGGCCAGGTTGCGCACCGTCGCGCTCTCGTAAAGCGGTAAATCCCCGCTGCGAATGTGTTGCGACAAAAACGGCAGCGCCACGTCCAGCAAACCCAGTTCTTCCATCAGGACCAGCGCGCGCGCCGGCGGCGCCGCGCTGAAGGTGCGAAAGATCTCTTCGATCAGGCGCGGCGTGGAGGCCTTGAGCAAGTCTTCGCGATGAGTGCGGATAGCGGCGCGCGTCGCTGGCTCGATCGCGAAATCGAGCTTGGCGGCGAAGCGGATCGCCCGAATCATTCGCACTGGGTCCTCGCGCATCCGCACCTCGGGATCGCTGACGGTGCGAATCACACGTGCTTGCAGGTCGGGCAGCCCGCCCACGTAATCGATTACGCGAAAGGTGCGCGGATCATAAAAGAGGGAATTGATCGTGAAGTCGCGCCGCAGGGCGTCTTCCTCCGGCGTACCGAAAGTATTGTCCTGGCGAATCAGCGGATCGCCGTCCTGCGGCTCGATCTCGCTGCGACGCCGAAAGGTTGCGACCTCGACATTCTGCGGGCCGAAAAAAACGTGCGCCAGGCGAAAGCGCCGGCCAATCAGGCGCGAGTTGCGGAACAGATCGCGCACCTGTTGCGGATGCGCCGACGTGCCCACGTCGAAGTCCTTGGGCCGCCTTTCCAACATCAGGTCGCGCACGCCGCCGCCCACCAGGTAGGCCACATGGCCGGCGTTGATCAGCCGGTAGAGAACCTTCAGAACGTTGGCGTCGATGTTGCGGCGCGAGATCGGATGCTCGGCGCGCTCGAGAATCCGTGGTTCCACTTAAATTAAACAGACCTTGCCGCAGCCGGAATAATTCGCGCCATTAGCGCCGCCATGCTGATCGGCTTCTTCATGCCCGCATC
The DNA here is from genome assembly GCA_035262365.1 of Binataceae bacterium (SeqCode). Taxonomy (GTDB): domain Bacteria; phylum Desulfobacterota; class Binatia; order Binatales; family Binataceae; genus JAJPJA01. Next base: position 33,233 of record DATFSZ010000135.1, read on the forward strand.
GTCTCAACTACAACCTAGCCACGCCAGACCGCGAAGGCTATTCGCCCACGCGGCGCCATTGTGGCTGATTACCAGCCGCTCGTCCAAGCCCGGCGCTGCTTTTTTCACACTGCCTGTGGTCATCGCAGCGCCGCCGCCAATGACAAAGTTGACTTGCCCGAAAAGCATATAATAGGTTCGAGGTGGACGGTTTATGCCACAAGCTTCGGGTGCGCTGAGTACCCCGGGAGTGCGCGAACTCCTGATGGGCACGGGTCCGGTTGTACAGGCGGTACTCTGGGTCCTGGTAATCTTCTCGGTCGTCAGTTGGGGGATAATTCTCTTAAAATTCTGGCAAATAGCCCAGGCGCGGAAGCAATCCGAGAAATTTATAACATTGTTCTGGGAGTCCAAGAACCTCGCGGCGATCCACAGCGCCAGCGTCAACCTTAAGGCGAGTCCGGTGGCGCAGGTGTTCCGCGCCGGTTATCAGGAACTGCTGCGGCTGACGCGCGCCAAGCGTCAGGTGGTCAACGCGCCGGAGGGCAGCTTCTCAACCGAACTGGGCGGCGTCGAGAACGTGATGCGCGCGATGAAGCGCGAGGCGAACGTCGAGCTGACCAAGCTGGAGTCTGGAATTACATTTCTGGCCACCACCGGATCAACCTGCCCATTCATCGGCCTGTTTGGCACGGTGTGGGGAATCATGACAGCGTTCCTGGGCCTGTCGGCAGCGCATTCGTCCAACATACAGGCTGTCGCGCCGGGTATCGCCGAGGCCCTGATTACCACTGCCGTAGGTCTGGTGGCCGCGATTCCTGCGCAAATGCTGTACAATTTTTTTACGGCGCGAGTGCGCGTTTTGGCGACCGAGATGGAGAACTTCACATCTGAATTCGTCAACATCGCCGAACGTCATTTCCTTACGTGACGGAATCGAAGGCATGCTTTTTCGTCGCAGACGGCGCGCCAAAACCGGTTGCGCGGCGGTGGGGTGAGGTGGGGTAGATGGCATTTGAGGCCGGACAGCGCGGGTCGCTGGTTTCACAGATAAACGTCACCCCGCTGGTGGACGTGATGCTGGTGCTGCTGGTCATCTTCATGGTGACGGCGCCGATCATTCAGCAGGGCGTCGAAGTCAATGTGCCCAAGGTCAGGGCGGCGCCACTCCCCGGCGAGGAGCAACAGTTTGTCGTTTCGATCACGCGCGACAACCAGCTTTATCTAAATGATGCGCGTTTGGAGGCGGGAGAATTGACCGAAAAGCTGGCGGCGATTTCGGCCGAGCGTCCCGACCGGCAGATTTTTGTCCGCGCGGATGAGGACGTGCCGTACGGCGAAGTGATCCGGACGATGGCCGCGATCAAGGCAGCGGGGATTGAGAACGTCGGGATGGTTACGGCGATGCCTGATACGACGGACGCATCGACAGCGCCGGCCAAACGCAGGCGTTCACGTGGCTCTGCCCGATAAAGATCGTATCTCTCTCAAGTATGCGGCTGCGATCGGCGTCTCCGCGCTGGTGCACGTCGTTTTCCTGTACCTGGTGCTGTTCGTGCTGCCGCGCTGGCTCACCGCCGAGGAGACACCGCCTCCGGCCTACACCGTTGCAATCGTCGATAATCTGCCCGCCGGAGACCTGGGCATGCATTTGCCGCCCTTGCGCGGCGCGCATCACAAGGGCAAGGCCGCTCCGCCGCCCGAGGAGGAGAATCCGCCTGAAGCTTCCAGGGAAGAGCCGCCCCCTAAACCGGGGGCAAACAAAATCGAGGCGCCCGACACCGACCGCAATGCCATCGCCCTGAACAGCACCCGCCCAACGGAAGTCCCGACGCCCGAGCCAACTCCCACACCGACACCTGAGCCGGTAGCAACTCCGGAGCCCACCGCTGCGCCCACGCAGATGGCGACTCAACCGCCCACGGCGATACCGACGCTTCGCCCGCGGCCCACGATGCGGCCGAAGCCTACCCCGCGGCCGCGCGCCGAAGCGCATAAACTTAACAAGCATCTAAAGCCGCCGAAGCTCAATATCAAACCCAGGGTTATGCTGGCGGCCAGACCGCCAATCCCTCGGGCGGCGCGGACTCCAAGCGTCAAGGAGCGCCTCGCGATGCTGCGCAAGCATCTGATGGAAGAGCATCTGCAGATGCTTGCGAAAATGGCCAAAGCCAGAGAGGACGTGGAACCCGATAGCAGCGACAATGACAGCGGCGATGAGACCTCGGCCACTTCACACGGACCGCGACAAAGCGGGGGCGGTCCCGTGGCCGGCAGCGCTGTGACCAACGGGCGCGGCTACGGCGTAGGTCCCGGCACCGGAAGCGCCGGAATTCTTAGCGACCCGGAATTTCTCCTGTATTATCAGAAGGTGCAGGAGCGAATTAAGGATGCGTGGAGCTTCGGAGGCGGAAGGAAGGACCTGACCACTACGGTCAATTTTGCGATCGGGCCCGACGGCCGGCTGACCGGCCTCGAGGTCGCGCATTCATCCAGAAACGAGTCATTCGATCAATCGGTGTTGAGGGCGATCCGGCGCGCCGCGCCGTTCCCGCCTCCGCCCGAGCGTTACCGCGATCAATTCGGCCAGGGCGTCGAGGCGGTATTTGAACTGGGAGAACTGAGGTCGTGACCGGACGGTGCAATGCTAGAGTTGGGGCGTTGATTCGGTGGGGATGGATGGCGGCGCTCGTGATCCTGGCATTCGCCCGCGCCGGCGCCGCCGCTGAAATCAAGTTCACGATTGTAGGGCCGAAGGCGCTGTCGGCGATCGCCGTTTCGCAGCTCAAGAACCTGGGCGGCGACGATGACGGCACGGTTTCGGGCCAGTTCGTCCACACGCTCGCGCGCGACCTCCAACTGTCGGGCTACTTCCGCGTACTCGATCCCAAGGCCTATGTCGAAAACTCCCAGGATTCGGGCTTTGCGCTGGGGCAGTTCAACTTTGCCGACTGGAGTTCGATCAACGCCGAGTTTCTGGTCAAAGGTTCGGTGTCCGCAAGCGAGCAGCAGATCACGATTCAGGCGTTTCTGTTCGACGTTGGGGGACAGCGCCAGATGGCGGGCAAACAGTATAGCGGCACCGGCGAAGACGTTACCCGCATGGCCAATCGCTTTGCCGATGCGGTTCTGGAGCAGGTTACCGGCAAGAGGGGACCGTTCGACAGCCGGATGGCGTTGGTGTCAGCGCGGGGCGGACGCTTCAAGCAAATCTATACTTCGTCGGTGGACGGCGAAGACTTGTTCAAGGTCACCAACAACGACACGATCAATCTCTTTCCCAGCTTTGACCGGCAGGTGCGCCGGGTCCTCTACACCTCATATAAAAGCGGTGCGCCGGGGCTGTACGTTTACGATCTCGGCAACCGGCGCGAAATTCATGTTCCGAGCCCCGGTGGAAACCTGATCGGCGGCGTGATGATGCCCGCCGGTGACGCGGTGATCGCGGCTGCCGAGTCGGGCGGCGCAACCAACCTTTATCTGCTGAGCCTGAGCGGCAGCGTTATCCGCCAGCTTACGCGCGGCCCGTCCATTAACGTAAGCCCGGCGGTCAGCTCCGACGGCTCCCGGCTGGCGTTCACCTCCGACCGCGGCGGAACTCCGCAGATATACGTGATGGGCCTCAGCGGCGGTGAGCCGCGGCGAATAACCTACAAGGGCGCCTATAACAGCAACCCGGCGTTTTCTCCCGACGGCGAGCAGATTGCGTATCAAAGCCGCACCGGCGGTAGCTTTCAAATTTATCGAATCAGCAGTTCGGGCGGCACGCCCACTTACCTTACCGATGGGCAGCATCCAGCGTGGTCGCCCGACGGACGCTATATCGCCTTCAGTATCGGCCGCGGCAGCGGCCTGGGTCTGTATCTGGTTGATGGGGCGGGTGGCAAAGTGGTCGGAAATTTGACAACACAGGAGGATGGAAATGCGACAGATCCAGCCTGGTCTTCGTGGTTGGGCGAATAGGGAAGGCGTTGCTAGCCTGGCGCGATGGGTTGGGCTTTTGGCGGTCGCCGTATTGCTGGCAAGCTGCTCGTCTTCCAAGCCGGCCAATCAGGGTGCTGAAGGGGCCGGCGGACCCGGCATGGGTGAGGGAAATCTGGGTACCACCAACAGCAGCTCACTGAGCCAGTTTCAAAAGGGTAGACTCGGCGCGCCGGGCAGCGGAGGGCCTCTGAGCGATATACATTTCGACTATGACGACTACACCATCCGGCCGCAGGACGGCGAAGTCCTGCGCTCAAACGCGCGATGGCTGACCGATCACGGCAGCACCAAGGTGCAGGTGGAGGGCCACACCGATGAGCGCGGGTCGGAGGAATACAATTTGGCGCTGGGAGCCAAGCGCGCCGCGGCCGCCAAGGATTATCTCACTACTCTGGGTGTATCATCGGATCGTATCTCCACCATCAGTTACGGCAAGGAGCTGCCCCTGTGCACCGAGCATGACGATGACTGCTGGGCGACGAATCGCAGAGATCATTTTGCCGTAAGCGAGGGCACCCAATGACCAGGGAGAATCGCATCGCGCCGGTCACGATAGCGCTGGCGTTTCTGATTATGACCGTACCGCTGCTGGCCACCGGATGCTCCGACGCATCCGGCGGCGGCGGTCAGTCCAACGAAGATTTCGAGATTCGATCGATGATCGCGGCCGACCGCCAAACCATGCATGCGATGGACGAGCGGTTGCGCCGCATGGAGAGCCAAATCCAGGACTTCACGCATAACGGTTCCGCATCCGCGCCTGCTGAAGGAAACGCCGCTCCCAGCGGTCAGGAAAGTCCTCCGCCTGCGCCGTTAGCACCGGCCAGCCCGCCGCCAGCCGGAGCCGGGCCTGCTCCGGGCGCGCTCGGCGCGCCGCCTGCGTCCAATGCGGCAACTGCAGGAGGCGAGGAAGTTCCACCTGCAGCGGCAGCGCCTGCAGCGGCGGCGCCCGCACCGGTTGCTTCCGCTCCTGCCGCTGCCGCTCCGACGGAAGCCGCTCCAGCGTCGGCGGGTGTCCCGCCCGAAGAGACTGGCAGAAGGATCATTGCCAGCGCTCGGGGACCGGAGCCAGGTGGCGCCGCCGCGAACGCGCCCGGTGAAGAAGGTGCGGAAGGCGGCGGCACCGGTGGCGCTGCCGCCGCTTCATCGGGTGATGAGACTGCCGCCCCCGCTGCTTCATCCGAAGAAGGCGGAGCCGCCGCAGCTCCTTCCGGCGAGGAGGGGGGCGCGGCTGCGAACGCGCCCGCCCCAGCCGCTAACAACGAAGAAGGAGGAACCGAGGCCGAAGGCGAAGCACCCGAGAATTCCAATCCTGAAGCGCAGCCGCCGCCCGGTGCTCCCGCTGCGGCTGCCGGCGCCGCAGCAGGCGCGGAAGGTGGTGGCAGGGGCGGCGAAGAAGTAGCCGCGGTGCCGCCGCCGGCGGCGCCTCCTGAAAATGCCCCCGCCGCTGCGAATGCGCCAGCGCGCTGGCCCGATGACCTTTCCAATGAAATGCAGTCGTCGAGCAATGGTAAGGGCGGAGCCGGCAAGCTTTATCGCAGCGGACTGGAGGCGATGAAAAGCAAGGACTACTCCGCCGCGGTGGAACGCTTCGGAATGGTTCAGAAGAAGTTTCCGCATTCCGACTTGACCGAGCCCGCCGCGTATTTTTCCGCCAGCGCGCTCAATGAGGAAGGCAAATACGATCAGGCCATCCTGCAATACAACGACCTGGTGATGCGCTATCCCAAGGGCAAATACGCCGGCGAGTCGCTGCTCAGGGAGGCGCAGGCATTCGTTCAAATCAACGACAAGGTTGACGCCCGCCTCACGCTCCAAAAACTGATCAACGAGCACGCCGGAACTCCGCAGGCGGCGAGTGCCAGCGCGATGATGAAGAGCCTGGAGTCCGATTAGAGCCCGCAGCAAGCACAGTGGCCTCGTTCCGGGAAACATCATAATAATGCTTGGCACCTGCGTGCGGCACAGCTTTACATGGAAGTCTTCCACGATTTGAATCAGCTGCCTGTCCTTACCCACCCGGTCGTGGCGTTGGGTAACTTTGACGGCGTCCACTTGGGCCATCACGCCATCCTCAAGGCCGCGATCGACCGCGCGCACGGCGTGGGCGGCCAGGCCTACGCCCTTACCTTCGATCCCCTGCCGGCCAAGGTGCTGATGCCCGATCGGGCGCCCCAGATGCTGATGACGCCGGAGGACAAGCTTGAATACCTGCGCGCCTCGGGCCTGGACGGCGTGCTGGTACTGCAATTCAACCTCGCACTGAGCCGCCTGGCGCCGTTGGACTTCGTGCGCGATTACCTACGCGACAAGCTGGGCGTGGAGGCGGTCGTGGTCGGCCACAGCGTCAGCTTCGGCCACAAACGCGCCGGTAACGCGGCCGTGATGGTGGAGCTGGGCCGTGAGTTCGGCTTCGAGACGATCGTGGTCGGCCCGGTCAAGCTGGACGGAATCGAGGTCAGCTCCAGTAAGATCCGCGAACTGATTTTGGCGGGTGATCTGCGCGGCGCCACCCGCCTGCTGGGGCGTCCGCATTTCCTCAGCGGCAAGGTCATCCATGGGCGCGAACGCGGCCGCACGATCGGATTTCCCACCGCCAACCTCGATTCGCAAACCGAATGCGTTCCACCCGACGGCGTCTATGCCACCCGCGTCGTGCTGCCCGACGGCAGCTATCCGTCGATCACGAATATCGGGATGCGCCCCACTTTCCATGAAAGCGCGCGATCGATCGAGGCGCACATTTTCGACTTCGATCGCGACATCTACGACCGCACTATCGGGCTCGAAATCGTCGAGCGCGTTCGCCCCGAGCGCAAGTTCGAATCAGGCGAAGCGCTGGCTCGCCAGATCAAGCAGGACTTGCAGCGCGCCAGGGAAATTCTCGCGGCCGCGTAAAACCAGTGCGGGATACGCCGCGGCACCGGCGATCCCATCCGTAATCCCGTCCCCGAGCGCCCCCGGCACTCGTTCAGTTTGCTGAACCAGTGCCAGACAAATTATGAGACCCGAATACTATTGCGAAGGTATCGCCTGGCGGTTGTTGCTCAGACCGTAGCGCTTGAGCTTCAGGAACAGCGTCTTGTAATCGGTCTTGAGGCGTTGCGCGGCCTTTTGCTTGTTGCCGCCGGTGGCGCGCAGCGCCTCAACGATCGCCTGCTTCTCCGCGGCTTCGATTGCCTGGCGGGCGATGTCCTTGAGCGATCCGCCGTTGAAAGCCGGGGTCGTGAGGGTGTCGCCTGCCCCCGACAACGGCGCAGCAGCCACGGGAGCCAGCGGCTCCAGGTTTGCAGCGGATACCGTTGCTTCCAGGAGGGGCTCGAGATCCCGCGCGTCGATCTCCACAGCCTGCGCCTGCAAGGCCGCGCGGCGCATCAAATTGCGCAGTTGGCGGACGTTGCCAGGCCACGAATAGGTCTGGAGCCGATTCATGCCGGCCGGCGTGATCACCGACGCGCGGCGCTTGAGTTCGACGCTCGCCTCCTCCAAAAACAGGCGCGCCAGCGGTTCGATATCTTCGCGTCGTTCGCGCAGCGCCGGCAGCGATATGACGAACTCGGCCAGCCGATAATAAAGATCCTGGCGAAACTGGCCCTTCTCGACGCGATCAAGCATGTTTTCGTTGGTTGCGGCGACGATTCGCACGTCAACCGGCGTTGCGCGCGAAGATCCAACCGGCCTGACCTGGCGCTCCTGGATAGCGCGCAGCAGCTTGGGCTGCGAGGGGGTGGGCAGATTGGAGACCTCGTCGAGAAACAGAGTCCCCGCATTGGCCATCTGGAAATGCCCCTCTTTGCGCCGTTCAGCGCCGCTGAAGGCGCCCTTTTCGTAACCGAACAGCTCCGATTCCACCAGCGCATCCGGTATCGCTCCCGAATCGATCGCGATGAAGGGCTGCTCGGCTCGCATGCTCTCCTGATGAATCGCGCGCGCGGCCAGCTCTTTGCCAGTCCCCGTTTCGCCGGAGATAAGCACGGTGAAGTTGGAATCCGCGACCTGACGGATCAGATCAACGACTTCGAGCATCCGCGGGCTGGGCGCCATCAACCGGGCCAGGTAGCCCTGGGGGCGATCGACGAGGCGGCGAAGATTCTGCACCTGGGTCTTGAGTTCGCGCCGTTCCAGGGCGCGCTTTACGGTCAGCACCAGGCGGTCGCTCTGAATCGGACGAATCAAAAAATCTTCGGCGCCGCGCTTGATTGCCTCCACCGCTTCGGCGACCTCGCCGTGCGACGTTAACATTATGACTGGCATTTCCGTCGCCAGTTTCTTGAACCGGCTGAGCGTCTCCATCCCGCCGATGCCGGGCATCCGCAGGTCGAGCAACGCGATGTCGGGCACGTTGTCGGCGGCCTTGGAAAGCGCCTCCTCTCCGCTGCTGGCCAGGCCGACGCTGAATTCCTGGTTTTCAAAAATCGCCTGCAACAGACTCAGGTTCGCTGCTGTGTCATCGACGACAAGAATCTTTGGACGGCTGCCTATCATATCGCGACGACCAGGCCTATGAATGCGGCGAGCCGTTAAGCGGCGCTCTCGAACGTTCGGGCCGGTCGCTCTCTTTGTTAGTTGATAGCGTGACGCCGGGAACCGGAAGACCTTCTTCGCCTGCATGCGAGCTGTTTTTCCGGCCCAGCGGCAGGCGTGCGTAGAAAGTGCTGCCCCGACCCAGAGTGCTTCGGACCCCGACCGTTCCGCCCTGCGCTTCGACGATCTGCCTGGTGATCGCCAGACCCAGCCCGGTGCCCTGATACTTTTTCGACGAGCTGTCGTCGAGTTGTTCGAACTGTACGAAGAGCCGGCGCTTGTCGGTCTTGCTTATCCCGATGCCGGTATCTTCCACCTCTACCAGCAATTCCTCCTTTTTCCGCCCGATCCGCGCCGCAACCCGGCCGCCTTGGCCGGTAAATTTCACCGCGTTGGATAGATAGTCGAGTATCACCTGCTTAAGCCGGGCCCGGTCCAGCAAAGGCGCACCGAGCGCCGGATCGATCCAGGCGCTCAGTGCGATTCCCTTGCGCGATGCGTCGGCCTCAACCGCCTGCAGGGTCTCGGCGACCAGGTGTTCGAGGTCAACGGGTTCAAGACGAAAAGTCATGGTTCCCGACTCAACCTTGGCGAGGTCGAGGACGTCATTGATCAGGCCCAGCAGATGGCGCCCGCTGGCCAGCGTGTCGGCCACGTAGAGCTTTTGTTTCTCCGTGATCGGGCCGAGCTTGCCGTCGTGGAAGAGTTCGGAGAAGCCGATGATCGAGTTGAGCGGGGTGCGCAGTTCGTGCGACATGTTGGCCAGGAACTCATTCTTGAGCCGATTGGCTTTTTGCAGTTGCCCGAACTGCCGGGTCAGGCGTTCGTTCTGCAGGCGGATAGTGCGCTCCCGGCGCGAAATGTAAGTGTCAAGCGCCAGTCCTATGTCGAAGAACACCAGCTTGCGCAAAGAGTGCGCGGCCTCGAACCAGGCCTCAATATCATTGCCAAAGACCTTGCGCAGCCGCCGCACCATCAGGTCCAGGTACAACACGTACGCGCCGAGATAGAGCTTCACGCTCAAACCGATCCGTTCATGCACGGCCCCCACCAGCAGGCGATTGGCGACGTAGTCCTCGTCGTAACGGCCGCTCGTCAGGCGGATGAAGTAGGCTTTTTGCAGGCGTTTGACCCGATTGAGCATGGTCCGTGTGCGAAAGAAGCCGCGGGTATGCTGAAACGCGAGGAAGTATTTGTAGAGGTCCTCGATAATTTCGTCGCCGGCTGAGCGTGCGAGCGGCGCAAGCGCTTCCAGGCGGCGAACATCGTCTTCCTTGAAATTCAAGAAGGCTTTGCGCGCAGCGATTTCATCCGCCGTAATGCCGTTATCAGCCAGAAGTTTGCGGACGTCGAAGAGCTTGTGCTTTGCGCCGGGTTCCATCCCCCTCAAGCCGATCGGATCCTTCCCGTTCTTTCGCACGCTCATCTCAAGGCCGAGCCCCGCTTTGGCGCGTTTTGCCTGCACGATGCCGTTTTTCTGGGTCCGCCGAGTGCGTCGCGGCGCGGCCCAGGTGCTTCGCGATTAGGTCGGGCAGTGTGCGGGTGTCGACCGGCTTGGTGATATAGCCGTCGCAACCGGCGGCGCGGGCCTTTTCCTCGTCCCCCTTCATCGCGTAGGCAGTCAGTGCCACGATCGCGGTCGTTTTGTAGCTCGGATCGAGTTTAAGCCGCCGGGTGAGCTCCAGGCCGTCGATACCGGGAAGCTGGATATCCATCAGGATCAGCCGCGGGCGCCAGTCCTCCAGGAGCCGCAACGCATCCTCGGCGTCCACCGCTCGCCTTACTTCGTAGTCTTCGGTACTCAGAATTGCTTCCATCAGCCTGAGGTTGGACTCGTTATCATCGACGATGAGGATTGATTCAGGCGTCTTGTCGCTGGCGATACGCCGCTGCCCGCCATTTTCGCGTCGCTTCCGTGTCAGCACTGCTCGTCTCCATCAATGTTTATGGACACGGCTTATCTCTTGTCCGGCGGAATGCCCGTGGTCGTGCGGGAGGGCCGCAACGGCGGCGTCCAGTTCTGCCAACAACGTGCTGGTGGAACCATCGCCCTTGGCCACGACGCCCTGCACCATCGCGCCCAGCAGCTCCCTTTCCGCCTTGGCCAGGTCTTTGGCGGTAACGACGATCACCGGGATGGCGGCACCGGACGGGCTGCTCCGCAACCGGCGCAAAAATTCGAAGCCGTCCACCTTCGGCATGATCAGGTCGAGCACCACGACGTCGGGCGGCTTTTCGGCAGCAGCCCGCAAGGCAGCCGCTGCGCTGGAACGGGCCATCGTGGAGTAACCATTGTCCTGGAGCACTGTTTGAAAGAGTTTGAGGTCCCGGCGGTCGTCATCCACCAGCAGCACCTTCTTGCCCGCACGGCCGGCGGACCTCAGTGCTTGGTGGATGGCGTCAAGCAGAGCGCGTTCGCCGACCGGTTTCTCCAGAAAATCATGGATTGCGAAGCCCACGCCGCTTCCCTGATCGGCCAAAACGGAAACCACCACCACCGGCACGTTGCGATTACGCCCCTCGGCGCGCATGCGGCGAAGGACATCCCGGCCGCTCATGTCGGGTAAAATAAGGTCCAGCGTAACTGCGTTGAAGCGGCGCTCCGCCAACAGGCGTAATGCGCCGCTGCCGGTCGCGGTGGATACCACGTCATAGCCGGCGTCTTCCAGTGTGCCGGAGAGCCACTGCCGGTCGCGCCCGTCGTCCTCGATCACCAACACGGTGGGCCGCTTGCCGTCGCCCTTTGCAGGCTGCGTCCGATCATGCCCGTTGACAGTGATTGAGGAAGCGGAGAGCCCGACCCTGGGAATTTGCGCAAAGAATAGACTGCCGCGGTTGACAACGCTGCTCACGCCGACGCTGCCCCCCTGAGCCTCCACGATACGCTTGGTCAAGGCTAATCCCAGACCGGTGCCGGGGAATTTCTTGGACGCGCTGGCGTCCAGTTGCTGGAATTCCGCGAACAGCCGCGGCAGGTCCGCGGGCTTGATCCCGATTCCGGTATCTTCGACCTCCAGCCGCAAGTCGCGCTCGCCCTCAGGCCGCATCCGGATCGTTACCGTTCCGCCCTCGGGCGTGAACTTAAGCGCGTTGGACAGGTAATTGAACAGTACCTGCTTGAATTTGGCGGGATCGAGAACCACCTCCTTCAGTTTGGAGTCGATTTCGGTGCGCAGTGTGATGCCCTTGCGTGCGGTCATAGTGCGCAGCACATCGCGCACTTCGCTCACCAGGCGGGCCGGATCGATCGGTTCGGGTAAGAACTCCATCTTGCCAGCTTCGACTTTGGCCAGGTCGAGCACGTCGTTGATGAGTTGAAGGAGATGGCGGGCGCTGGTTAGGACGTCGCCGGCGTATCCCTTCTGTTTGGCATTAATCGCTCCGGCACGGCCGTCGTGTAGCAGTTCGGAAAACCCGATGATGGCGTTGAGCGGCGTGCGCAGTTCGTGCGACATGTTGGCGAGGAATTCACTTTTGTGGCGGTTGGCTTCCTGAATCCGATGATTCTGCTGCTCGAGTTCCGCGTTCTTGCGATGTAGCCGCTCCTCCATGCGCTTTTGCGCAGTGATGTTGCGGGCGGCAGCAAATACACCCTTGAGCTTGCCATCGGCCGAGCGGAACGTGCTGGCGTTGCATGACACCATCGTTTCGGTGCCATCGCGCGCGCGCATCACCAGCTCGTAGTCAACGATCCGATCCTTGGCCAGCACCTGGCGGATGGCCTCCTTGGCCCGGGCGGCATCGGTGAAGTATCGTTTGAATGGACTTCCGATCAGATCTTCGCGCGTGTAGCCGCTCATGCTACACATCTGTCGGTTGACATCGCTGATAAAGCCCTGCACGTCTGTGATCATCAGGGCGTCGAGGCTGGATTCGATCAGCCCGCGATTGCATTCGCGCGATTCCAACAGCTCATCCAGCAGGCGCTGGCTTTCGCTAAGTTCCTCCAGGACGCGTTGGCTCTCGGTCAGGTCGCGGGAGATCATGGTGAACCCCAGCGGTTTGCCGTCAGCCGCACGGCGCAGCGTAAACGTGACCCGCGCGGTAAACACCTGACCGTTCTTGCGCACCCGGCGCAGTTCCCCCGACCATTTTCCCACCGCCCGCACCGGGTCCAGGATCGCCTGCGCTCGCCCATTGGCGATGTCATCCGGATGATGGAGCCTGAAGGCGCTTGTGCCGATCACCTCGCCGGGCCGGTATCCGTAGATGCGGCGCGCCCCCTCGTTCCAAGCCACAATAGTACCGTGCAGATCCTTGGCAACGATGGAATACTCGGTCGAACTGGCCAGGATGGTTTCCAGGAAAGCGACCTTTTCGGCCATCGTCATCCGCCGCGTGAGGGCGTCAGCGACATTTTCGGGGCCGGTCTTCGCGCCCGTCCGAGGCGTAGTCATCCGACGATGTTTAAAAAGACGGCCGCTCAAATCTGTTGCGGAATACCAAAATGACCGCCGCCAAGAATTCGACCGGCACTAGAGACGGCGCCAGTTCTTCTTTGCGTTCGCAATTGACATTGGCGGGCGGACCGAATGTAAACCTTGACGAGCTTCCAGTCTCTCCCATGCGCAGGCGGAGAGGCCGGCGCTACCGGAGAAAATTGGCTGCATGCCACAGACCGCAAGCCTGGGGAACCGGAGGTAGAGGCCTCAGCCGTCGCAGGTGCAGTTGAGAAAGCCGTGGGTCGGGCAGTCAGTCGAAAAGCGTTTCATCACCTCGTATATCGCCCGGCGTGCGCCTGCCAGCCGCATTGCCATACGGTCGGTACTGATCCCGATCTTCATTGCAACGCGATCCGGCGGCAGGCCCAAAAGATCCACCTGCCAGATCAGCCACGAGCTATCGGAGGGCAACGCAGGCAGTATTCGATACAGGCAACTGGTTACGATACGCTCTGTTTCGTCCAGAAACCTCGGCACAGGCTGAACGTCTGCGGGATGGTCACCGAGCGGGTCTGAGGCACGATAAGCGCTGAGCACGCGCCGCATCGAACCAACCAGCCAGCTTTTCGGCTCCGGCATTCCGCCGCCGGCTTGCAAGCTGCTCATCGCTTCCCGGAAGAACTCGCAAACCAGTTGGCGGCCCGTCTGCGAACTCCCGGTGTGGTCGATCGCGAAGCGCACGAGTTCGCGATGGCCTTCCTTGAGCGCTACGAGCAAAGCCTGATCGAACGCGCGGCCGGCTGCTTCACGTCGCGGCGCCGCGGCGCCCGACGCCGAGCGTTTCCCATCGCTGCGAGGGTCTGAGACAAAGTGGGGAGTGAAGGGATTCGGCATGACCTCGCCTCAGTCGGTTTGAAGTGCTCCGAGATCGTATCCGCCGCTGATGGGGCGAGCGGCTCCGTCATAATCGTTGGTCACTTGCGGCAAAGTCGGACCCAGGTGAATCATCGGTGAATTGGACTGCAGACGAAGGTCCAGGCCGGCCACGTTGTTGAAAAGCGGGTCCAGGGCGTACTGAGCGGGATTTCCGCAAAAGGTACCCACCGCGCCTCCCGGAACGAATTGATCGTTGGCGGCCACCTGCAGGTTGCTTTGTGACGCCGGGTCGGCGCAGACATAGCTGTCCTGGCCGGCTCCCACGTTGTAGAAAATATTGTTTTCGATCTGCACCGGTCCTGCGCCCGCCAGGATTGCGCCTTCTTCCAGGATCCCGACGAACGTGTTGTTCAAAATCGAAGCCGTCTGAACATTATTCAGATGGATTCCCTGGCGCATCTGGACGAATACGTTGTTGCGAAATGTGATGCCCGAGACTGTACCCGAGTCGTTGCTGATCATCGCCACTTCGTTGTTCATGTCCGGCGTCGGCGTTTGCGGCCATTGGCAGAAGTTGCGCTCGATGGTGATGGCGCTGGCCGGACCCCAGGTCTGGAAACAATCGACGTGCGGGCTTGGATTTTCCGCCGTGCCCCAGTAGATGTCATGAATCTTGTTGGAGCGGAACGTGTTGCCTATGCCGAAGAACCGGAACGCGTCCGCGTCCGCGTAGGGCCGCACCGGACCGCCGGCGGGATACTGCCGCGTAAAGCTAACGTCGTTGCCCACCACCAGGTTGTTTCGCCCTTCAATCTGGACGGCCGCCATTTCGCAGCGCACGAAACGATTATTCTGCACCACGTTATTCGCGGTCGCGGCCGAATTGGGGTCGCCGTTGCCGGACATCATCAGGCCCTCGAAGAAGAGGTCATGAATATAATTGTTGGAGATAGTTACGTTGGAGCCGACCAGGTAGATCCCATAACCTGCGGGCGCGGTCATATTCTGATTGGTGATTCCGAAACCAGTAATCGTTACATAATTGGCCTGGATCTGAAATCCCTCTACCACCGGCTGCGCTCCGCTATCCGCCTGAAACGTGATTGGCCGCCCGGAGATCCCGGATGTGGTGACATTTACTACTTCGTTGTATGTTCCCGCAGTGACGATCGCCTTATCGCCGGCAATCATCGTTGCAGCCGCCTTTCCTACCGTCGCGAAGGGCGTTGTGCGCGACAGACCGTTGTCAGTATCAGAACCTGACGGAGCGATATAATAGGTCAGCGCCTGGACATTGACGTTGATCGCGCTGGTGGCGACAGTTGCATTCTTGTTGTTGTAACCGACAACCGAAATAGTATGAGCACCTCGCGCGACGCGGCTGCTATTCCAGGTAAAATTGTAAGACGGTGCCGCGGCGCTGGGGTTGGACGCTATCCACACGCCATCCACCATTAGATTGAACCAACTGACCGGGCTCGACGCGCTAACCGTGATCTTGACCGCTCCTGACACGGAAGCGCCCTTCCCTGGAGAAACAATTGCAAGCGAACCGGCCATCGCAGCCTTGCTCAGAGTCAAGGTTAGAACCGCTGCGAATGCGACCGCCCAGAAACCCATACAAGAGGTTTTGGGGGTTCGCTCTTTGGCCATTGTAGCAATCATGTAGAGTCTTAAGAGCAAGGCCCGTTCCGCTGCTTTGACCTGATTGTGGCGTATCGACGCCAGGCATATTTTGACGTTCTTATGGTCCGCTATTTATTTGGCGGTGGCTTGGCGAAGTTGGACTTTGCCAACTTTTGGCGAGCCTGACTGCGCTTAGTTGTCGGACTCCAGGTCCTCAATAGCGAGACCTTATCGATCTCGACGATGTTCCCAGACTCGATTCGAAAAAGGATGGATATGGCGCTGGACGGGAAGGTTGTCATCGACGCCATGGCAACCCCGCGGTGTGTGAAGAGCTTAAGAAGATACCTTCTGTTCGCTTGTCCTTATTAAAGGGAAAGCGTGAGGGAGAGGTTGGACGCGTGGCTCGGTGATACGCATAGTCCCAGCCGGCGGCAGGTGAGCAGGGCGAACAGAGAAGCCGCCACGCAAAAATAGTCACTCCCCTTTCCATCTCTTCCATTAACAATCCTCCGCGCGGCGCGATGTGCTCCGAAACCGGCTCCGCATCGGATGGCATCAGCACCAGCCTTGTCGCAGCCGACGCCATAAAAGTCTGGTGGGTGAATGCATCGTTCACTCCAAAAAATGCCGAAAAACCCCGGCGCTGTATAGAAAAAGCGCTGAGGCACGCCTCTTGCTCAGAAGCAGTTTGTCACGATGATTCAAGCGCTCCGCAAAAAAGCGAGCAGGGGGAAAGTGGCAGCGCAGCAAGCGGACCACGAAAAGAAAATGTCATCCAGCTATACATCTCATAAATCGTTAGTACTGAGACTGATTACTCTGTTGGTATTGATTGGCGCCGCGCGCGGCCTGGCTGCCGGAGTTCCTTCAATCGCCCCGGTAACCTCGCCGGTGCCGGTCGGCGGCTATCTCGTGCTCGCCGGCAGCGGTTTCACACCGGGAGCGAAACTAAACTTTTTCGTCTCCACCGCCGCGGGCGCGGTCAATGAGGGCCCGCTGACGCCGGCGGCACTGGGCGCGAACTCACTGACCGTTAAGGTCCCGGCGAGCATACCAATGGGGGAGGGAGTGGCCGCGCTGCAAGTGATTAACACTGACGCGGGCTATGCCAGTTCCAACGTGGTTGTGGCGCAGTTGCAGGGTGCTGCCGGCTCCGGGATTCCCACCCTGACCGGGATCGATGGTACCGCGCTGGCCGCTAGCAGTGTCAATCCAAACTACGCGATAGACAACGTAGAGACGGTGGTTCCCCAGGGTTCGCAGGTCACTTTGCAGGGTCATGGATTTGACACCGTTAACGGCGTTGCCGTGGACGTATTCTGCGCTTGCGCGGGCGGCAAGGTTGGACCGCTTTTCGTTAATCCTGGAAATCCTGGCCTGAGCGCCGCTTCGATTACGCTGACGTTGCCCTCAAGCGGTGCCCAAGCGCTGCCGGTCGGCCCTGCGTCCTTTGTTGTCAGCAACCGGGGCAGCGGCGGCAGCTACAGCGCCAAGAGTAATGCGGTTTCAGTTCCGATCGGCAGCCGTATCCGGGTCATGTCTGTGATGCAAAAGGGAAGTGCGCTGATCGTCGATGGAACCGGCTTTTCGACCCTTACGCTAGTGAACTTCTACGCCACGCAAGCGGGCCGCATGGTCAACCTGGGCGGATTGAATACCAGCGGTACGCCGGCAATCGCGATCATCCTGGTAAGCGATACCGAAATCAGGTTTGCGGTGCCGGCCGGTGCGCAGGCCGGACCGGCATACGTGCAGGCACTCAATCCTCCGTTCGTTCCCTTTGACAGCACGGGCAACGATCCCGGTGGCGCTTTTATCCTGGCGGGCGCGACCGCGGGCCTCAGCGCAACACCGACCGCCGTTGCGACGCCAACCGCCGCTTCCACATCTACTCCGGTTCGGACTGCCACTCCGCGCCCGGCGACGCCGACCGCCAAGTCAACCGCAGCGCCGAGCGCCTCACCGACCGCCACTCCGGCCACGGACGACATGGTGCTGATGACGGGCGGTATCGACAACAACCCGGGCTCCTCCGCGCTGGCTACTGCCGAGACTTACGACTCCGCGGCGGGCAGCTTCAACGCCAGCGCTCCGATGGGCATTGCGCGCGTGGGCCATTCCACCACCGTGCTCAACAACGGCACCGTCCTGATCGCCGGTGGCCACAATTCCTTCTCCAAGCGCTCGATGCCCAGCGCCGAATTGTATGACATCAAGAGCGGAACCTTCTCCTACACCGGCACCATGAACAGCGCTCGATTGGGTCACGCCGCGGTGGTGCTGGGCAACGGCAAGGTGTTGGTCACCGGCGGCCAGAACATGGACTTCTCGGCGCAGGACCTGGCCGAGATCTACGACCCCGCCACCGCGCAGTTCATCCCAACCGCGAGCATGCAGCAGGCGCGGGTAGGCCATACCGCCACGGTGCTCAAGAACGGAAGCATTCTGGTGGCGGGCGGTGCCGACAACAGCGGTCTGCTGGGCAGCGCCGAAGTTTACGACGCCAGCGCCGCGGCCAGCACGCCGGCGGGATCGATGATCACGCCGCGCCAGAATGCGACCGCGACGTTGCTAGGCAACGGCACGGTGTTGATCGCCGGCGGCGCCGCGCAGGTTGGGGCTTGCAGCGGATGCGCGACCGCCAGCGCGGAAATCTACAATCCCGCGACCCGTACCTTCACGGCGACCGGCAACATGCACACCGCGCGGCGCGGACACAGCGCCACGATGCTGCCCAATGGCAAGGTGCTGATTGCGGGCGGCCTGAACGACGCCGGCTCCTCGGTCTTGGCCAGCGCGGAGATCTACGACCCCGCGAGCGGTACCTTCACCATCACCGCGAGCATGAATTCCGCCCGCTTCAATCACGCGGCAATGATGCTCTCCAACGGCAAGGTAGTGATCGCCGGCGGCTACAATTCCGCCTCCGCGGTTACCAACTTGGCCGAACTCTATGACCCGGCCAGCGGCCGCTTCACCCTGACCGGCCACATGACGGATTCACGGGCGGAGCAGGGCGCCGGATGCTTCTCGCGCGGTACCGGTTCGGCTTCCTGAGCCAGGGGCATCAAGCGGGCCGTTTCATCCGGTCCGCCGCCGCGCGGTTTGTCCTCCCCCCGGCAAGCCGCGCGGCTCCTTGTTGGGAAAAGCCTTGGGTCTCAAAATCTCGAATGTGGCTGGCTGGACTCTGGGCGGCGCGGCGCGGCAAGATGAAACAGCGCGGCGCGCCGGCGCGTGTCAATGGATGCTCCTTCTGAAAAACAGGAATCCCTAACCAACAGCGGATTTGCCGGGCTGCGCGTGGTTGCGTTTGAAAGCCGGATGGCGCAGGAGGCGAGCGGGTTAATCGAGCGGCATGGCGGCGTTGCGATCGTGGCGCCCTCGATGCGGGAGGTGCCGCTGGGAGAAAACCCCGCCGCCTTCGCGTTTGCGCGCCGTTTGATGGCGGGCGAACTTGACGTCGTTATCTTCCTGACCGGCGTGGGCGCCAAAGCCCTGTTCGATGTACTCTCGGGGGCTCATTCTCAACAGGCGCTGGCGCAAGCACTCACACGCCTCACCACCGTGGTGCGCGGGCCCAAGCCGGCGCGCGCATTGCGCGCCATCGGCATCGTGCCCACACTCGAAATCGCGGAACCCAACACCTGGCGCGAAGTATTATCTGAACTGGCGCGACGCACCGATCTGGCCGGCAAACGCGTGGCAGTGCAGGAATACGGCGTCTCCAATCGCGATCTGACCGCGGGCCTGGAAGCGCGCGGCGCAAGCGTGATTCTGGTGCCGGTCTACCGATGGGCGCTGCCCCAGGATCGCGAGCCGCTGCGCCGCGCCTTGAGGGCGATCGCGGCCGGAGAGGCCGATCTTGCTCTGTTCACCAGCGCCACGCAGGTAAGCCACGTGTTGCAGATGGCCGAGGCTGAAGGCTGCGCGTCGGCCGTGCGGCGAGGACTCGGCGCGATGGTGGTGGGGTCGATTGGTCCGGTTTGCTCCGCCGCGCTGCGCGAGCACGGCCTGGCGGTCGATCTGGAGCCCGCACATCCCAAACTGGGCCATTTGATCAAACAAGCTGCGTTGCAGGCCACCGGATTGTTGGCGCGCAAACGAATCCGTCCGGCAAGTTTAAGCTTTCCCGCACCAGACCGCGCTGCGGCGGCGGAACCGCAGCCCGGTCCGTTCGCGGACCATCCGATGATGCGCGCGTGCCGGATGGCGCCGGCTCCCTACACTCCCATCTGGCTGATGCGCCAGGCGGGGCGCTACATGCCCGAATACCGGCGGGTGCGCGAGCAGCTGTCCTTTCTTGAGATGTGCGGTCGGCCCGAGGTGGCGGCCGAGGTCACCGTCACGGCGGTCGAACGCCTGAACGTCGACGCAGCGATTATCTTTGCCGATATTTTGCTCCCGCTGCTCCCGATGAACGTCGGGCTGCATTATGAAAGGGGCGACGGCCCGATTATCGACCGTCCGATACGAAACCTTGACGACCTGCGGCACATCGGAACGGTCGATGCCGCCGGCGCCTTGGGTTTCGTGGGCGAAGCGATCAAGCTGGCGCGCAAGGCTCTGGCCGGCAGGGTGCCGCTGATCGGGTTCGCCGGAGCGCCTTTCACCCTCGCCTCTTACATGATCGAAGGCGGTGGCTCGCGTCAGTACCTGGCGACCAAGCGCCTGATGTACAACGCTCCCGACGTATGGTCGGAGCTGATGCGGATGCTGGCGCGGGTCACGGCGGACTACCTGGCGATGCAAATCGCGGCGGGCGCGGACATTATCCAGCTTTTCGATAGCTGGGTCGGGAGCCTGGGTCCTGACGATTACCGCCAGTTCGTGCTGCCCTACACCGCCGAGGTAATCAGGCGGCTGCCGGCGTCTGTGCCGGTGATCCATTTCGGCACCGTTACCGGCAACCTGCTGGAGCTGATGCGCGAAGCGGGCGGCGACGTGATCGGATTAGACTGGCGCGTCAACCTGGACCAGGCGTGGGCGCGGCTGGGCTTCGGAGTTGCCGTGCAGGGCAACCTCGATCCGATCGCGCTGTTCGCCGGGCTGGAGGAGATTCGCGCGCGCGCCCGGACGATCCTGGATCAGGCCGGCGGCCGCTCCGGACACATCTTCAACCTGGGTCATGGCATTCTGCCCGAAACGCCGGTCGATCATGTGATCGCGCTGATCGACATGGTGCACGAGATGAGCCGGCGATGAAGGGGCGCTACGAAGCGGTCCTGATGGTTGGTTTTGGCGGCCCCACGCGCCCCGATGAAATCCGTCCCTTTCTGCAAAACGTCGCGCGCGGCCGCCCAATCCCGCCCGCCCGTCTGGAAGAAGTGGCTCACCATTACCAGGCAATTGGCGGCCGTTCCCCCTACAATGAGTTGGTCATGAAGCAGGCGGACGCGCTGCGCGCGCTGCTGGCCGAGGCGGGAGCGGCGCTGCCGGTTTATGTGGGGATGCGCAACTGGGCGCCGTACGTGAAGGACGTAATCCGCGAAATCGCCGGCGCCGGTGCGCGCAGGATTTTCTGCTTCCCGATGGCGCCTCATCGCAGCGAGGCCAGCTGGGATCGCTACCGCCAAACCGTGGCCGAAGCGCTGGCCGACGCCGGCTCCAGTGCGCCCGCGGCCGGCTATCCCGAACCCTGGCACGACCATCCGCTATTTGTCCGCGCCGTGGCCTCGCGCGTCGCGGATTCTTTGGAGAGTCTGACCGCCGCCGAGCGCTCACGCGTTCAGGTTATTTTCACCGCACATAGCATCCCGGCCGCGATGGACGCGCAAAGTCGATATAGCGCGCAGATCGCCGAGTCGTGCCGCCTGGTTGCGCGGCAACTTGGTCTTGAGCGATGGACCCTCGCGTATCAGAGCCGCAGCGGCAATCCGCGCGACCCCTGGCTGGAGCCCGACGTGAACGAGGTGCTGCGTGGACTTGCCGGGCGGAGCGCGGTGGTAGCGCCGGTCGGCTTCATCTGCGATCACGTCGAAGTGCTGTACGACCTCGATATCGAAACGGCGTCGATCGCGCGCGCCAGCGGCGTGACGATGCGGCGGGCGGCCACCGTCGGCGACCATCCGCTGTTCATCCGCATGATAGCCGAACTGCTCGGGCGCGCTAGGATCGCAGACGGGGGCGTGAGCAGCGCTCCGCAGCGGCCGCTATGAAACACGTCGTCGTCATAGGCGCAGGACTCGCTGGGCTGGCCGCCGCGTATCGGCTGAAAGAACTGGCGCACGAGCACAACGATCCGGTCCAGACCACGGTGCTGGAGCGCTCGGCGCGCTTGGGCGGACCGATCCAGACCGTGCGCGAGCGCGGCTATGTGATCGAATGCGGCGCCGATTCCTTCATCTCCGAAAAGCCCTGGGCGCTGGCTCTGGCGCGCCGGCTCGGGCTTGAGGCCGAATTGATTCCGACCGGCGAGCTGCGCCGCACGATGGTCGTCTGCCGTGGGCGGCTGACGGACGTGCCCCCTGGGTTCAATCTGCTCGCGCCGGTCGATTTGCTGCCGATCCTGCGCAGTCCAATCCTTAGCCTGCGCGGCAAGCTGCGCCTGGCGCTGGAGCCGGTGCTGCCGCGGCGCGTGGCCGACGCCGACGAGAGCATCGCCGCTTTCGTCACGCGAAGGATGGGGCGCGAGGTGCTCGAGCGCCTGGCGCAGCCGCTGGCCGCCGGTATCTACACCGGCGATCCCGCCGCGTTGAGCATCGAAGCCACCCTGCCCCGCTTTGCCGAGTTGGAAAGCCATTACGGCAGCGTCATCCGGGGACTCAAAGCGGTCCAGAAAAAGACCGCGGCGCGCGCGGCCAGCGGCGCGCGCTGGAGCCTGTTCCTGGGCTTCAAGGACGGGATGCAGACCCTGATTGACGCGCTGGCACGTGAACTTGGCGCCGCGGTCCACCTGGAGTCGGGCGCGCAGTCGTTGGCGCCGTCTGCAACCAACGCGAAATGGCGGGTCGGACTGCGCGACGCGCCGGCGCTGGAGACGGACGCTATTATCTGCGCCGCGCGCGCGGACGCCGCCGCCGCGCTGGTGGAGCCGTTGGATGGCGAATTGGCGGCCTGTCTGCGCCGCATCAGTTATTCTTCCGCGGCCACTGTCAACCTGGCCTACCGGCAGTCGGATTTTCCCCGGATGCCGCAGGGCTTCGGCTTCGTCGTGCCGGCCCTGGAACGGCGCAAGATAATCGCCGGTTCGTTCTCCAGCCTGAAGTTTGCCGGCCGCGCGCCCGAGGGATGCGTGCTGATGCGCGTGTTTATCGGCGGTGTCCTGCATAAGGAAATGATGGCGCTTTCCGACGATGAGATGATCGCCGCGGCGCGCGAGGAGATTGCCGCCCTGCTGGGCGTCAATGCCGCCCCGATTCTGACCCGGGTGGCACGCTGGGGCGATTCGATGCCGCAGTATGCGGTCGGTCATCTCGACCTGTTGGCCGAGATCGAGCAGCGCGCCGCCGGCTTGGCGGGCTTCGCCCTGGCCGGCGCCGCATATCGCGGGGTCGGCATTCCCGACTGCGTGCACAGCGGTGAGCGGGCGGCCGAAGCGGTCTGGTCGTATCTGCATTCATCGGTAAGCCAGAGCGCGGCCTAAAGAGCTGGCGCGATGGGTATTGGGACTTCACAAGGCGCTGATCATTGCCCCGATACGCCGTGGCCCGCCGTTATCGCCCATGCCGACATGGACGCCTTTTACGCCTCGGTCGAGCAGCTCGACCGCCCCAAACTGCGCGGTAAGGCGCTGATCGTCGGCGGCACCAGCCGCAGGGGCGTGGTCACCTCGGCCTCCTACGAGGCGCGCGCATTCGGGGTGCGCGCCGCGATGCCCACCGCGCAGGCGCATCAGCTCTGCCCGCACGGCATCTTCGTACCCGGGCGCATGGATCGCTACGCGCAGATCTCGCGCCAGATTCGCGTCGTATTCGAAAGCTTTACGCCGATAGTGGAGCCGCTTTCGATGGACGAGGCGTTTCTGGACCTGACCGGCACTCAGCGCCTGTTCGGCTCGCCGATTCAAACCGGATGGGCGCTCAAGCGCGAAGTGTTTCGGCAGACCGGGCTCGTGGTGTCGGTGGGCATTGCTCCCGTCAAAATGGCCGCCAAGATCCTGAGCGACATGTCCAAGCCCGACGGGCTGTTGGTGCTCGGTGCCGGCCTGGTGCGGCGGTTTCTCGAACCGCTGCCGGTGGAGCGCCTGTGGGGCGTGGGGCGGGTCACGCTGGCGCGCCTCAACGAAGTCGGGATAAAGACGATCGGCGATCTGGCGCGCAGTGACGGCGGGATGCTGGCCAGCCGCTTCGGCTCATTGGGAACGCACCTGGCGGAACTCGCGATCGGCCGCGACCCAAGATCGGTGGTGGGCGACTGGCAGCGCAAGTCGTACGGTGAAGAAAACACCTTCGAAAATGATTTGACGCTGGACGCGACCCGCTTGCGCAGCGCGCTCATCGCGCACGGCGAGGCGCTGGCCCGCCGGTTGCGCGCCGATCAGGTGCGCGCGCGCACGGTGACGCTTAAGTTGAAGCTGGCCAGGCCGCTGCGCGGCGGGCGTTTCCCGCAGCTCACCCGCAGCTTTTCGCTCAAGAGCGCCACCGATGACGGCGCGCAAATCACGCAGGTGGCGTTAAGCCTGCTCTCACGCCTGGGGCGCGAAGAAAAAATCCGCCTGGCCGGAGTGCAGGTGCATAACCTGGAACGCGCCGACAGCGCCCAGATGGGGCTGTTCGGCGCCGACCGCGCGGCGGCAAACAAGCGCGCCCGCCTCAACCTGGCGCTGGACCAGGTAACCAAACGTTTCGGCGAAGAAGCGATCTCCCGCGGCCTGGCGCGCGCCGAAAAAGCCGCGCCCAGCACGCGCATCAAGTGAGAGGTCTTCAGCTTTCCCAGCTATCGATCCTTGGTTAGCCATACATCGGCGCTATGCACTTGCCGATGGCTGGCCGGTTGGTATCTGATGGAGGCCAGGAATCGTGACTACGGGGAAACCTCGCAAACCGCTGCGCGTCGAGCCGGCTCATCCTGACTTGGACAGAGTCTGGCGACTGGTCGAAAACAACGCACCGTATCGCTCGATGGCGGGGCTGGACGGCTACCGCGAGTACGGGATGATGTCCGCGCTGCCGTGGTTCCGCGAGCATTGGGCGCTCGATGGCCATCCACTGGTAGCCGGCGTCGATGACATCCTGCACAACCCGATCTTTATCGATGGAACGCGCAAGGTCTTTGACGGCGGCGTCGTGCGCCCGATGACCCTGCTGATAAACCTGATGGGGCCAATGCCGGCGGGAGTTCCGCACATCGACACGCCCAGTTTCAGGGGCGCGGAGCGGACGAACTTTCCGTTGTGGCTACTGCTGGTGATGGGCGCTTCGGGCCTGTTCCGACGTTGGTCGCTTGCGCTGGCCGGCGTCGTGAGCTGGTTTTACGACGGTGAGGGGGGCGAGTTTGAATATTGGCCCGACGGCGAGAACGCTCCGGCGCAAAGGGAAGGGCCGCCCTTCGGCAATATCGCCGTGGTGACCGACAGCGACCGCATGTACCATCGCGTGGCCGCAATTGGCCGCGCCGATCAGTATCTGTCCGAGGGCACGATCGGCGCGTCGTCAGAAATCGTGCGCGATGAAAACGGGGCCTGGTCCATCGTCGATGATGGAAAGCTCCGCGCCCTATACCGGCAAGACCAGCTGCGCGTCTCGATATTGTGGAAGGCGATCGTGTTTGAGAATGAGGCGGCCGCGGCGGTTTTCGATGACCATTGCGACGACATCACGCTGGAGCGCGCCGCCAAGATCTTCTGCTCCGACCTGCGCGCCCGCGGCGTAAAGTTCACCGAACCGTCGGACCCAGGTCACGACCAGCAATGGTCGCGCACTCTGATCGCCGCCTACCCGATCAGCTCGTTCAACCCGCCGACCGTCCCGCGGCCTTAGGCATCTGCAGGCTGACTTGGTTGTAGAGAGGCCATGTTCATAAGTCTTCGCCGGGCAAAATTGGCAATCTGGTGCCGCCCAGCTATCCTTTTGACGCCTGGGTGAACCGGCAAGGGAGGATTATTTTTGCGCTGAGAATTATCAGATGAAAGTTCTGGCCAAAATCGTGGCAGGAGCGACTCCCGAGTTCTCGCAGACCTTCAGCGAACAGGTGCAACTACGGCTTAAGCCCGCGCTCAAATGGGCGGGCGGAAAGCGCTGGCAGGTGCCACACCTGCGAACCCTATGGACGCCATACCGGGACCGCCGTCTGGTCGAACCTTTTTGTGGAGGGCTGGCGATTACACTTGGCCTGATGCCGCGTAAGGCGCTGCTTAACGACATCAATCCCCATGTCGTCAACTTCTATCGCTGGCTGAAGCGGGGCCTCATAACCTCCCTCGCAATGAAGAACGACGAGCGTCAATACTATGCCCATCGGGATCGCTTTAACCAGCTCCTTCGAGGGAGTGAAGGGGAGACCGCCGAAGCCGCCGCGCTCTTCTATTACCTAAATCGCACCGGTTACAACGGTCTGTGCCGTTTCAACCGAAGCGGCGGCTTCAACGTCCCGTTCGGCCGCTACACCCGCATCAGCTATACGCGGGATTTCACCGCCTACCGGCCGCTGTTTGCGAATTGGGACTTTATCCAAACCGATTTCGAAGCGATCCCGCTGCGGCGCAACGATTTCATCTACGCCGATCCCCCCTACGACGTAGAGTTCCGCCAATACTCCTCGGCGGGCTTCAACTGGGAGGAACAGCTGAGAACCGCGCAATGGCTAGCGCACCATCGCGGTCCGGTAGTGCTCTCGAACCAAGCAACAGAGCGCATTGTTGCCTTGTATGAAAAGCTGGGCTTCACACTCAAATTTCTTCAGGCTCCGCGAATGATCAGCTGTACTGGTGATCGAACGCCCGCCAGAGAGGTTCTCGCGATAAAGAACCTGTAGTCTCATGCCTCCGCGAAGTACTACCACCGGCGGGGTTCTGGAAGCGATGATCCTTCCCGCGCTAAAGCGCGGTGGGTACGCCTACCTCACGCAACAACAGATTGGCGAACGTTTTGGAGGAGGGAAGCATTTCGTCGATGTTGTGGCAGAGAAGGGAAGCCTCAGATACTTGGTGTCCCTCAAATGGCAGCAGGTTTCGGGAACCGCCAAGCAAAAAGTGCCTTTTGAGGTAATCTGCCTCGCGCAGGCGGTCCGCGAAGGCGCGTTCTTGAAGGCCTATCTCGTCCTGGGCGGTGAGGGATGGAAGCTGAGAACATTCTACATAGGTGGCGGCCTCAAAGAATACCTTGCTCATGCGGACAAAGTCGATATCCTTACTCTTGAGAACTTTGTAGCAAAAGCGAACCAGGGAAGACTCTGATTGATATATACAGTGTTTTACAAGGCAACCGATCTGATTAGAAGCACTAACGGTAAGTAAATGGGATTTCCGTAATTTCACGGGAATAGCCGCGCTTTACGACATCTTTGTCGTGCGCGCCACCTTCAATGTCGTAATCCCGGATTTCCACAACAATCGCGCGTGTCCCTCCACGCGACACGGGCAAGCGCAGATTCTTGGTTCTCACTGTTGCCACCCCGCTACTGACTTCGATCGTGATCTTAGGCATCATCTTTTGCGTGCTCCTGCGAGAAGCGAGCTAGCTAATAGCTCCCGGCAATTTCTCTCTCGGCGCGATTTTTTCGTACGGTTCCCAGCCTTCTATCCAATCAAATACGTTGCGATATTTGAAAAAGGTGCAGATCTCATAAAGTCTGCTTGCCCGAAATGTCGGTCTACTCACCTGCCTGACGAAAAGTGCTCGACGTTCGTCGTTCGACACAATGCCGAATCGTGTCGTGAAACTGGGCGACATAAGGTGGACATCATTGAAGCGGAGCAGAGCGCTGTAAACCGGTGTTGAGTGTTCTACTTCATAAAAAGCAGCCGGAAGATCGGCGCCGCGCCTCAACCAGATCACATCTATTTCCTCCGCGATCTCTCTTATCGATTTTAGAGAGGGCGGAAGAGAATTCGTAAGCTCGAAACGCGTAGTCAAGTTCCAGTCGAGTCTGCCTCTATCATTCGAGGGAATCCATACGTCGAAGCCCTTGGCGTTGCCAATCCCCCCAAGCAGCGTCTGAACCTGCTGGTGAGACAATTCTGGAAACACTTCGTCGATGACTCCGGTGCGGTACTCCAGATAAGACCATCCAAGGTAGCTGTCGACGTTAAATATCCCAGCGTTCGCAATATACAGTTCGGTCCCACCATCCTGCTCGTACACCTGTACCTTGTATTGGCCGTCGTTGGCAGGGGTCAGCGTAGCAAAAATTTCTTCAAACTCCTCGAAAGGCACAAAACATGGGCTCCAGCTGATCCTCCCAGGCAAAGCAGAGGAGGCTGTTGTGCCCTTCGAGTAATTGAAGATCTATCTTACGCAGGCCAAAAAACGTGCGATTCTGCGGATGTCTCTTAGAGTATCGAAAGTACAGTCGTGCCCTGCCGTCGGCAATTTCAAAGAGCGACTCGCTGTTCTCCAGCTTGCGGGGAGGCCCGAACCGTTTTCTTAAATTTTCGAGGAAGGCAAGTTTTACTGGATTCGGCATAGGAGTTGCGGCAAACAAACCCAAGGGGTATCAGCTTCCGATGGACAGTACCGCGCAGCAAATCGAAATCTCAAGGCCTTTGATTCGACGTGGGCATGGCCGGATAATTTGTGTTTCCAGAGCCAGTCGACTCTTCGCTCCTTGACCGACGAGGGCCGAGAGCTTTGCTGATCAAAGCGAGCATGACATGGCAGCGAGAGGACATCCCATGGCGGCGAAGACGCTGTTTGAAAAGGTCTGGGACGAGCATGTCGTCCACCAGGAGTCCGGACAGCCGGCGCTCCTTTATATCGACCTCCATCTGGTGCACGAAGTGACCTCGCCGCAGGCCTTTGAGGGCCTGCGCACCGCGGGACGCAAGGTGCGCGCGCCCCATCGCACTTTTGCCACCCAGGACCACAACGTGCCGACCACCGGGCGCCATCTGCCGATTGCCGATCAGGATTCGGCGCGCCAGGTCGATGCGCTGCGCGCCAACTGCCGGGAATTCGGCGTGCGCCTGTTCGACCTCGGCCAGGACGAGCAGGGAATCGTGCATGTGATCGGCCCCGAACTGGGCCTGACGCATCCGGGGATGACGATCGTTTGCGGCGACAGCCACACCGCCACGCACGGCGCCTTCGGGGCGCTGGCCTTTGGAATCGGCACCAGCGAGGTGGAGCACGTGTTGGCGACCCAATGCCTGTGGCAGGAGCGGCCGCGCACGATGGAAATCCGGGTTGATGGCAAGCTGGGTCAGGGCGTGACCGCCAAGGACATCATCCTGGCGGTAATCGGCCGGATCGGTACCGACGGCGCGACCGGTTACGTGATCGAGTATCGCGGCTCGGCGATCTCGGCGCTCTCGATGGAAGAGCGCATGACGGTGTGCAACATGTCGATCGAAGCGGGTGCGCGCGCCGGGATGATCGCGCCGGACCAGGTCACGGTCGATTACCTGCGCGGCCGGCGCTATGTGCATGACGGTGAGAAGTTCGAAACCGCGGCCGCAAGATGGCTCAGCTTTGCAAGCGATGAGGGTGCGAAGTTTGACGCCACCGTGGTGCTGGACGCCGCGGCGATTGCGCCGCAGGTCACCTGGGGTACCAACCCGGGGATGGTCGCCGAAGTGACGGCCAAGGTACCCGACCCGCGCAGCTTTGCCGACTCCGCACAGAGCCGGGCCGCGGAACGCGCGCTGGAATACATGGGGCTTAAGCCCGGCACTCCGATCACCGACATCAAGGTCGACCGGGTCTTTATCGGCTCGTGCACCAACTCCCGTCTGCTTGACCTTAAGGCCGCGGCCCGGATCGTCGAGGGCCGCAAGGTCGCAGGCCACGTCCAGGCGATGGTGGTGCCGGGTTCGCAGCAGGTCAAACGCGAGGCGGAATCGCTGGGGCTGCATCGCATCTTCACCGAGGCCGGCTTTGAATGGCGCGAGTCCGGTTGCAGCATGTGCCTGGGCATGAACCCCGATATCCTCAAGCCGCAGGAGCGATGCGCCAGCACGTCGAATCGCAACTTCGAGGGACGCCAGGGCAAGGGCGGCCGTACACATCTCGTGTCACCGCAGATGGCGGCGGCTGCAGCGATCGCGGGCCATTTCGTTGACGTCCGCCATTGGTCCTGAGCGGCGCGAGGAGGCATCAAACATGCGCGCATTCAAAACGTTTACCGGGCTAGTGGCGCCGCTGGACAAGGCCAACGTGGACACCGACCAGATCATTCCCAAGCAGTTTCTAAAAGCGATCGTGCGCAGCGGACTGGGAGCGGGGCTGTTCTTCGATTGGCGACTGCGGCCCGACGGCTCCGATGATCCCGGATTTGTACTCAACCATCCGCATTACAAGGGCGCTTCAATCCTGGTGGCGCGCGCCAACTTCGGCTCTGGCAGCTCGCGCGAGCACGCGGTGTGGGCGCTGGACGACTTTGGCTTTCGCGCCGTTATCGCTCCGTCGTTTGCCGATATCTTCCGCAATAATTCGATGAAGAACGGGCTGCTGCCGGTGATCCTGCCGGCGGCCGACGTCGATCACATTTTTGCCGTGGTGGGAGAACATCCGGGATATAGCCTGACGATCGACCTTGACAAACAGACGGTGAGTGACACGTACGGATGGTCGGCGCGTTTTGAGATCGAGGCGTTTGCAAAAAAGTGTCTGCTCGAGGGGCTGGATGACATCGGCTTGACGCTGGTGCATGAAGGCAAGATTTCCGTGCATGAGGCGGCGCATCCGTCGGCGCATAGGTTGGGGTGATCGTTGCGCCCGAACCTTATCCCTACTCAAACCGCCTCCATTCAAGACAAGCGGTTTGAAAGCTTTGCGCGGAGAGTATGTTGCCGGGGAATGTGACTAGCGGATCGATCAAGACGCTGGTGGCCGCGCCGGCGAGGCGGATGCGTCTGGACGCTTACTTGGCCGCGGAGCTGGCGCCCGAGTATTCACGCTCCCAAATCCTGAAGGCAATCAAGGCGGGGATGGTAATCATCAACGCGCGGCCCGCGCGGGCCGCCGATCCGATCCATCGCGGCGACCGGATCGAGATCAGTACCCCCGTGCTCGCACCCCTGCCGGCTGCAACGGCGCCCGCGCCCGAGATAGAAGTGTTGTTCGCGGATTCCGACCTCATCTTCGTGAACAAGCCGTCCGGGATGGCGGTACATCCCTCGGCTGGTCATCCTCACTCGACCTTGGTGGACGCCCTGGTCGCGCGCTTTCCCGACCTGGCCTCGGTAGTTGAGCTCGACGGCACCTGGCGAGCGGGAATCGTGCATCGCCTGGACAAGGACACCTCGGGTGTGATGGTGGTCGCGCGCAACAGCAGGGCCCGCGCCGCGCTGTCCGACCAGTTCAAGCAAAGGACCGTGCACAAGGTCTATGTCGCGCTGACCGCCGGCCACATGAAGGGTGAACGGCTGACGATCGACCGGCCGATCGGACGTCATCGGACCGAGCGCAAGCGCATGTCGGTCCGCTCCGGGAGCGGGCGCGAAGCGCTAAGCGAAGTCCGCGCCGTTGCGCGCGGCACTTTGGCGCTCGAGCAGGGCGGAGGCATTGCGGTCACCTTGGTCGCCGTGCGACCGCGTACGGGGCGGACCCATCAGATCCGGGTGCATCTCTCTTCGATAGGCCATCCGTGCCTGGGCGATCCGCTTTATGGCCGGCAGGAGCGCGCGCGGCTTGTGCTGAAGCGTCAGGCGCTGCACGCACTGTATCTGGAGGTGACCCATCCACGCGAGGGCGTCCGAATCGCCGCGATGGCCCCGCCGGCCTCAGATCTTGCGGCCCTGCTGGCAGCATGTGGCTTCGATCCCGTTGAGATGGTCGGCCAGGTGCTGAGCGAAAAGGAACTCACGCTGGTGCCAGGCGCAATCCCTCAATCCGCCGCGCGCTGCGACAAACCCTCGAGAGGGGACCGGCTGTGAATTATTTTCCGGCCAGCAAGCCGGCGCTGTGCAAACACGCGACGGCTGGTATTGTTCGCGCCGTCTCCGGTTGACAGATTGTACTGGGTTGGTTAGCTTTGCTTTAGGTCTCTCACCAAGACTCCTTCGGGAATCGGGACTCTTAAGCTCGCTGGCCCCCCCTCCCATACGCGCGTCTAACCAGTTTTCAAATTCGTCGAGCGGGGGAGCGGTTAAAAAGCTCTAACGGCGGGACCAACATTCGAGAACGGATCAGTATTAGCCAGCCGTTGGTGGAGGATTAGTTGCAACACCAGTCATCAGGTAGAAAATATCGCGGTAGGAACATGGGCAAGCCTCGCGTCCCCAAGAGCGACGTCCAACACGTGGAAGAAGTGGAGTCGCCCACCGAAGGAGAAGCCAGAGGCGTTGCCGAGCCCAACGGCAGTGGAGGCATGGCGGGCGTCGGTCCCAACGGTGGGGCGACCCCGGCACTGTCACCCGCCGCCCCAGCCCCGGTCTCGCCGCCGCACATCCCTGGCCCGGGGGTCAGCCAGGCGGTGGTGAGCGATGTTGGAGTGCTCAACCTCAAGGCGCTGAAGAGCGCCAAGATCACCGAACTGGCCCATATCGCCCGCGACTACAGCATCGACGGGGCGACCAACATGCGCAAGCAGGAGATGATCTTCTCGATC
>DATFSZ010000136.1:0-16617 GCA_035262365.1 Binataceae bacterium (SeqCode)
CGCGCTTCGTACCAAAGGTCGTCCGATTCGGCGGCTTCGGCCTCGACCCGGGTCCAGAGGTCGGAGGCTTGGCGGTAATCCTTCCGGGCCTGGGCCAGGCGCGCCAGCCCGGCGTTGGCGTCGGGCGAACTCGGCGCGGCCTTGACCACCTGCTCGAAGATCACTTTGGCGCGCGCGTCGTCGTTCATCATCACGTAAGCCTGGCCCAGGATTGACAGCGTGCCGGTCAGACTCTTTGCGTTCATCCTTCCGGCGATCACCTGCTGCTCGAAATACTGATACAAAAGCGCAGTTAGGTGGGCATCGGCAAGAGCTCCGGTCTTGTCGCCCTGCGCGGTCCGGGCTTTGGATCGTTTCCACAAATCCAGTCCCATCGCTTTGATGTAGTCGTTTGATGGCAGCGGGCGCCGGCCCGGGGCAAGCAGACGCGTGATTTCAGCTTCCGCCTTCGCGTACTGATTCGTGCGCTCCAGCGCGTCCACTTGCCATTGCGTAACGTCGTCGAAGTTAGCGCTCATCTGCGGGTACGCGGTCTGGAAGCCGTCGAGCAGTTCAGCGATCTCCGCGTAGTTCTTGTGCGGCTGGGCTTCCAGTATCGTTGCCAGCATGTAGGTAGCTTTTCCGCGCGCCGTATGGACGAATTGGCGCTCCGCTGACGTGCGCCTTTCGATCTCGGGACCCTTCATGACCGTGCTTTTCAACCCCGCCATTGCCTTGGCGGTCAACGTGTCCTTCGCCGCCGCCGGCATTGCCCCGGGCTTGCCCGCCTTGATCGCCGATGCTGCTCCAAGCTCCAGGTAGCGGCATTCGGCGGCTTTGAAGGTCGCGGCGAAGTCATAGAACGGGTCGGCTTTCACCTGGTCATACTGCGCCGCCGCCTCGGCGTACTTGCCCTGGCGCTGGAGCAATTCGGCCAGCCGGAAGCGCGGCTCGGCCGCGTACTTGCCGCCCGGAAAATGCTCCACGTACTCGTGCGCCGTCGCGATCCACTGCTCGTTGAGTTTGGCGTCGCTCATGCCCGATCGTTCCCACCTGGTCCGCGCGATCTTAAAGCGCATGTAAGCCGCCCAGTCCGAATTCGGGTTGCGACGCTCCTTGGCCAGTTCCGCCAACGGCGCCTCGACCAGGTCAAGCCGCCCGGCGTTGTAATAGATGTCTATCGCGTACTTGTAACCCTGCGGATACTGACCGCTGCGGGCGGCGGCCAGATAGTACTTGGCGGCCTCCAACTGATGGTGCGTGGAGGCCAGCACTTCGGCCAGCAGGTATTGCTGGAAGGGATCTCCGGAATCGCCAAACTCCGCCACCGGATTGGCGGCGTCGTGCACCACCGCGGCCAGCGCCAGCGACCATTCATGGCGATTGCCGTACGAATTGCGCAGCAGTTCCACCGCCTCGCGATGCAATTGCGCGCGGCGCGACGGGTCGGTCGCCGCCGCCTCAGCTTTGAACAACTCCTGCAGGCGGAACATCAACGCGCCCTTCATCTCCTCGCCGGTGGTGGTTTGGGCCAGGCGCGCACTCAACGCCGCCGCTTTGCCGACCTCGCCCATCGCGGCATAGGTCGTGGACAGCCCCTGTTGCGCCGCGCGATATTGCGCGGTGCCGGGGCCCGCTTTCATCACCTCTTTAAAGTCCGCAATCGCTTTTGTGTAATGGGAACGGTCGAACTGTCCGAGGTCGCGCTCGCAGTAGGCGCGACCCAGCACGTTTTCACGGATCAACTCGGGCGAGACGATAACCAAGGCACTCTGGGTGAACCCGGCGATTGCCTGCTTGAGCATCCGGCGGCGGACATCGGGCGCGTTGAACAGTATCGAGCCGTGAAAACGCAGCCAGGAAAGCGGATAGAGCGCGCGCAATTCGAGTTCTTCCAGCAGGTTGTAATTGCAATCCACGGCGCCGTTGCCGATGTCCGTGAGGCATTGGTCGTGCTTTTTGTGGTAGGTCTGGTACATCAGCCCCAGCATCCGTTCCAGCAAACTGTAAGCCTCCAGCAGATCCGCGCGGCTGGCGCCCGACACCGTGGTGAAGTGCGCGAAGGTGCCTTCGTCGGCGTCAAGCTCGGTAATCACTTCGCTGGCCACGTGCGGGTTGCTGGCCGCCTCCTGCACGCGCGATTGCATAGCGCTCAGATGGTCAACGAATCCGCCCAAGCCCGATGCACCGAGCGCCAGCCTCGCGGTTAGAATGATCCAGGCGATCGGTGTGAGGAAAACGCGGGTAAACCGGCGCCATGGCGGCCTGGTGGCGATTGACGGCACGGGTAGCCAAAAGCATGCGCTGTACCGGTTTGTCAAGCTGCCCGCGCGCCCACGGCGAGCTGGGCGATCGCGCTTCTGGCCGTGCAGGGTGAAGTCGTGCTAAGCGGACCCGTATGGCGAATGTGCGGCTGTTCCTGGTCTTTGCAGCCATAGCGGCGTTGGGCTACGTGGCATACCGCCATGGATGGTTTCCGATTCCATTCAACAATGCGGTGCCCTCTCCCGAAGCCACGCTCGGATTTACCGTTCATCAGACCCGGCCCGGCAGGCACAGACACTTAAGCCACGGCCACAACCTCGGGCAGGAATTGGCGTCGCGATGGGGAATGCACGTGACCAAAAGCCGTCCGGCGCCGGAGTCTTCCACCATGGAACTGGCCGCGGTGCGCAAGCCCGGCTCTAATCTGTTGGAGATTCCCGCGGCTCCCGAAGCAACCGCTACTTCAACCCCGACCACGCCTCAAGCTCCCTTTCCCAAAAGTTTCGAGGGATGTTGGTCCGCCACGGTCACGCAGCCCGAGGCCTGGACCTTCGGGCGCGGCCCGGTCGTGAAAGGGATTTCGCCGTCCACGTACACGCTGTGCTTCCGCTATCGTGGTACGACACCTGACGTTACCTTTTCCACCACGGCGGAGTACCCGGTAGTTTCAGACTGGGTCGTTTCGCATGTCGGCGTCGAGAACGGCCACACCGACGTCCTGTACTCGGGCGACAATCTCGTCATCTTGAGGACTTCGAGCAGTACACCGCTGCAGATGAAGATCCTGAACCTGCTGCCCGGTCCGACGGGGACTATCACGTCTCTCACCGACTTTCATTGCACCTATCTTCCCAGCGACAAGTTGCTGGTCGAAGCTTCGACGGTCCAGCGCTGTATCAATGCGCATTCGATTGATTGCGACGGAGACATGTGGATCAAAGAGTCGTGGCACACCGAGTTCAGTCGGCAGTAATCAACCGGCGCCCACTCGGCCCGCGCCTCGATCGCCCAGCGGCAGATCTGGAGTCGGAATGATGGCGAAAATAAATGGCGGCGAGATGCTGGTTCGGTCGCTGGAGCGCGAAGGCGTCAGCCAGGTTTTCACCCTGCACGGAGGCCATCTGGACGCAGTCTTCGACGCCTGCCTGAAGCATAACCTGCGCGTGATCGATACCCGTCATGAGCAGGCGGCGGCACACATGGCCGACGGTTGGGCGCGGACCACCGGGCGGCCCGGCGTTGCGATGGTCACTGCGGGTCCGGGCGTGACCGACGCGGTGACGGGCGTGGCCAACGCCTACATGGACTCGATTCCGATGCTCCTCATCGGCGGGCGCAGTCCGCTGCTCGACGACGAACTGCTGCCGTTGCAGGGCGGTATCGATCAGATGGGCCTGATGCGCCCGATCACCAAATGGGCCTACTCGGTTACGCAAACGTCGCGCATCCCGGAGTTCGTCGCGACCGCGTTCCGTCAAGCTGTTTCCGGACGCCCGGGACCGGTCTTCCTGGAAATACCCATCGACGTGTTGTTCGCCCGCGTGGAGGAGGAAAGCGTCCGCTTTCCCGAGCATTACCGGCCCAAGACGGCGCCTGGACCCGCCCGCGAAGCGCTCGCGCAGGCCCTGCAATGGCTGGCCAAGGCGAAGCGGCCGGCAATTCTGGCCGGCGGCGGGGTTTGGTTCGCGCAAGCCGCCGACGAACTAACACAGTTCGTGGAGTTAACTCACACGCCGGTGATGGCCAACCACAAAGCACGCGGCTGCGTTCCCGAGGACCATCCGCTGTGTTTCGGCGGCTTCGGTGCGATTCATCCGGGTGCGCACAAGCGCCGCGAAGCGCTCAGTGCCGACCTGGTGATTCTGCTCGGCACGCGAATCGGACTGTTCACCGGCGGCCGCAACAGCATGATCCCGCCCGACGCCCGCGTTATCCAGGTCGATATCGAGCCCGAGGAGATCGGGCGCGGGCGCAATATCGAATTAGGCGTGGTGGCGGATTGCAGGGAGTTTCTGCGCCAGGCGATCGCCGCAATCGGATCCACTAAATTCGATCGGCACCAGGAATGGATCGAGCGGCTGGGCGCGATTCGCACCGCCCAGTCCCATCGATGGAACGAAGCACTAAAGCAGGAAGACGGGCCAATCCATCCCATGCGCCTGACACGCGAGGTCGCGCAGGCGCTCGACCCCAACGCGATCGTGGTGGCGGACGGCGGCGAGACCGCCGCCTGGATGGGCAATGCGTGGAAGGCGCGCGGCCCGGGCAGTTTCATGACGCACGGCTACCTCGGATGCCTGGGCACCGGTTTGCCCTTCGCGATTGCGGCAAAGGTGGCGCATCCCGATCGGCAGGTCTTTTGTATCATGGGCGACGGCTCGGCGGGGCTGAACTTTTCCGAATTCAACACCGCCGTCAGGCACAACCTACCGATCACAGTGGTCATAAATAACGACCGCCAATGGGGGATGTCCAAGCACGGGCAGGAACTGTCCTGGGGTAAGGGGCGTCACGTGGCTACCGAACTGGGGATGGTCCATTACGAGCGCGCGGCGGCGGGCCTGGGCGCCTGGGGCGAACTGGTTGAGCGCGCGCCGGATATCGCTCCGGCGATAAAGCGAGCATTGGGTTGCGGGCGCGTAGCATGTCTCAACGTCGTGACCGACGCAGAAGTCATCGAGCCGGGCACCCTGGCGATGTATAGCGCCTTTTCCGGCGGCAAAAAACCCCGGGAAGAAGCGGACAAAAAGTCCAGCGAGGGCACGATGCTGCCCTATTACGGCACCCGTAAGATCGATTAACCTCTTAATCGATAATAGACTCAATTCTGAATCATAATTGACTCAATACACTCTTAATTGAGTCATTTTCGTTATACTTTCGTCTGTGCTCAAGGTCGCTGACGACCCTCGAGCTCACCCGAAGACATTGGAGATGTTAAAATTTATGTAAATTTCATTTCTATCTTGCAAATTATGAATCATTTCGTTAATAATAGCGTGAATTTTCACGAAGCCTGAGAATGACGCTGTGCCGACCTGAATTTGTAACTTTGATTTGGGCGATTCGATTGATAACTGCGCGATTCAGACACGGAATTCTATCGTGAGTATTCCCAAACCGTTGGCTGGCGGTCCTCAGCCAACCGAAGGTTCACGATCTCAACCCTGCATTAAGATTGCCCTCATTTTTGTCTTTTGCGTAATCATCCAACTTTGCTTGCCTTCATACGCAGAGCCGGATTCCGGGACGGGAAACCTCCTCTTAGGTTGCAGCGCAAAAGGAACCTGCCAAAAACGCGCATTTTTCAGATCGCCTGATAAGGCGCGGCCAGGCCGCTTTCCTCTCCGCCATGATGCGCCCGAGAGTTCGCTGACCGGAAAAGATCTACCCACCCGGATCCATTATCATTCGCGTCACCAGCCCGGCTCACCAGCCCGTGACCTCAAGACGGGCGCGCCTGCAACCAGCGCGAGGCTGGAACGGCCCTTCGCCCAAGGCTGGACGGGCGCCAGGGGTGTTGTCGCCTCAGTTCAAAGCGGACTGCGCGACGCGAAGGTGGATGTTGACAGCCACGAATTTTATTACCGTGACACGCAGCGGTTTTCGACGCTCAAGTCGGAAGCCGCGTTCAACCTGTGGGTTTCAAAGTTTGAGTTCAGTCTGATCAACCGACGCGCCGACGCGTGGGGCCCGACCACCGGCTACCACAACGTCGAAGAGGGATTGCTCGGAGTTTCAACCAATCTCTCTGAGCAAGCTTATATTGGCGGCGGGCTTGGAGGCGCTTCCATCGCGGGGAGCCAGTTGCGGTTGGTTGGCAATCTGCACAGCACGGTCGAGCTTGATCATACCTGGATAACCACGTCGATCTTCCGCGATACGGTCAACACGACCGCAGAGACAATCGGGTATCGAATTGTCCAGAACAGCGCCGGGATCGATATCCGGCGCAACCTGTTCCGCGGTCTGGCGGATCACCTGAACTACTATTACAGCACGTTTTCCGACGGCAACCATGCCAACCAGCTTGAAGACACGCTCGGGTACTCCCTGAACCTGGGCCCGCTGGTTGACACGATTGGCTACCGTTTTCGTTTCGCGGACTTCGGCCGGGTGACGAATCACGGCTACTTCACTCCGCAGGGACTGACATCTCACGAAATCATGGAGGCGGTCGTCTTCAAACGCGAGCGCTACTATGCCGCGGGCGAGGTGGCATTGGGGCATCGGTCGTACACAACCGATGGTTACCCCAGTTCTGATTTCACCGCGGCCGGCAATCTGAGTCTGGGCGTATTTCCGACCAAAAACACCTTCGTAGAGATGCGTGCCGAAGGTGGAAACTACCAGGTGGGACTGCCCTCGGCCTGGAGCTATTTCATGTTTGGACTCAACAGTAGCTATGTCTTTTAGTCATCCGCTCGACAGCGTCCTGGTAAAATCCAGACCGGTTACTTTCAGCAGCCGCGGCGTTTGGAAGGTCCATGCTCTGATTGCGGTGGCGATCGTAGCGCTGGCTCGCTTTTTGTGGTGGTTCATTCAGCCCGAACATGTGGGCGACCCGTGGCTGTTCACGATGCTGATGGTGTCGCTCGGCTACAAGGTCGTCTTCTGGCTATACGAGTGGTACCTGTATGCAGGGATTTCCCTCCCCACGGCGGTCACCGCTTCGCGTCCCTTCACCGTGGACGTATTTACTACCGCGTGCCCGGGCGAGCCGGAGGACATGATCGTACGCACCCTGCGTGCGATCGTCGCGATCGATTATCCGCACAACAGTTATCTATGTGACGAGGGCGATTCCCCCACGCTCAAACGCGCCTGCCGCGAACTGGGCGTGATCCATGTCACCCGCAACGACCGCAAGGATGCGAAGGCGGGCAACATCAACAATGCGCTGGCCAAGAGCAACGGCGAGATTTGCGTCGTGCTCGATCCCGACCATGTACCGCAGCCCGACTTCATCGATCGCGTGCTGGGCCATTTCGAAGACGATCGGGTTGGATTCGTACAGACGGTGCAGGGTTACGGCAACCAGTCTGAAAGTCTAATCGCGGGGGGCGCCGCCGAACAAAGCTACATGTTTTACGGCCCGATGATGTCGGGCATGAATCGATGGGGAACCGTTCAGGCAATCGGTGCGAACTGCGCCTTCCGGCGCGAGGCGCTGAATTCGATCGGCGGGCATGCGGCCGGCCTTGCCGAGGACATGCATACGGCGATGCGCCTTCATGCGCGCGGCTGGAAGGCGGTTTACTTGCCCGAAATTCTCACCCGCGGCGAGGTGCCATCCACCCTTGCGGCCTACTACAAGCAGCAGCTCAAATGGTCCTGCGGATGCTTCGATCTTCTGTTTCAGCAGTATCCGAAACTGTGGTCCGGCTTTTCCACTGCCAACAAGATTCATTATTTCCTGTCCCCGCTGCACTACCTGCGCGGCTTCGTCAACCTGTTTGATTTCCTGATTCCGATCCTCGCCCTGATAATGGGTAATATAGTCTTATCCATCCGGCTTGACGATTTTCTTCTTCACTACCTTCCCGTTCTGGTCGCCGTACAGCTCGTGCGCCGGCAGGCGCAGAATTGGCTCGCGGACCCGGAGCCGGAGGACGGATTTTATCTGCTCGGCGGAGTGCTCAAGGCCGGGTCCTGGTGGATCTATATAGTAGGTACGCTCTGTTCGATCTTCCGGATTAAGGTTC
The DNA here is from genome assembly GCA_035262365.1 of Binataceae bacterium (SeqCode). Classification (GTDB taxonomy): domain Bacteria; phylum Desulfobacterota; class Binatia; order Binatales; family Binataceae; genus JAJPJA01. The sequence continues at coordinate 7,950 of DATFSZ010000136.1, forward strand.
CCTACATACCCACTCCCAAAGGACATCGCGCAACCAACGCGTGGACGTTGGCAGCGCCTAACATCGCACTGGCGGCAATATCACTGGGCGCGGTTGCTTATGGACTTGACTATGACTGGTCGCCATACAGTCTCGCGATGGCTGGCTTTGCCATCGCCAACGCGATCATCCTGCTGTTCTCCGCTGCGATCGCGCAGCAACAGCTCTTCAAAACCCTCAAAACCAGTTTGAGCCCCGCTCTTGTGCGAATGGTCGGAGCGGCGGTTGGCAGAGCGCATTCGTTACTGCCACGACGGCGTCAGTACGCTTTGCTGGCCTGCGCGATTGCCTCGATTCCACTAGTGGGGGTCCTGGCGGCGAACACCGGGCATAGCGATCTTGTGCCGTCGGAGACGCTGGTGCAGGCGGCCGTTGCCGCCACGGGTCCGTTTAGTTTCAGCGCTCCTACGTCGTGGAGCGGCTCCTGGAGCTCCCAAACGGATGTGAAGCATAGGGACACTGGACCATTCCTGCTCGGTATGTTCACACCGGCGGCCAACGCCGGACACCTTCCGCCCGGATTCTGGCAGAGTGAGCGGAAGCTTGGAGCACCGATGCGGGTTGTGTCGCTCTACCAGGAATGGGGCCGCAACAGTCTGAAATACTTCCCTGACGAAGTAGTTCAACAAGCCTGGCAGCATGGCGGGCTCCCAATGATAACGTGGGAACCATGGACCCGCGATTTTCCCGAATTCGCTTCCGACCCCGATCTTTCACACGACCGCAAAGTGTTCCGCGCAATTCTTCAGGGCAGGCTGGATTCTTATCTCCACGCTTACGCATGCCGGCTGCGCGATTACCATAAACCCGTTCTGCTGCGCTTCGCGCACGAGCCAGACAACCCTTCCTATCCCTGGTCGACGTCCGGGGGCAACACGCCGGCTGAATACGTCGCGGCCTGGCGTTACGTCGTGAACTTTTTCAAGAATGAAGGCGCTTCCAACGTGGCTTTTGTCTGGAATCCATGGCACCCGGAGGCGGTCTCCCGCTATTTCCCCGGCGCGCCCTATTTTGATTGGTTCGGCCTGACGCTTCTCAACTATGGACGCGCCGCGATGGACGGCAGGTGGCGTTCTTTCGATGAACTCTATGAGCCTTTCCGTGGCGAGTTCACCAAGCTCGGCATTGACAAGCCCACGATGCTGGCGGAATTCGGCTCCACCTCCTACGGTGGGAATCGTGCGAAATGGCTGGGCGACGCGGTCGGCTCGATCGCGGATCGTCATCCAGAGATCCGAGGAGTGGTCTTCTTCCATTCTTCAATGGATCGCAACTGGGCGACCCCGTGGCGTCCACCCGGCAATCCGCGTTTCATCGATTGGACGTTTTTGGACGACATAGACGCGGTGGCGCGTGTGTACCCGATGCTCTCGCGCCGCCACTTCCATGATTCGCGGCGGTTTTTCGCCGGCGATTACACAGCCCGCGACGCCCGGCCCACGCTTCGTACCTCTCCTTTCATAACCGGACTCCCTGGCCGCTTCGAACTATTGGCCGACGGCAAGCCGTTTTATGTTCGCGGGATCGCCTAGAACGTGGGCCAGGAGTGGCGCGACGGCTACCGTCCGATGACGCGGCGGCTCATCGAAGATGATTTCGCAAAGATCAAGGCTATGGGCAGCAATACCGTGCGGCGTTATGGAATCGCGATGGCCGACCATAACATACTCGCCGCCGCCCGCAACCACGGCCTTAAAGTGCTCTACGGCTTCTGGTTCGAGAACCGCGTTGATTATATCAACGACGCGGAAAAGCTTCATCATTATCAGGAGCAGATCAGAAGCACCGTGCTGAAATACAAGGATGACCCCTCGATACTCGGATGGTCGCTAGGCAACGAGGTGTGGGGGCTCCTCAAACAACGCTTCGCAGCTCCCTATTTGACCGAAGAACGCATTGCCTATTTGAATTTTATCGAACAGTCGGCGCGCCTTGTCCATCAGTTGGATCCTAAACATCCGGTTTTCATGGTCTCCGAGCATTCCTGGGACTTGCCCGGTGAGCTCTTCGAGGCCGCCCACGCAGTACCCTCGGTTGACGTGCTGGGAATCAACTCATATTACGACCACTATATCAGCCAGCTTGAGCACGTGGTGAGAGAATACAACTGGTTTCGTCCTTACCTCGTGTCCGAATTTGGACCGCCGGGATACTGGGACGAAACCTATACTAAGCTCAACGATTTCCAGGTACCTGTAGAACCATCGAGTGTCGAAAAGAGTGCATCGTACGTGCGGCAATGGAAGAAATATATTGCCCCGCGCCGGGGCGATGACGTCGGCGGTGTCGCGTTCACCTGGCGTGATCGGATGGAAGAGACCTTCACATGGTTTGGACTCAGCGACTATGCCGGGCGACTGAAGCCCTCCTATTACGCATTGGCCAAGGCATGGACCGGAAGGCGGGCCTTGCCGCAGCCGCAACTGGCCCGAATTGACGGGCCTGAAAAGGTCGAGAGCGGTTCGGTTGCGCGCTACGCGATATCGCTGGTCGGGGGCGGCTATCTGAGCGCCGGGCACGAGTTAAATCTCAAGTGGGACATCCGCCGGGATAACGTCTTTGAGACCGACGCGACAATTACGCCGGTGGAAAACGGCACACAGGCAACGATTCGATTACCCAAAGAACCGGGCGACTACCGGCTCTATGTGTATCTTTCGACTCGCTCGAATGCGGTTGATACGGCCGCAGTTAGTATTCATGTGCGGTAAAGCGCTGCCGCCTTCAATGATCATCTGGCTGCGGCGGTTCATTGTGCCGGCGCCCAGATGACGTGGCCAGTTGCCCTTACGTCGATCGCCACCTCATCTGATACGGTAAGGAAGAGCAGACTCGGGTTCTTTAGACCCCACTTGACATAGGGGACCACGAAGTGCGCAGCGGCGGTGAAGTCGTCTCCTTTGCGCCGGATCGCCACATCCAGCATCATGTTGTGCGGTTCACCGTGCAGAAGGAAAAGTCCTCTGACCTGCATCGGAAAATCACCCCGCGGTACGGGACGGCCGACGGCCAGGCGGGGCGCAAAGCTGATTTCCGGATAACGCTGTACTTCCAGGATGTCGTTTTTCATACGGCTGTCACGCATCGCAACTCCACTGCTGGCGCTGGCCGCATCGACGATGATGCTGCCGCTGGCGCCGCCGGTTTCAGGATCAACCCGGATTTCACCATGTTTGAGTTTGAACGAACCGGTTGTGGTATGCACAGCGCCCGGCAGTGTGAAATTGATTCGAGTCTTGATGGGGTCCAGTTGGATTATTGCAAGGCGCCTGGTTGGCTGCGCGCTGACGATCCCGGCTGAGCCCAACGCCATGACGAGGAGCAGTATCGCACAAACCCGGCCGCGCATCGGGCTATAACTGGGCAAGTCCGGCTGCCGCTCCCAAAAGCAGGATCCACGCGGCCAGACCGGCAGCGTCCAGGACCACGGCGGAAGGAGCCAGCGCTCCGACCTGCGCCGCGAGCAGGCGCGAGAACAGATGCGGCCGTGCCGCCAGAGCCCGCAAGACTGTACGACGCAGCGTAGCCCGCCCGTCCATCGTCATGATCAGTCGCGCCATCAGCAGTGGCATCCGCATGATTCGCCGATGTGCGGCTTGATACTCGGCCAGATTGCCATCGGCCAGCGCGTCGCCCAGGATTAACGCCTGCCGCAACGCCATCGACAGCCCTTCTCCGGTTATCGCGTCCACCGAACCTGACGCGTCGCCGATCAGAACAATCCGGCCGTTTACCACCGAACGCAGCCTGCTCGTTAAGGTAACGGCGCCCCGAACTGAATCGGTCGGCTGCGCGCCCGCAAGCCGGGCGGCGAGCGTGGGAAACAGCGACGGCAAGTCGGCAATGCTTATGGGCACCTTGCTGTTTGCCAACAGCGCCACACACACTTCCTGCGCCGCCACTGGTGTGACAGAGGCCTGGCCGTGCTCATGCCAATGCACTTCAACGGCGTCGGTCCATGGCGCGAGCCGAAAATGTGTCCGCGTCCCGACGCGTACCTTGGGATTGGGCGCGGTGTCCAGCCCCGCCGAGCGGCGCACGCGCGAGTTCTGGCCGTCGGCGCCCACAATCCAGCGGGCGCGCACGATACGGTCGCCGATGCGGACTCCCGCGGCGTTAAGCGACATCACCGGCGCTCCCCAATAAATCGCAACGCCAATTTCCAGCGCGCATTCGGCGAGCATCCGATGGAGCACGGTACGGCGCACTCCCAGGCCATTGAAATGCGCGAAATGTCCATACGCCGAGAGGCTGCCATCGATTAAACGTACGCCGCGGAAGGCAAAGCTTTCGTCCGCGCGAATGGTAATTCCCAATTCGCGCAGAGCACTGACACCGTCGGGCATCAGACCTTCGCCGCATGCCTTGTCCACCGGCATGCGCGATGCGTCGGCCAACGTGACGCTGAGTCCGCGGCGGCGGGCCGCAATTGCGGCGGCGAGCCCGGCCGGTCCGCCGCCGACGATTACCACATCGCATTCGTCTGCTGTCCGAGTCATCGCGCAGTCCACCGGAGCATTGTCAATTATGGGGCTAGTCGCATCAAATGGAACCGATCACGCGGCTTGCCATTCCCAGCGCTTCGGTGCGGAAAAATAGCAGAGGTGTGAATCAACTCGACAACCTGCGGAATCGTGGAAACACTCAAGCTGTCTGGATTCAATCACCAGCGGCGGCCCGCTTTCAGCACCATAAAGTTATTCCGCAGATTTGGTTCAGGATGCCGTGGGTCGCGAAACAGCCTGAGTACCAACAGCTGGCCGAAAATCGCCGGATGGATTTTTGCGCACGCCTCTGAGAATCCCCAGGCGCAGCGACTTGGGCGTCCTGAACTCAATTCCGCCGAGCAGTCCCAGGCCGTTTGCTGCGAGTTTCTCCGTCAGTTGCTCCAGGTTTCCGAAGGCAACCGCTTCAGTTTCGGGCAAAAATGGACCGAAGCTCTCCTTCCAGAACGGATTTGACATCAGCGCCAGCGTACTGCAGGTAAGCCGTAAAACCCGCCTTCATAAAGGTTCCCGGGCCGTCTCGTGTAGGCGCGCGCGAATTTATCGCGCAGTCGACTCCTTCGCTGCGGCAACTTGCGAAGAAACCCCTCTTTTATCGTCCGCCCGCACGGTCGCAATAGGGGCCGGGCGAGTTCCCCGGCCTGGTCCGAAGCATCGCCGGTCCGCACGCGTCAAGCTCCTCTTTGAGTGCTGCAATGATCCTCGGATGGTTAGTGGCCAACGTTATGAACGCAATAGCCATTGACAAAATTCGGAAATCTTCGGCCATCGGAGGTATATTTGTGCACCCTCGCAGCGGACATAATCCACATTCATTTGCACAACGTCAAGCAGTCGCACCCACAGCGGATTGATCTATTTCTCGTACAGCCGCTCCCGAAACTCTGGGCAGCCTGACCGGCAACATGCAATTCGTCAACGACCCCATCTGAGGTATTTTGAAATTCGAGGAGAGGTATTTGCGGTGGCTTGCGCGATTTCCGACCCTGACAATTGCCGATGTTGATTCTGTCGAACTGTTGTTGCCTTTTTTCTATTCGGACGGATGGATTGACTGTGGATTTGGTGGATTGTGAAATTGAGAATGATTATAAATTTCTCTTCAACTTTGAATCCCGACTGTGATTTGCAGATGGTGAAACTGATAATGATTATTAATACGGATGAGAAATTGAGCTCCTTACTTTGCTTCCCTTCAGATTTTAGGAGAACAGCGCTTTACGTCAACAATACCGGAAAATGACCGGCATCGCCGATGCCCTCGGTGTGAGCGGGACGGGGGTGAAATCCTCGACCCTAATCGAAGTGAATTGAGGTGGCCGCCGTTACGAACTTCACAGCACGGGGCGCGGGTACCGGAAACAGAAGGTATGTAATTACGTCTTGCGGTCGTCAAATTCATTCCCGTTTACAATTGTTTTATGTGCTGTGCCGAGGCCCAAGGGGGGAACTCCGGGCCGCTCGGCCTGGCGTTTACGAAAACCGCGGAGAGCGTATGATAGGCTCCGCCAGCCGCATCGCGTAGGGTTCAGGCCTTCGCGTAGGGCAGGAAGGAGGAACGTGATGACCGACCGGGAAAAGCTGCAACTGCTGCTCGACCGTACCGAGATCAGCGAAGTCGTTTACAACTACGCGACCGGCGTGGACCAGAAGGACGAAAAGCTCTTCCGCTCGATTTGGGCCGACGAGATCACGGTTGACGGCGTGGGCGGGCTGTTCGGGGAGAGCAAACCGGCCACCTTAAGCGCCGACCGATGGGCCAGTATCATCATTCGCCGCATCTCCAGGTTTGCCGTCACCCAACATGTGCTGACCAATCCCAAAATCGAGGTCGAGGGCGACCAGGCCAAGTGCGTCGTCTACATGCAGGCGCGTCACTTCGTGCACGGATGGAAGCCGGGTGATTCGATCTACGATATGGGCGGCTTTTACACCCACAATCTGGTCAGGACAGCGCAGGGCTGGCGGATAAAGAGCTACTGCCTGCACGTGCTGTGGCATCTCAATCCGCCCGCCTAGGGCGAAGCCGAATTGTTCGCGCCGACGGCTACGACTCCTGCTGCTTGCGTTCCTTGGACGGGTCGTAGGCGAAGTGGCGGATGTTTTCGCCGCCTGCGGCGAAGGAGTAGTCCTTGTATGATTCCGGAGCCTTCGCAGCGACCCGGCGCTTCATCGCCGCCTCGAGTATTGGCTCGAGCCGCTGGGCCTTCTCGCGGCAATGTTTTTCGTCGCGTTCCTTGAATTCGGGTATGATGGTTTTACCAAACAACTCCAGTGATTCGCAGATATCCTCATGCTTTAGCTTGCCGGCCTGCGCGATGAAGTTGATTTGGTCCACGCCGGCGCTCTCGTAATCGAGCAGCACCTTGCGGATTTCGTCCGGCGTGCCGACGCAGCTGGGCGCTCCGCTGTCGCCACCCACGATCCTGATCAGTTCGGGCATCGGAGTGTTGCGGAATTTGTTCCACAAGTCGGTTTGCGCCGGGCGATGCAAACCGTCTACGTAGTAGTGCCGGAAACAGTAGCCAAAAAATGTTCCGTTCTCCGCGCTCAGCTTGCGCGCCTCCTTGCCGTCTTGATGGCACATAAAGCCGGAGAGGAAACCCACGTTGGGATTAACCGCGTAGCCGATGGGATTGCAGCTTTCCAGCGTCGCGTAGTAGTCGCGAGTCCATTTCTGCGCGTCGCTGGCGGACAGAAAGCCGAAGGTCAGCGCCCCGATTCCCATCCGTGCCGCCATCACGATTGTCTCCTGGCGCGAACAGGCGACCCACAACGGCGGATGCGGTTTCTGGATCGGCTTGGGAATAATGTTACGCGGCGGGAACTGGATGTACTTGCCCTCGTGACCGCGAAATGGCTCCTCCACCATCATTCGGCAAATCACGCCCAGCGCTTCGTGCCACATCGCGCGCTTCTCGGCACGAGAGACGTGAAAGGCGTCGAGTTCGGAGAAGCTTGACGACTCGCCGGTGCCAAATTCCGCGCGGCCGCGGCTAAGCAAGTCCAGCGCCGCGACCCGCTCCGCTACCCGCGCCGGATGGTTGATGGGCGGCGGCAGCAAGGTGACCCCCGAACCCAGGCGCATCCGCTTGGTGCGCTGGCTCGCGGCGGCCAGAAAACTCTCGGATGCCGAGGAGTGGGAGTACTCCTCCAGGAAGTGATGTTCGACCTGCCACAGGTAGTCGAATCCGACCCTATCCGCGACCTCCAGTTGCTCCAGGCCCTTTTGCCAGGAGTTCATTTCGGATTCCAGGTTCCAGGGTTTCGGTGTCTGCAACTCCATCAGCAGTCCGAATTTCATTGTCCACCTCCTAGTCCGAGAGCTTGCGGTCCCCGGCGCAAGCAAGCGCTCGACGGCTGCGATTCCGCACCCGATAATGACTTAGGTCGCCCAACTTTAACAAGCGGAAGTGAACTTCTGTTCACGGACCGGCCCCGACTTGGAACCGAGCACTGACTGCAGAGGGAATGAAGTGGGCGCCTTAGCTGGCTGCGGGTGCAGGTTTTGGAAAGCAGGCCGTTGTCGTTGCCCGCCTCACGCGCACCACCCATGTTGTTACGGGAATTGGTGTATGTTAATCCCTAATGTCTCGGGGCGTGGCGCAGCCTGGTAGCGCACCTGCCTTGGGAGCAGGGGGTCGGCCGTTCAAATCGGCTCGCCCCGATTTGACTTGTTTTGCGCCAGTAGCTCAGGTGGACAGAGCAGCGGCCTTCTAAGCCGCGGGTCAGGGGTTCGAGTCCCTTCTGGCGCGCCATTGTCGGAAGCGGCCTTGAGAGCCGCCGGCCTGCGGTTAAGATTCGGCGGTGAGTGTAGCTCAGTTGGCAGAGCACCGGATTGTGGCTCCGGTGGTCGAGGGTTCAAATCCCTTCACTCACCCCACCCAAAACCGCGCCGCCGAGATGGCGTTCCTTATCCACACGGTGGGCCGTTAGCTCAGTTGGTAGAGCAGCTGACTCTTAATCAGCGGGTCCGGAGTTCGAGTCTCCGACGGCCCACCAATGGATAGTCACACGCAGAGAACGAGTTCGTGATTCGATTCCGCACCCGATAATGACTTAGGTCGCCCAACTTTAACAAGCGGAAGTGAACTTCTGTTCACGGACCGGCCCCGACTTGGAAC
>DATFSZ010000137.1:0-3711 GCA_035262365.1 Binataceae bacterium (SeqCode)
GCAACCAGAGAAACCGTCATTGAGAGAATCGTGAAGCCGATCTCGCGCGAGGCTTCCTTTGCGGCCAGCATCCCCGGCTTGCCCATTTCGCGGTAGCGGACGATGTTTTCGAGCATCACGATCGCGTCGTCGACTACGAAACCTACCGAAAGCGTCAGCGCCATGAGCGACAGATTGTTTAGGCTGTAGCCGAGCAGATACATGACCGCAAACGTACCGATAATCGAAAGCGGGACAGCGGCGCCCGGAATCATGGTGGCCGTAAAATTCCGGAGGAATAGAAAAATCACCAACACCACCAGCACCATCGTCATCAATAGCGTAAGCTTCACGTCGTTAATTGAGGCGCGGATGGGCGCGGACCGGTCGGTCTCGACAATGAGCTGGACTGAGGGTGGCAGCTCGGCGCGGAAAACGGGCAGCATCGCCATCACGTTCTGCACCACCTGAACGGTGTTGGTTCCGGGCTGGCGTTGCACCGCAAGAAGTATGGCGCGGTCACTGTTCAGCCACCCGAAGTTTTTGTCGTTTTCGGTGCCGTCGATAATCCGTCCCAACTGCTCCAGCCGGACCGGTGAGCCATTCCGCCACGCCACCACGATCGGCCGGTACTTTGCTGCGTCCATCAACTGCCCGTTCGCCTGCACTTGAAACGCTTGCCTCGCACCGTACAACTTCCCCGTAGGGAGATTCACGTTGCTGGCCTGAATCGCCTTCTGCACGTCGTCTAGACCGATGCCGCGGGCGGCCAGCCCGTCGGGATTCAACTGCACACGCACTGCATACTTTTGAGGTCCGTAAATCGTTACTTGAGAAACGCCGCTCGCCGTGGAGATACGTTGGGCCATCAAAGTTTCCGCGTATTCATCAACTGTGTATAAAGGCAGCGTGTCTGATTTGAGCGCCAGCAACAAAACCGGCTGCTCGGCCGGATTCGACTTTTGAAACGATGGCGGCCGCGGCATGTCCGGCGGCAGCGTCCCGCCGGCCTTGGCGATTGCGGCCTGAACGTCCTGGGCAGCGGCGTCGATGTTACGATCCAACGCAAACGTGATCGTGATCTGCGTGCTCCCCTGAGAATTTGAGGAACTCATCGAGTCAATGCCGGCGATAGTTGAAAACTGGCGTTCGAGCGGTGTGGCGATCGCCGACGCCATCGTTTCCGGCGTCGCACCCGGCAGAGCGGCATTCACCTGAATCGTCGGGAAATCGACGGTTGGCAGCGCGGCCACCGGAAGCGCCCGGTAGCCGACGATCCCAAACAAAAGAATCGCGAACATGACCAGCGCGGTCATGACGGGACGTTCGATGAACAGGCGCGATAGGTGCATGCGCTTCCTCTATAACTACAGCTTCTGGGAATCTGTTACCAAAGGCACGGCGCGAACCCTCGCGCCCGGGACCAGGCGAAGCTGCCCGTCGATCACCACGGTCTCGCCCGCCGCTACACCTTTGTCGATTACCACCTTGCTGCCGCGTGTCAAGCCGACAGTGACCGGCCTCACCTCGACGGTCTGATTCGAATTGACCACATAAACCACCTGCCCACGTTGTCCCGGCTGCACCGCCTCAGCCGGCACCACTACGACGTTGCTTTGCATCCCCAACGTTAGTGAGACATCCACGAACTGTCCCGGCCACAGCAGCCGGTTGTGATTATCGAAGGTCGCTTTCAACCGAATGGTTCCGGTAGCTGGATCCACGGTGTTATCGATTACGCTTAGCATCCCGGACGCGCGCTGGTCTGGATCGTTCTGCAGGGCTACACGAACGGCGAGTTGGCTTCGGGCGGCGCCTTGGCGGATCGCGGTGAGATGCTCTTCGGGCACGCCGAAACTGACCCAGATCGGTTCCAGCCTATTGATCGTGACCAGCGCCTGCGTTCCGTTGGCCGCGATCAGGTTGCCCTGGTGCACCAGCAAATTACCAGTGCGTCCACCGACCGGGGCGTGGATCTGGCAGTAACTCAGGTCGAGTTTGGCTCGAGCGATTGCGGTGCGGTCGCTCTCGATCGAAGCCAGGGCGCTTTCAATGGCGGCCTGATCGGCGCTGATCGAAGCTTGATTGGCCTCCGCGGCCGCGGAGACCTGATCGTTTTGCGATCTGGAAACAATGCCTTCCTTCACGAGCTGCGCATAACGGTCGGCATCGGCATTAAGGCTCTTGGCTTGGGCCGAATCGCGCGCCTGGTTGGCCTGCGTTTGCTTCAGGACAGCCGTGTCGCGTCGGAGCGCGGCTTCCGCCAGTTGGAGCGCATGTTCGTATGGACGCGGGTCGATTTCAAAGAGCAAGTCGCCTTGCTGCACATCGGCGCCTTCGCTAAACCCAACGCGGACTAACTCTCCCGAGACCTGCGAACGAACCTGAATGACAGCCGACGACTCCGCAGTACCCACCGCGCGGATCTCGATCGGAAAGGATTCCTGAGCGGCCGTCGCCACACTGACGGGGACCGGCGGAGGTGGTCCCGCAGACTGCACCTGGGATGAGCGGCAACCGTTCAGGACCATGATCAGCCACAAGCCGCCTATTGATCGAATCCACTCACTGTGCACGACATCTCACTATAATCGAGCCACAGGGTCATGTGGGATCGCTCCTTTCGGTCGAAGGACCCACCAAGCCTGCGAACAACGTGGGACCGCGATAGCTGCGGTTGAGGTGGGGCGTTGAGCTTCATCCGATTCCAAGCCGCGACCGAAAGGGAGCGGTCTTCATTGAGGTATCCAATAAGAGGGGCGTGATGTTGGGGGCAAGCCGCGCCAAGCGGGCATCTTGGTTGCTCAGTGTTGTTGGAAGTGCAGTGATCATGGTGGCTGCGGCGAGGCCGTAGGCTCGGGCTCCTCCACGGCCGCTGGCTCAGTCCCGCGCGGTGTTCCTTCTGGTTCAGCCAATACTGCGCCTAGTCGGGGCGGCGATCGCATCATGCCAACGTTTCGCCGGTCAATATCCTGTTAAGCTGCCGGTCGTATCGATGCTGGGTGCTCGCAATGAGCTCTCGAATCCCTTGGTCAAAATATTCTGTAGTACCGAAGTAAGCCGCCGAGCCATTCTCGAGAGCGGATGCCACGTCGCCGACTGGGCTCAAGCGCAGCAGGGGCGGGAATCCTCCTCGGGCCTATGAGTGCGACCGCGCAGGCAGATCCGCTCCACAGAGCCGGAAAAAGTCTGCATTCGCGCCCGTCGTCCGGATCTGCTCTGGGAAGGATTCGCCCGTAAGATTGGCGACGTTGAACGCATAGGCGGAGACATGCTGGAACGCTTCGGTCCGCCGCTTGGAAGGCCGGCTGCGCGCCGCTCCGCCCGCAATCGGCGCAAGCGCAATAAAGCTTACAATTTCCCACACGGTTCTTCCGGGTGGATGCGAGCGCATACCGGTCTGTGTAATCGACGAATATAATAGGGGCCTTAGGAGTCGTGCTCGTGGCAATCCCGATGGGCTGCTCTGCTTGCTCACGGATGAGAATGAAGGCAGTCTTGAGGATCTAGCCGGCGCAGTTGCCGAGCCGCGACCGTAAGGGACCGCTTGATTAGATTGAGAGGCGTTATGATATTCCGCTGCGTTCCCGCATTAGTTTGCATCGCCGTCCTTCCACTGTGTGCGCAGTGGCCCGATCATCCAACGCCCGGAGTCCCAAGGACGCCGGACGGAAAACCGAAGCTCGACGCGCCCGCTCCACGAACCGCGGAAGGCAAGCCGGATTTCACTGG
>DATFSZ010000138.1:0-35385 GCA_035262365.1 Binataceae bacterium (SeqCode)
CTTGAACTGGTTGGACTAAGCACCCACATCGGCTCCCAGATTACGGACACCGGACCGTTTATCGAGGCGGGCGAAAAGGTGGCGGCAATCGTGCGCCGGCTCAAGGCTGACGGTATCGCGCTGCGCTATCTCGATATCGGCGGCGGCCTCGGTATCCCCTACCTCGAGGAACCACCGCCGCCCTCAGTTTACGCTGCCGCCATTCTGAAGCCGTTGGCAAACCTGGGCTTGAAGATAATCGCCGAACCCGGGCGCGTGCTGGTGGGCAACGCGGGCATCCTGGTGACACGGGTGCTCTACGTCAAGGAGACCGACGTCAAACGTTTCATCGTGGTCGACGGCGCGATGAACGACCTTATCCGGCCGGTGCTCTACGAGGCCTATCACGCGATCTGGCCGGTTCGGAAGGCGGTGGACTGCCCCAGCGTCGTTGCCGACGTGGTCGGCCCAGTATGCGAAAGCGGCGATTTCTTCGCCCAGGAGCGCGAGATGCCCGAGCCGCGGGAAGGTGACCTGCTGGCGGTGATGAGCGCCGGGGCCTATGGCTTTGTGATGGCTTCCAACTACAATAGCCGCGCGCGTTCGCCGGAGCTGCTGGTAGAAGGATCCAAACTACACGTGATTCGCGAACGGGATTCGTTCGAGGATTTGGTGAATCGGGAAAAGCTGGTGGAATTCCGGTCCTGACGGCGCGATGGCACTTCTCGAATTCACCAAGATGCACGGGTGCGGCAACGACTATGTGTACATAGTCGCGGTCAAAACCCGGCCGGCCGATGCAGCGCGGCTGTCGGTGAAGCTGTCGGACCGTCGCTTCGGAGTCGGCGGCGACGGGCTGATCCTGCTCTGTCCCTCGTCCAGCGCCGACGTCCGGATGGAGATGTACAACGCAGACGGGAGCCGCGCCGAGATGTGCGGCAATGGAATCCGCTGCGTGGCGCGGCTGGCCTACGAGGCGGGCGTTGCGCGCCGCAATCCAGTCAAGGTCGAGACCGACTGCGGAATCAAGACCGTGTGGCTAAGAATGCAAAACGGGCGCCCGGTTGCGGCGACCGTGGATATGGGGCCCCCAATCCTCGAGGGCCGCGAGATCCCGGCGAACGCCGACGGCAGGATCATCAATTATCCGCTCACGGTCGGCGAACGCATCGAGCAGATCACCGCGGTCTCGATGGGCAATCCGCATTGCGTCGTCTTCGTCAAGGATGATGCAGTCTTCAAGCTTCCCGACGACGAATTCGGCCGGCTGGGTCGCCAGTTCGAGCGCCATCCATTCTTTCCGCGCGGCGTCAACACCGAATTCATCCTGCCGATTTCCGCCGAGCAGCTGCGCATGCGCGTGTGGGAGCGCGGCTCAGGCGAGACGCTGGCGTGCGGAACGGGCGCCTGCGGGGCGGTGGTGGCGGCGGTGCTGACCGGACGCGCCGGACCGGCCGCCACGGTTGAGCTGCGAGGGGGAATCCTGGAGATCGAATGGCGCAATGCGGCCGGCCAGGACGGCCATGTTTTGATGACCGGCGAAGCGGTCGAAGTCTTCAAGGGCCAGATGGAAGTCGGCGCGGAGGAGATAGTCGCAGTCAGGTGAGGGCAAATCTGCTTGCGCCGCGCTGATAGCACTTGGAGGAATGGGAATGTTTACAGGCTCGCTGTCGGCAATCGTCACACCGTTTAACGACGGGGCAATCGATGAGGTTGCGCTCCGCAATCTTATCGAATGGCAAATCGGCGCGGGCATCCAGGGGATCGTACCCTGCGGCTCGACGGGCGAATCGGCCACCCTGTCCCACGCCGAGCACGAGCAGGTAATCAAGATTGCGATCGAGCAGACGCGCAAGCGCGTTCCGGTGGTAGCCGGTACGGGGTCTAATTCAACCGCCGAAGCCATTCGGCTCACAGCGGCGGCGCGCGAGATGGGCGCCGACGCCGCGCTTTTGATCTCGCCTTATTACAACAAGCCGACCCAGGAAGGTATCTATAAGCACTACAAGATGATCGCGCAGAGCGTTGACCTGCCGATGATCATCTACAACATCCCCGGCCGCACCGGCTCCAACATCATGCCCGACACAATGGCGCGGCTGTGCGAGGTGCGCAACATCGTGGGCGTCAAGGAAGCGTCGGGCTCAATGGACCAGATCTCGGACATCAGCCGGCTATGCGGCGACCGGATGACGATCCTGTCGGGCGACGATTCGATGACGCTGCCGCTCATGGCGCTGGGCGCAAGGGGCGTCATTTCGGTCATTACCAACGTGATACCGAGCGAAATGGTCGGGATGGTTTCGGCGGCGTTGGAGGGAAACTACACCCGCGCGCGCGAAATCCACTACCGGATGCTGCCGCTGATGCGCGCGCTGTTTATCGAGACCAACCCCATCCCGGTCAAGCATGCGATGTCGTTGCTGAAGAAATGCTCCGCCGAGGTCCGGATGCCGCTGACGCCGATGTCGCCCGCGGCCGCGGACAAGCTCAAAGCCGTTATGAAGGAAATGAGACTGCTCTGAGGCTGCTATTGCCCGGCGTTTACTTCTTGTGCTCGACGTCGATCGGGACTTTGCGCGAGGACATTTCCTTGGGCGCAGGCGCCGTCAGCTCGAGCACGCCGTTCTTGTAAGATGCTTTGAAATCTTCGGCCTTTACGCCCTGCGGCAGCTTCACCGTTCGCTGGAAGGAGCCGTAATTGACTTCCTTGAAGACGAAATTGCGCTCCTTCTCTTCGCGTTCTTCCTCGCGCGAACCTTTGATCGTCAGGCTGTCGCCAGTGACGGTTATTTCCACGTTCTTGGGGTCGATACCCGGAAGATCGGCGCGGACCACCATCTTGTCGCCTTCAATATAAGAGTCGATCGCAGGTTCAACAGAGCCCGTTTCTCTTGTGCTGCGTTTGCCGCGGCCCAAAAAGCGGTCGAAAAGTTCGTCGAAATCGCGACGAAAATGCTCCATTTCGCGAAACGGATTCCATGTTTGATTCGCCATCTCCCTGCCTCCGTATCAAACTGAGACGCTTTGATTACATAGTCCTTGGCGATCGGCCACCGAAGCGCATCGCACCAGCGGACACGATAGAGCCAAAATAATAGCTCAGTCGTCGAGAGTCGGAAAATGCTACAGTCGTATGTTTTGGAAATATATCGCACCCTCGGCGGCCGGACGATTACGCGGAGGACAGTGGCGCCTAGCCCTTGGGCAGTTGCAGGACTCGCTCGCCGATCATGTTCTTTTGCACCGCCGTGGTGCCGCCCGCGATAGTTATCGATTCGCAACCCAGAATTCGCAGCAGCCAGGCTCCTGACGGCGCAAACGGACTGTGCTGCTCGATCAATGCGTACTGGCCCAGCAGATTGGTTGCGAACTTGACGATCCGCTGCGTCAGTTCCGTCGAAGCCAGTTTGCTGATCGAGGCTTCGGGTCCCGGCGGCAGGCCCTTGAGCCGGGTGGTCAGGCTGCGCAGCCCATTATATTTCTTGGCCGCGGCTTCGATGGCGAATTGGGCAAGTTGCTGGCGGATGGCGGTATTTTCGATCGCGGGGCGCCCCTCAAACTCCATCGCCTTGGCGATCTCGACCAGTTCGCTGAGCGTCTGCTGGCTGGTGCCCAGCGTCTCGCCGATACCAAACCGCTCATGCATCAGGGTGGAGACCAGCACCTGCCATCCGCCGTTAAGCGGCCCGAGCAGATTCTCCCGCGGCACCCGCACGTCTTCGAAAAAGATTTCGTTGAACTCCGCCTCGCCGGTTATCTGGCGCAGCGGGCGGACAGTGACGCCAGGAGACTTCATGTCCACCAGCAGAGCGCTCAGCCCTTTATGTTTGGGCGCCTGGAAATCGGTGCGTACAAACAGTTGGCAGAAGTGTGAACGATGGGCATGGGTGGTCCAGATCTTCTGGCCGTTGAGGACAAAGGTATCGCCCTGGAGGTCGGCGCGGGTCTGGATCGCGGCCAGGTCGGAGCCGGCTCCGGGCTCCGACATGCCCTCACACCAGATCTCCTCCGCCTTCAGAATCTTGTTGAGGTAGCGCGACTTCTGCTCCTCGCTGCCCCACTGCATCAGCGCCGGCCCGGTCATGATGATCCCGAGCACGTTGATTCCCACCGGCAGGTTGAGCCGTGCCAGTTCCTGGCCGAAGATCACCTGCTCAATAAAGCTGGCGCCGCGCCCGCCATACTGTTTGGGCCAGCTTATTCCCGCCCATCCGCCCGCATAGAGCTTCGCATGCCAGGCCTTGCCCCGCTCCCACAGCCGGTCGTCGCTGAGCTTTTCCTTTTCTTCGCGGGAAAGCGACGGCGGCTGATTGGCTTCCAGCCAGGTCCGGACCTCGTTGCGAAAGGCTTCCTGCTCGGGAGTGTAACCGAAGTCCATTTCGAAGCTCCTTGTGGCGCCGGCCTCTTGCCGGGTCGGTCGCCTGTTAAATCTCTTACACTAAGCGGCGCCGAAAAGAAGCCCGCCGCCAGCAAGCCGTGCTTGCCAGCTTGCGTTTCAAGCGCCATTTTACACAAGTGGCCGGCCCGCAAGCGCCGTCCGCTGCTACAGATGAAGCGCACAAGCGTTTTTTCATATCGATGCGGAAGCTGCGGGCTGTGCTGTCGCGACAAGGTAATCACCCTTGCCCCGTATGACGTGATGCGGATGGCGGCGGCGGCCGCGCTGAGCACCCGCGAGACGATCGCGCAGTACACGACGCGGCGCGGGTCCCTGCTGCGCTTTGCTCCCGACGGCGCTTGCGCGGCGCTGCGCGGTCTATGCACCATTCATTCGGGCAGACCCCTGCCGTGCCGCCTGTACCCGCTGGGCCTGGAGCGAACCGCCGGCGCAGAACACTTCGTCGCGCTTGAAGCGGCGCCCGGCTCCAAAGGATTGTACGGCGAGGACGGGACCGTGGGCGGCTTTCTCGATGAGCAGGGCGTGGAGCCGTACTTAGCGGCAGCGGAATTTTATTTCGCGCTTATCCCGCTGATGCGGGCTCGAATCGCCAGCCTGGTGGATTTCGAAAAGACTGAACCCGCCGAGTTCCGGCGCGTCGCTGTGCGCGAGGCGATGGCGGAGTCCGGCTATGACTTCAATCCGCTTATCGAGGCCATGTTCGATTCGGATCGATGGTCCGGTTTTGCCACGGACGGAATCCGATCGCCGGTCCGTCATGCCACCGCGCTGCGCGAATTGATCCGCGTGCACGCGGACCCGCTCCAACTCGCCGCCGCCGCGGTCCTTCTATCCGTGAGTCTCGGCTACACACCCGCCCAGGTTTTCGTCAGCCCTACACGCCAGTCGCGAGGATGAGCAGATCTCATATCACTCCCGGGATTGCTATTCTCTTTGTCTTACTTAGCAGCTCGGGCGAGTTCACGATGGTTATCGAACATCGCCTCGCGCAGTTCGACGGAGTTGTGGCCACACGCACCAACGATATCTACTACCCGCCATGGACGCGCAACCGGGCGAATAGATACGTGATTCGCGAATCCGGCGGTCAAGAGCACGTTTACCACGCCGACTCCGCCGAGGGCAGCCGGGACGGGTTCCCGATCGGAACCAGGCTCACGAAACAGCGTTGGCACATGGACTATGAAGAAATGGTGAGGTCAGGAATAATTTCCCGCTCGGCATATACATCGGCCCGATGGTGCTTGACTCTGCCCTGCTGGTGGCGTGCGTAATCCTGGCGATTATGATCTACAACCGCGACCGGCGCGTCCGCGAGCTGTAAGCCGCAGTAGCGCGCGCGCATCGCCGGCTGGAGGCCGGTGATTAAAACTTATCGCCTGAAGCGTTGGGTTTGGACCCGACAACTTACGGGCTAGCTTGGAGGACGCTTTGATCCTGAAAGTTTTCATCATTCTGATAATTGCCGCTGGTCTCGAAGTCGCAGGAGATGCTCTGGTCCGAATTGGACTGGGCGGCACTACCTACGCGATGGCGGCGGGCGCGGCGCTCCTTTTTGCCTATGGTCTCCTGGTCAACAAAAGTGGCCTCGATTTCAATCGTCTGATGGGTGTCTATATTGCGATCTTCTTCGTGGTCTCGCAGGTGATTTCCTTCATTCTGTTCAAGCAAATCCCCGATGACCGGATCCTTCTCGGCGGCGGATTCATAATCGCCGGAGGTTTGCTGATCATGCTGATGGCCTAACGGTGCCGGCCAGGCGAGCGGCTCGGCGCCGCTTCAGCGCAGCGGATGGCCGGTCAGGCCCGTGTGCGCGGTTACACCGCCGTCGGCCACGTACATGCTTCCGGTGACGAATGACGCGTCGTCGGAAGCCAGGAACAATACGACCTTGGCAA
The DNA here is from genome assembly GCA_035262365.1 of Binataceae bacterium (SeqCode). Classification (GTDB taxonomy): domain Bacteria; phylum Desulfobacterota; class Binatia; order Binatales; family Binataceae; genus JAJPJA01. Next base: position 6,280 of record DATFSZ010000138.1, read on the forward strand.
TCTCCTCGGGCTTGCCCATGCGGCCAATGGGATGGCATTCCTCGTTGAGCTTGCGCACCCGCTCCGGATTGCGCGACTGCCCGATGAAGGTGTTAAGGACCGCCGGTGTCTCCACCATCCCCGGGCACACGGCGTTGACGCGGATGTTCTTGCGCGCGTACTCAATCGCTGCGGAGCGGGTAAGATTGACCACGCCGGCCTTGGCCGCGTTGTAGGCGCCGGCTCCGTAATCGCCACCCAGGCCTGAAATCGATGCGGTGTTGACGATCACGCCCCCGCCTTGCGCGACCATCTGCGGCAGAGCGAATCGCATTCCGTAAAACACGCCGGATAGCGTTACCGAAATCGTCTTGTGCCAGTCCTCGATGCTTATTTCACCCACCGGTCCCATCCGGGTGGCGAAGGCGTTGTTGAACAGCACGTGCAGGCGGCCGAAGCGCTCCACGGTGGACTTCACCATCGCCTCGACTTGCGCGGGGTCGCTGACGTCGGTGTTGCGGTACACCGCCGGCGCACCGATCTCGCCCGCGACCCGATTGCCGTTCTTTTCGTCGATGTCGGCGATCACCACACGCGCGCCCTCGGCGGCGAATAGTTTGGCCGTGGCCTCGCCAATCCCGGAACCCCCTCCGGTGATCACGGCAATTCTGTTTTCCAGCTTTCCCATCGTTTCCTCCCGTCGCCGCGTCTAGGTCGCTTGCCTGAACCTGGGCAAGGTTATCTCCTCGGTAACGTCATCGAAGACGACCTGCACCGGCATCCCGAGACGCATTTGTTCCGGCGCCACGCCTTCGATTGCAGCCACCATGCGCACACCTTCATTCATATCCACCAGCGGCACCGTGTAGGGGACGGCGTCGTTGAACGCCGGCACCATCGGCTGGACCACAGTTATCCAGGAGTAAACTTTGCCTTTGCCCGATGACTTCGCCCATTCGTAATTGAAGGAACCGCACTCGCCGCACAGCGGGCGCGGCAGATGGCGCCACGCGCCGCAGTCCGTGCAACGCTGGAAGCGCAGTTCGTGAAGCTTGCAGTACCTGTAGAACTCCGCCGCCAGGCCCAGGCGGGCCGGTAGCGGACGCTCATATTTGCTGGTGGTAGTCGCCATCTTGCTATCTCCGCAGGACCGCGATGCTGCCGTCGCCGAAATCGCCCCATCCGGTCACCACGCCCACCTCGGCGTCTTTTACCTGGCGTGGGCCGCATTCGCCGCGCAGTTGCCGCACCGCCTCCACGATATGCGCCGCGCCGGCCAGGTGCGCTTCCGAAAGCAACCCGCCATGCGTCAGGATGGGAAATTCACCGCCCAGTTCGATTCGGCCGTCGCGCACAAAATCAGGCGCTTCGCCGCGCCCGCACACGCCCAGCGCTTCCAGTTCGATCATCACCACGTAGGTGAAACAATCGTAGACTTCGGCGAAGTCGAGGTCGGCGGGTATCACTTCAGCCATCTCGAACGCCTTGGGCGCCGCGTCGCTGAGTCCAATCCGCAGCAGGTCGGAGCGCGCGCCGAAATCATCGTCAGGGTACGGATGCCCCTCGGCGCATCCGGAAATGTAGACCGGCGGCTTGCGTAGGTCGCGCCCGCGCTCCGCCGACGTCATCACCACAGCGCAGGCGCCGTCGGTCTCTAGGCAGCAGTCGTTGAGGCGAAAGGGATAGGAAACGACGCGCGAGTTCAAGTAGTCCTCCAGCGTCAGCGGCCGGCCGCGCATGTACGCCAGCGGATTGAGATGCGCATGGCGGCGCGCGGCCAGTGCGACGGCGGCGGGAGCCTCAGGTTTGATCGAGTACTCCTGCACATAACGCGTCGCCATCCAGCCGTAGAAATGAGCCGGCACGAAGGCGCCCTGCGGCATGTAGAAATCCGCGATAGTCGCGCCGATCGGTCCTGGTACGGTTGCCAGGTTGACTTCGCTGCCCATCTTGCGCACCCGCAGTCCCGAATAGCTGTGCCATCCGACCGGCATCAGCACGTTGCGGGCCAGCCCCGCCGCTATGGCCAGCGCGGCGATCTGCAATCCGGCGCACGCGCCGGCACCGCCGCCGACGGTGTTGCCGACCGCGAATTTCAACTCCCTGATGCCGAGGTTGGCGGCCAGGGTTTCGGGCGCGGGCGCCAGCCCCGCGTTGGAGACGATACCGTCGATATCGTGCGGCTTGAGGCCAGCGTCGGCCAGCGCCTTCGATGATGCTTCCAGCGCGTCCTGCAACGTCGTGGTGTCCGTGCCGCGGGTGTACCTCGTTTCGCCGACACCCGCGACGCAAGCCTTGTCCTTAAGGAAATGCGCCAAGAGCGTGTCCTCCCTAATTTACGAAGCGGCGACCGGCGTAGTATAACGAAATCAGCGCACACGCTGTTAAGGGAATCGGTGTCGAACCGTCTGCTTGTTTCATAGCGAAGATGTTCCGGATTTTGATCGGTTTCGGTGTCGTTCTCGGTTCGCTACTTATGGCCGCTGGTGTAACGGTGAGTGCGCAAGACACGGTGAAGCTCGCAGGTAACCATCCAACCGATATCGCGGAAGCATCAACCGGGCACATCGCCCCGGAACGGGTGCTTACGATGGCGGTCACGCTCAAGCTCCGCAATCAGGCCGAGCTCAACCGGCTGTTGTCCGAGCAGCAGGATCCGAGCTCGCTGAACTACCGCCGATGGCTGACCCCGCAGGAATTCTCAACGCGCTTCGGACCCGATCCGTCCCGGATGAAAGCCGTCAAAGAATGGCTCGCCGAGCAGGGCTTCGAGGTCGTGTCGTCGAGTCTGGAGCGCCGCTCCATCACGTTCAAGGGCAGCGCCGCTTTGGCGGAACGGGTCTTCGAAACGAAAATCCTGACCTACGGCGATGGCAGCTCATACGCCAACGAAACCGACCCCAGCGTCCCCGCGCGATTCGAAGGTGTGATCGGCGCGATCACCGGCCTGGACAACACCGCCCATGCCATGCCTCTGTCAACGCGGTGACCTCAGCCGATTTTACTGGTCCAAACTCACTCTCCTGGCCAACTAATCGCAGGTAGGGATACCCGTCCCGCGCTCCGGACTTTCCCTTCCCTCTCCCACATTCACATTCGGTCGTGGGAGAGGGAAGGGGAGCCTGATCGGTACACTCCACGCAACCACCGATCGGCTGGCATCAGGAGTCTTGTGCGTGCAACTCCGCTCATGCCTGCAACACCAACTTGCCGGTCGAGCCGCGCGAGGCCAGGAAGCGTAGCGCGTCGGCGGCTTGCGCCAGCGAGTAGGTTTTTCCGACCACCATCTTGAGCTTGCCCTGGCGCATCAACTCGAACGACGCATCGACTCCGGCCTTCATCAGCGGCGTTCCATAGACGACTGGCAGGACGAAACCGCTTATCTTGGTCGATTTTTCCATCAAGCGCGCGACATTGAAGGGATCGGGGAGACCGCCGCCCCGGCCATAGATAATCAAATGGCCCAGCGGCGCCAGGCACTTCACGCCCTTCTCAAAGGTGGGCTTGCCAACCGCGTCCAGGATAATATCTGCGCCGCGTTTGTTGGTAAGCCGCATCACCTCGGCGCTGAAGTCCTGGCTCTCGTAGTTGATCACTTCGTCGCCGCCGTATTCTTTTACCAGCGCCACCTTGTTGTCGTTGGATACCGTGCCGATCACGCGCGCGCCGGCAGCCTTGGCGATTTGCACGGCTACAATTCCGACTCCCCCGGCCGCGGAATGCACCACGACCGTCTGACCCGGGCGCACTTTTTCGCAGGTATGCAGCATGTGCCAGGCGGTCAGGGTCTGGATTGGGAAGGCGGCGCCCTCCTCGAAGCTGATGTTATCGGGAATGGGGAAGACGAATTTGGCGCTGGCCATCAGGTATTCGGCGTATGTCTTCTGAGAGATGGCAGCCACGCGCATCCCGGGCTTGAGCCCCTCCACCCCTTCACCTACGGCCTCGATTACCCCGGACCCTTCCATCCCCGGAATGTCGGGCAGCCTGGGTTTGATCGCGTATTCGCCACGGATGAAAAAGTTGTCGGCGAAATTCAATCCTGCCGCGTGATTTCTGATCACGACCATACCGGGTCTTACGTCGGGTTTGGGGATGTCCACGAGCTTCAAAATTTCGGGTCCGCCGACTTTTTCGAATTGGACTGCTTTCACGTGCGATGTCCTCCCGTTGCGAGGCTTGGTCCCGGCCGCTCCGGCGCCCGGGTGAGTCAGTTCTACATCACACTCATAGGTGTGCAAAACCGGCTGTGCCGAGGTGAAATTCGTACATAGCCAAAGCCCCACGATGGTGTAACCATAGAGGCGAGTTTTTGACCCATGGAGATTCAAGAAGCCACCGCCCTCGGCGCGGCCGTCACAATCGATCGCGATGGGCTCGACGCGCTGATCAGCAAGCTGGTTGCGGACGGTTATAAAGTGATCGGTCCGACGCTTGGCGACGGCGCGATCGTGTTCGACGAAATCAAGAACGCCGCGCAATTGCCCGCGGGATGGACCGACGTGCAGCAACCGGGTTCATACCGGCTGGAGCGGCGTGGTGACGGCGCCGTTTTCGGCTTCGCCGTCGGGCCCCATTCGTGGAAGAAGTTCCTGCATGTGCCGGCGCTGAGACTATGGCGCGCGCAACGGCAGGAGGACGGCTCGATCGCCGCCGTGCCGGACCCGCCGCCCGCGTCGCGTTTCGCGTTCATCGGCGTGCGCTCCTGCGATCTGCACGCGATCGCAATCCAGGACAAGGTCATGCTTGGCGGGACCTACCAGGATCCGCACTATGCGGTCAGGCGCGAGGGGGCATTCATTATCGCGGTCAATTGTACGACGGCAGGCGGCAACTGTTTTTGCGTTTCAATGCGAACCGGACCGCGAGCCGAGGCCGGTTACGATTTGGCGTTGACCGAATTGATCGGCGAAGGCCGCCACGAGTTCCTGGTTGAAATTGGCAGCGCGCGCGGCGGCGAAATCATGGAAGGCGTCCCGAATGGTCCCGCCGCCCACGCGCATCGGCAGGCCGCCGCACAAGCCAGCGCGCACGCGGCCGCGCAGATGGGCCGCGAACTGGATACCGGAGGGATCAGGGAACTGCTGCTGGGCAACCTGGAGCATCCCCGATGGGACAACGTGGCGGCGCGCTGCCTGGCTTGCGCCAACTGCACGATGGTCTGTCCGACTTGCTTTTGCACCACCGTGGAAGACCATGCAGACCTGGCCGGCGGCGCCGCGGAGCGCATTCGCACTTGGGATTCGTGCTATACAATGGATTTTTCCCATCTGCACGGCGGCAGCGTCCGCTCCTCGATCAAGTCGCGCTACCGGCAATGGCTGACGCACAAGCTGGCCACCTGGTTCGATCAGTTCGGCACTTCCGGATGTGTCGGATGCGGCCGCTGCATCACCTGGTGCCCGGTGGGAATCGACCTGACCGAGGAAGTGGCCGGGATTCGCGCAGATCCGGATCGAGCTAAAGGCTAACCCGGGAAAGAGCGGAGCAAAGCGGTGGAAAATCTCGCACGTCTGCTCAAGGAACATCCCTTTCTGCACGGCCTCGAAGAGCGGCACCTGGAATTTCTAACCGGCTGCGCCGCCAATGTCCGCTACGGCGCCGATGAGTTCCTGTTCAAGGAAGGACAGGAGTCCAACGCGTCATACCTGGTGCGCAGCGGCCGTATCGCGTTGGAGATCAGCGTGCCCGGCCGCGGCCTAACGCAGCTTCAGACGATCGAGGCGGGCGAGGTGCTGGGATGGTCGTGGCTGTATCCGCCTTATCGTTGGCAGTTCGACGCGCGGGCGGTGGAACCGGTGCGGGCCTTCGCGCTTGACGGCAACTGCTTGCGCACCAAGTGCGAAGCCGATCACGACCTGGGCTACGAAGTGGTCAAACGCTTTCTGCGCCAGGTGCATACGCGCCTGGAGCGCACGCGTCTGCAACTGCTCGATATTTATAATTAGGACGATGCCTGCCGGCTCCGAAATCGCCGCGGCGAATCATTCTGCCGACCCCATGATGCCGCGCTTTTTGCGCGTGCGCCGCACGGTTAAAGAAACCCACGATACGATAACGTTGGAGCTGGAGGACTCGCAGGCCGCTCCTCGTTTCGCCGCCGGACAGTTCAACATGCTCTATCTCTTCGGCGCGGGGGAAGTCGCGATCTCGATCAGCGGCTCACCTGGGCGGCCTGAAACGCTGGTCCACACAATCCGCGGTGTCGGTTCGCTGACCGTCCCGCTGTTGCGCGCCCGGCGCGGCGACATGCTGGGAGTGCGGGGCCCGTATGGCAGTGCGTGGCCGGTAGAAGAGGCCGCGCGGCGGCGATCCGACCTGTTGCTGTTGGCCGGTGGAATCGGCCTCGCGCCGCTGCGGCCGGTGATTTACGAAGTGCTGCGGCGGCGGGGTGAATTCGGCGATGTCATCATTCTGTGCGGCGCGCGTACGCCGGCCGACCTGCTCTACCGCCGCGAACTGGCGCGTTGGCGCGCGCATCCGGGGATTACATTGAAGCTGATCGTCGACCGCGCTGCGGCGGGATGGAGCGGGCGAGTGGGCGTTATCACCGACTTGCTGGGCGCGGTGCAATTCGATCCGGCCAATACGATTGCGATGGCGTGCGGGCCGGAACTGATGATGCGTTTTTCGTATCATGAGTTGCTCCGGCGCGGGGTTCCAGCGCATCACGTGTACATGTCGATGGAACGCAATATGAAGTGCGCTGTCGGGTTTTGCGGCCATTGTCAGTTCAGTTCCGTCTTCATCTGCAAGGACGGCCCGGTTTTCAGGGCCGACCGGATCGAGCGGCTGCTCGGAATCAGGGAGCTGTGAGTACGATGCCCCGGTCAAGGCGCGCCAAGCTCGCGGTTTGGAAGTTCAGTTCGTGCGACGGATGCCAGCTAAGCCTGCTGGATTGCGAGGACGAGCTGCTGGCGCTGGCCGAATCGGTTCTGATTGCAAACTTTGCCGAGGCGACCAGCGCCGAACTCCGCGGGCCTTACGATCTCTCGCTGGTCGAGGGTTCGATTACCACACCCGCCGAAGCCGAAAGAATCCGGCGCATCCGCCGCCAGTCCAGGGTGCTGGTTACGATCGGCGCCTGCGCCACCGCCGGCGGGATTCAGGCGCTGCGCAATTTCAAGCATGTGCCCGAGTTTATCGCGGCCGTTTATGCGAAGCCCGAATATATCTCCACGCTTGGTACTTCCACTGCGATCGCCGACCACGTGCCGGTGGACTTCGAGCTGCGCGGATGTCCGATCAACAAGCGGCAACTGCTGGAGGTCATTGGCGCCTTTATCAGCGGGCGCAAGCCCGCGACGCCTGCTCACAGCGTATGCGTGGCCTGCAAACGCCGCGGCACGGTATGCGTGATGGTGGCGAAGAACATTCCCTGCCTGGGCCCGATCACTCACGACGGCTGCGGCGCAATCTGCCCGGCGTATGCACGCGGGTGCTACGGATGCTACGGACCGGCCGAGACGGTCAACGCGGCGTCGCTGGCCGGCGCCTGGAAGGCGGCCGGTGCCTCGAAGGCCGACATGCGCCGCGTATTGCGTAGCTTCAACGCCAATGCCGGGGAGTTTCGCGCCGCCGCCGAGGGACTCGATGAAGACGATTAAGGTCGACTACCTGGCGCGCGTGGAGGGCGAGGGCGCCGTGCGCATCCGCTTCCGCGGCGACCAGGTGCGCGACGTCGCGGTGCGAATCTTCGAACCGCCACGTTTTTTCGAGGCTTTCCTGCGCGGCCGCTCCTGGACGGAAGTTACCGATATCACGGCACGCATCTGCGGTATCTGTCCGGTCGCCTACCAGATGAGCAGTTGCGCCGCGATGGAAGACGCAGTGGAAATCGACGCCGGCCCCGTGATTGCGGCTCTGCGCCGGCTGTTTTATTGCGGCGAATGGATCGAAAGCCACACATTGCACATGTTTTTCCTCCATGCGCCTGATTTTCTGGGCTACCCCGACGCGATCACGATGGCGCGCGAGCATCGCGAGATCGTGCTGGCGGCGCTGGCGATCAAGAAGGCGGGTAACGCTATCGTCCGCGCGGTCGGCGGGCGCGAGGTTCATCCGATCAACCCCCGTGTTGGCGGCTTTCATTCGCTGCCGCCGCGCTCCGCCCTGCGCGAATTGATTACCGAGCTTGAGCGCGGCCGGCAGTCAGCGCTTGAGGCGATCGAATGGATGGGGCGGTTGAACTATCCGGATTACGAGTGTGATTACGAATTCGTCGCGGTCGACGCCGGCGGCGAGTATCCATTCATCGGCAATCGCATCGTCTCAAATCAAGGGCTCGACATCCCGGTACGCGACTACGAACGCTATTTCGAAGAGTACCAGGTGCAGCATTCCAACGCGCTGCATTCACGCCTTCGGCAGCGCGGAACCTACCTGTGCGGACCGCTGGCGCGTTTTAATCTTCATTTCGACAAGCTGAGCGCTGCCGCCCGGGAGGCTGCGCGGCGGGTCAACCTCGAGCCGCCGTGCCTCAACCCGTTCAAGAGCATAATGGTGCGCGGGGTGGAGACCGCCTTTGCCCTGGAGGAGGCGATCCGCATAATCGAGTCATACGAGGGCGTCGGCGACGCGTTCGTTCCAGTCCATCCGGCCTCGTCGATCGGGCACGGCGCCAGTGAAGCGCCTCGTGGCATGTTGTATCATCGCTACCGGATCGACGATGGCGGCATTATCCGCGAAGCTACGATTGTTCCGCCGACGTCGCAAAACCTGGCGTCGATGGAGCACGACCTGACGCGGCTCGCACCCCGAATGATCGCGATGACGCATCCTGACGCTACGCACTTGGCCGAGCAGACGGTGCGAAACTACGATCCCTGCATCTCGTGCGCGACGCACTTCCTGAAGCTCACGCTGGAAAGGGAGTAAGACTCGTTGGCTGCCTGCGTCGTCGGCATCGGACAGGAATGGGCCGGGGACGACGGCGTCGGTATCGCTGTGATCCGCCGGCTCAGGCAAGACGGTGCAGCGCTTGACTTGGTTGAGGCATCGGAACCGACCCAGCTGATCTCCCTGCTGACCGGCGGCGCCGATCCGGTAGTAGTAGTCGATGCGATCCTGGACGATGATGGTCCGCCCGGCCGGGTCCTGCTGGTGGAAATGAACCGCGCCGGCGGGTTTTGCGAACGCCTGCTCTCAACCCATGGTGTCGGAGTGATGGAGGCAATCGAACTGGCCCGAATCGCACATCCCGGCGGTATCGCGAAGTCGATCCTCGTGGTCGGCGTCACCATTGGGCGGCCGTCGCGCTCGGGCGGAGGCCTTTCACCGGAAGTCGAGGCGGCAGCCCCGCGCGCGGCGGCCCAGGCAATCAAATTGGCTTGCGGCGATACCGCGTAACTGGCGAGACCGCATAGCTGGGATAGCGCCTAACTAAGGATGATTCAATTGCTCATCCAGTTGGCGCAGTTTTGACAGCTTCTGGTCGGTGGGTACCGCCTGCCGCTTCGCGGTTGTGATGGGATGGCCGCTGGGGATTTCGCCATTGATCTTCTGGATCGCCTGCTGCGCCAAACGGCGCACGGTCGGGCTTGGGTCTTCGGTGGCGGCGGTGGTCAGCACATCGGTTGCGGAGTGGTCGCCCAGTTCGCCCAACGCAAACACCGCGGTGCCGCGGCTGCGTTCGTCGCTGGCTTGATAGAGGTACTGGATCAGCGGCTGCACCGCGCGCTCGTCCCCAATGCGTCCCAGCGCCGCAGCCACGTGCATCTTCACCACCGGCTCGGTCGAGCGCAGGAACAGCAGCTGGCACATCGGCGCAACCGCGTCCTTGTTGACCCGGCTGCCCAGGATATCGATAGCCTTCACTCTCACCCGCGTATCGGGATCGGACATGGAGCGGATAATCAGAAAGTCGGCCTGAGGATCGGTCACATGGCGCAACGTGCGCAGGGCTTCCACGCGAACCCGGGGGTCGGCGTCGCCCAATCCGGCCTCGCCCGCCCTCAAGTCATGTTGCTGGCTGGACTTCGAGGAGGTTTTGTTGTTGCTACCCTGGTTGAAAATGCTGCCGAATGGATTGGTCGCGGGTCCTCCCATTTGGGCGGACGCTCCCGATGACACCATCAGCAATCCGGTCAAGCATGCAAAACAAAGCGCGAAACGCGGCCTGAACATCTGTTAACCTCCGCCGTCTCCGATTGTGATCATCGACGATGCCCAACGAATTTGCAATAATGCAGCGCGCTTCCAGAGAGTGTCGTTTCTACCTTGCGAATCGCGCGATTTCCTTGTTTTGCCATCGTGATCCTGGGCCTGACCCTGAGCGGTCTGGCGCTTGGCGGGCCCTCGGTTGATCCGCTGCCGGACGGAATTTCGACTCCAGGTTACGCGCCCGGTCGAGTTCCTTTCCATCCCGGCGAGCAGCTCTTTTACACAGTTTCATGGCAGCAACTCCCGGTCGCTTTTGCCCGAATCTCGCTGCGCCGCGACCCGGGGCAAGGCCAGGAATGGCTGGGCGAGGCGACGGTTGCGACCAACAAGCTGGTGGACGTTTTCTACCGAATGCGCGCTTATCTGCGTGAAGAAATCCCGCCCCAGTCGTTGGCTTCCACCGACGTGTTCATCCGGCACAATGAAAACGGCAGGCAGACCGAGTACTACGTCAACTTCGACCGCGCCGACGGACAGGTCGAAACCGTCCGCCGCAAACACGACCATGTCGAGGTCAAGCGCTTTCAGGCAAATCATCCGCTGGGACCGATCGGCGCCTCCCTGCTGGCGATTTCGCAGCCTATCAAGGTCGGCGGCACGATGACGCTCGATGTGTTTGCGGCAACCGAGCGCTACGTGGTCCAGTTCCACGTCGCACGCCGCGAGCGGATCCAAATCGGCGCGGACGATATCCCGGTGTTCCGCGTGATTCCCTCGATCCTCTACGTGAGCAATCCCAAAAACCATTACAAAGTGCGCCAGGCAGTCATCTGGATTTCCGACGACGAGCGCCACGTGCCGCTGCGCATCGAAGCCGACACCTTCGTCGGACGCATCTACATCGATCTTGCCAAGGAGCCCAGGAAAGAGCCGCCTTCACCAGCTCGGCTGTAAGAAAACCAACAAAGAGACCTGAGAAACTCGAAAAGGAAGCCAGAAACGGGGGTTCGCGCCCTCTGATGGCTATGGATCGGCCGACTCTGCCCTCTATCTCACTGCTCTTTCGCGATCCTCATCCCTATGACGCCATACGTTTGCGCCGCGGCACACCTTCGGTGGATTCATCGTCGATGAGGACTTCCTTTTCCTGACCGACTTCTTGGTGCGCGTGTTCCGCTGCGATTGCCGCTGCGATGCGGTTGTGCGACGGCCATAAAGACACCAGCCAATTATGGAAGGTATCCATGTAGGTATAGAAGACTGGTGTGATGTAGAGGGTCAGCATCTGGGAAAAGAACAATCCGCCCACCACGGCGACGCCCAAGGGACGGCGCGATTCCGATCCGGCGCCGAGTCCCACGGCGATCGGCAAAACGCCCATGAAGGCGGCCGCCGTGGTCATCATGATTGGGCGGAACCGCACCACGGCGCCCTCGTAGATGGCGGCAGCGGCGCTCTCGCCCTCGCTGCGCTGCGCATCAAGTGCAAAGTCGATCATCATGATTGCGTTCTTTTTGACCAGGCCGACCAGCATGATGATGCCGACGAAGGCGAACAGGTCCAGTTGCATCCCGAACACCATCAGCGTGAGCAGCGCGCCAAATCCGGCGGAGGGCAGTCCGGACAAAATCGTGATGGGATGAATGAAGCTTTCGTACAGGATGCCCAGGACCAGGTAGATCACTAGGATTGCCATCATCAGCAGCATTCCCAGGCTGCCCAGCGAGGACTGGAACTGCTCTGCCGCGCCGCCGAATTCGGTCGTGATGGTCGAAGGGAGCGTATTGTCGGCCAGCGTTTTGACCTCAGCCAGCGCTTTACCCAGCGAAGCGCCAGGAGCGGTATTGAACGAGATCGTAACCGACGGAATCTGCCCGTTGTGATTTACCGACAGTGGCCCCAGGTTGGTGTTCATCTTTACAAACGTGTCGAGCGGGACCATCTTGCCGTCGGCCGAGCGGATGTACAGCAGCGACACGGTTGAAGGGTCGGCCTGATACTTGGGCTCAAGTTCCAGCTCGACCCAGTATTCGTCGTCCTGCGCATATATGGTCGAAATCTGGCGCGAGCCGTAAGAGTTGTAGAGCGCGTCCTCCAGGGCTTGCGCCGATATCCCCATCGTGAGGGCCTTGTCGCGGTCGATCGCGATACTGACCTGGGGATTCTTGATCTCCAGGTCGCTGTTGACGTCGGTCAAATCCTTCAGCGCCCGCATCTTGCTCTCGAGCATCGGGGCGTAATGGTACAGATCCTTGATATGGGGGCTTTGCAGCGTGAGTTGATAGATCGCCTTGGTGAAATGGGCGCTTAGCGACAGCGGCGGCGGATTTTGAATAAACACCAGCATCCCCGGGATCTGGGAGACCTTGGGGCGCAGCTCTTCCACCACCTGGTCGGCATTGAGCTTACGATGGTCTGCGAGATGGATGAACATGATGCCGTTGTTGAGCGAGCCTATCGGGCCGCCGCCGCCGATCCCGGCAAAAAACGAGTCGATGTTCGGGTCGGCTTTGAGGATGTTCATCAGCGCGCGGGTGTGCTGCTCCATCGCGTCGTAAGATATGCCCTGGGCGGTCTGGGTGAAGATAACGATCTGGCCCGTATCTTCAGTCGGCAGAAAGCCCTTGGGGACGACCGCGAACAGGTAGAACGTGGCTACCAGGATTCCCAGCGAAACCACCATGGTGGCCAGCCGATGGCGCATCACGAACGCCAGCGTCATCTTGTACCCGGCCAGCAGGGCGTCGAAGCCGCGCTCGGTTACCTGGTACATCCGGCCATGATGCTGGCTCTTAGGCGGACGCAGGAAGCGGCTGCAGAGCATCGGGGTTAGCGTGAGCGAAACGAAGCCTGAGACCAGAATCGCCACCGCAATCGTGACCGCGAACTCATGCAGCAGGCGGCCCAGCACACCGCCCATGAACAGCACCGGGATGAACACCGCGGCCAGCGACAGGGTCATGGACAAAATGGTGAAGCCTATCTCGCGCGAGCCGTCCAACGCGGCTTCCAGTGCGCTCTTGCCCATCTCCATGTGGCGGAAGATGTTTTCCAGCATCACGATCGCGTCGTCAACGACGAACCCGACCGACAGCGTGATGGCCATCAGGGAGAGGTTGTCCAGGCTGTATCCCAGCTCCGCCATGACCGCGAAAGTGCCGACGATCGAAAGCGGCAAAGCGGCGCTGGGGATGGCGGTTGCGGACACGTTCCGCAGGAACAGGAATATCACCATCACGACCAGCGCCACGGTCAGCATCAGGGTGAACTGCACGTCGTCCACTGAGGCGCGGATCGACTGGGAGCGGTCGTAAAGGATGGTCAGCTTGACCGAGGCCGGCAGCTCGCGGCGGAAATTGTCGATCACCTTGCGGACGTCGTTGACCACCTGCACGGTGTTGGTTCCCGGCTGGCGCTGAATCGCCAGCACCACGCCCGGCTCGGCCGTGACCCAGCCCCCGACCTTGTCGTTCTGAACGCTGTCCAGGACCCGGCCCAACTGCCCCAATCGGACCGGCGCTCCGTTGCGGAAGGCAACGATCAACGGCCGGTAGGCGGCGGCGTCGGTTAGCTGTCCGGCCGCCTGCACCGTAAAAGCACGATGCTTGCCGTAAAGCGTGCCGGTGGGCAGGTTGACGTTGGCGTTCTGAACTGCCTGGGAAACTTCGTCGATACCGATCCCATGCGCGGCCAACAGCTTGGGATCGAGCTGGATGCGCACTGCGTACTTCTTGGAGCCGTACACCTGCACCTGCGCCACGCCGCTGACCATCGAGATGCGCTGGGCGAGATCGGTTTCCGCCCAATGGTCCACGTCCGAGAGCGGGAGGGTGCGCGAGCTGAAGCCCAGGTACATGATGGCCTGCTCCGCGGGGTTGACCTTGCGGAAGGTGGGCGGACTGGGCATCTCATGGGGAAGATACGGCTGCGCCGCCACGATAGCGGACTGTACGTCCTGCGCCGCCGCGTCGATATTTTTGTTGAGGTCGAACTGCAGCGTGATGTTGGTGGTGCCCTGGTAACTGCTCGAATTCATCGACTGCAGGCCAGAGATGTCCGAGAACTGTTTTTCCAGCGGCGTGGCCACCGAAGACGCCATCGTCTCGGGACTGGCGCCGGGCAGGCTGGCGTAAACGAGGATCGCCGGAAAATCGACGTTGGGTAGCGCACTAACCGGTAGGGTGCGGTAGGCAATCGCGCCGAAAATCACGATCGCCAGCGACAACAGGGTGGTCATCACCGGCCGGCGGATGAACAGTTCGCTGACGCTCATGAAACCGCGCCTTGCTCCGCTTCCAGGCCCTGCTTGATGCGCACTTTGGCGCCGGGTACCAGGAGCATCTGTCCGTCCGTCACCACGGTTTCTCCTCCCTGCAGACCGCGCTCGATCACGGTTTTGCCTTCCAGGCTGTCCCCCGCTTTGACCGGATGCATCTGCACCGTCATGTCAGGCTTGACGAGGAACACGAAGGTTCCGTTCTGCCCTGACTGCACCGCTTGCGCGGGAACCACGACAATGTTGGGCCGCTGCTCCAGAGTGAGCGTAACGTCAACGAACTGGCCGGGCCACAGCCGTTCCTCGCGGTTGGGAAAGGTGCCCTTAAATTTGATGGTGCCGGTGCTTGGGTCAACGGTGTTGTCGATGAAGCTCAGCATGCCGATCGAAGTTTCGCCGGGCTCGTTGGGTGGATTGGCCACAACGTTGAGGGAACGATCGATTTCCAGCCGCCGGCGGATTTCCGGCAAGTCCCGCTCCGGAAGCGAGAAGTCAACATAGATGGGTTTGATCTGATTGATCACCACCATCGCCGTGTCGGCATTGGCCTTGGCGATATTGCCGGCGTTGAGGTTCAGGTTGCCGGCGCGTCCGTCCAGCGGCGAATAGATTTTCGTGTACTGAAGGTTCAGCTCAGCGGTTTCCACCGCGGCCTTGTCGGCCTCGATATTGGCGCGCAATGCCGCCGCCGCCGAATTGGCCTGATCGTATTGCTGGGGTGAGGCGGCGTGGACCTTGTACATCGCCTCCCAGCGCTTGGCGTCGGCTTCCGCCATCAGCGCCTGCGCTTGTGTCTTGGACAGGTTGGCGCGCGCCTGCGCCAACGCGGCGCTGAACGGACGGGGATCGATCGTGAACAGCAGTTGTCCCTTGGTGACCTCCTGGCCCTCGTGGAATCCGACTCCGATCACTTCGCCGCCGACCTGCGCCTTAACGCCCACGGTCGAGTACGCTTCAACGGTCCCGATAGCGTGCAGTTGTTGGGGAACCGTGGCGCGCTCCACCTTGGCAACCAGCACCGGAATAGCGGGACGCTTTTGAACCATTGTCCCCGGCATCCCGCCGCCCGAACATGCCGCCAGGGTGAGGATAAGCAGCAACGTGATTGTCAGTCCGCCGGCGCGCACGCCGCGGTATTCCGGTCTCAGGCTAGGCACGACCATCAATCCTAACAGGGGCCACGGATCGAGGAAAATTGCGCAACTGCGCTATCCAAGTGGATCCACGGCAACAGAGAAGGCGGTCAGGGACGCCCGCCCCATTAGGTCAGATGATGACGTGCTCTCGCGTGATGATGAAGTTCTCCGGATGCAGTTCGAGGAAATTAGGCTCGTCGCGGCGAATCGCCCGATACTCTGGCGGCTTCTCCCGCATCGCGTCGGTGCTGTCGAACCAGCTCAAAGCCACTCCGTCGTAGATCGGCTTAATCCCGGCGCGATAGGCGGAAAGCAGCGGATGGCACTGCACATAGCGGCGCAATTGGGGCAGTTTTGAGGACAAAGGCCCGTGGATCTCTCTCCAGTACTGCTGAAAGGCTTCGGGTTCCATCCCGGCCTTGCGCGTGGCGAACCCGGCCATTTTCACCATGCCGGGATTGGCCGGTCCGTCCTTCTGGACGGTCTCGACCGTCAGCAGGGCGCCGCCGTGCGTCGCGTCGGCGAAATTGCCGGTGTCCTCGGTGGCGGCGCGGCTCTCTGCTGAGGTGGCGATGCGGCGCATCGCATCGGTATCGTCGTAACCCAACTCCGCAATCCCGTCCCAGACCGGCTCGCCCTTCCTGTAGCCGGATTGCAGCGTGTGGCACTGCACGTAGCTGCGCAGGCCCGGGACCTTGGAAACCAACTCGGCGTGGCGGCCCAGCCAGTAGCTGCGGAACGCCTGAAGATCCATTCCCGGTTTGCGCTTGAGAAAATATATCGCCTTGATCATCTTCGATATCCTCGTTGGAGCGACATACTATCACGGCACGACCGCTCCGCTATCGAGGCACTAATCTTCAAATTCACGCCCGATCCGGACTAAAATAGCGGCCCACAATGGAGGCACCGATGGAAACCAGGCTCGTGTCCGCAGATTCCCACGTGATGGAACCGCCCGACCTATGGCTCAAGACAATCGGCGGCAAATTCGGCGATCGGACGCCGCAGGTCCGCCAACTGTCCGACCGCCCCGGCCATTGGTTCGTCTCACCCGGCGTCGCGCCTTATCAGGTGGCGCACGGCTTCGGCCTGGGTAAGGGCGGCAAGGAACTGAAAGAGCATCTGGCCAAGGGTTACGAGGCCGCGCGCCCCAGCGGATGGGATCCCGCTGCAAGAATCGAAGATCAGGTCACCGACCACATCGCGGCCGAGATCCTGTACACGACGCTGGGATTGTCGCTGTTCGCGCTGGATGACGCCGGGCTGCAGCGCGCCTGCTTCTCTGTCTATAACGACTGGATCGCGGACTACGCTTCCTACAGCCCGCGCCGTCTTTACCCGGTGGCCCTGATTTCGCTGGAGGATATCGACGAAGGGACGCGCGAACTGGAGCGCGCGGCGCGCCGCGGACTCAAGGGCGCGATGATCTGGTCCTCGCCGCCCGCCGAAAAGCCCTATCACAGCCCCGAATATGCCCCCTTCTGGCGATGCGCCGAGGAGTTGGGGATGCCGTTGACTTTGCACGTGATCACCGATCGTAAGCAGGGCGAGGGGCTTAAGCTGAGCGGCGCGGCGGCGATGTTCATGAACCTGATGACTCCTGTTCACGAGATCCAGAAAACCCTGCTGAGCCTGATTTTCTATGGCGTGTTGGAGCGTCATCCACGGCTTCGGCTGGTGGTTGCCGAGAATGACAGTGGCTGGATGGCGCATTTCATGTACCGCCTGGATCACATGTTCGAGAAATTTGGCGCGATGACCGACGAGCGTCTGCTCTCGATGCCGCCCAGCGAGTACATCCGGCGCAACGTATGGGTGACCTTTCAGGACGATCTGACCGGCGTGCTGTCGACCAGCTATTTCGGCGCGGACAATTTCATGTGGGCGTCGGATTTTCCGCATACCGACACCACCTGGCCCAATTCGGTCAAGGTAGTGGAGCAAAACTTCGCGGGCATTTCGGATGAGATCAAGCGCAAGGTGGTATTCGACAACGCGGTGCGACTCTACGCGATGAACATAGAGTGAAAGGGTTTACGCAATGACCTCTGTTTGAAGGAGAGACTCCTGATTTGAAGAAGAGACTCCTGATTTGAAGAAGAGACTCCTGATTTTGACAATGCGGATGCTCTCTCCCGGTGGACCGGGTGGGAGAGGCCATACCGCGGTTGTCACGATGATCGGACCTCAGCCCTCCCCGACCTGGATCGGTGCGGCCGATTCATATACCGGACCCATCATCAAGCGCAGCAGGCGTTCGCCTGCCCACAGGCGCTCGCCGGCCAACCTGGTTTTGCCGAACAGCAGAATTCCGATGATGGCGTGATGTTCCTTGCGGCCGTCGGGCAAGCGCAGATGAATCATGTACTCCTGACCCACGCCCTCGTCGGTCACCCATTCACCGCGCAGATCGTAGGACTCCACCATGGGTTGGAACTGGCTGAAGAAATACTCGTAATAACGGCGCACGGCGTTCATCCCGCGGAGCACCCGCGCCTCGGGCTGCAATTCATACGTCGGGTCGGGCTCCAGCGTGTTGAGCGTCGCGTCGAGGTCGCCGCTGCCCTCCGCGGCCGCGTGCGCATGGGCCATCTCTATCATCGCTTCGCGCATTGAAGTCTCTCCTGCGCCTGGCCTTTCAGCCCGAGGGCTCCACGCGCGCGATTATCCCGTCCTCCAGCCATCGCAGTAGCAGTGCGCCCGCCTGCTCGGAGGCCTGCTGCTCGTCGAGGTCCTCGAACACCTGGCAGATTTCCGCGAAAGTGGAGCCGGTAAGCAGCCTGCCGATCGCGGCCGCTTCGTGCTCGTCCATCGGCGCGTGCAGGACCTGGAAATCGGCCCGGCGCCAGACTCTGATTGAGGTGCGTACAGCCTCCAAAACCCCGGGGATGTCCTTCTCCCACAGCAAATGGACGGGCCAGGCGGCATTTAGGGTCAGCAGGGAGCGCACCGGAAACATTCGCAGTTGGGGCCATGCAGCAGGATCGATCTCCGCCAGCCTGGCCATGCCGAGCGGCTCGTCGTCCGGGGCGTCGAACGCGTCGACGCGCGCCCACTCCAAACCGGCAAGGTCGGCAAGCCAGGCCGGCATGTCTTCAAAAGAGGCGATAAACTGCGCCATCGCCCGTCCCAAATGGCGCGCCGACGGCTCGGTTGATGGACAGGCCTTCAGGTAGCCGCGCGCCAGGCGGTCGAAGGCTTCCTCGCCCAGCAGTTTGGCGACGCGGGGAAAGTCCTCGGCCAATATGCCCCGCAGCCGCAGGTAGTATGCGTCGGCGTAAACCTCCAGCCGCCCGGCGGGCTCAAGCGTCCGGCTGGGCTCGATTGCATCGACCAGGTCGGGCTCGAACTGATATTCGCCCGGCTCGCCAGCAATCGATCGCCAGAACCATGATTCGATCTGCCGCAGTTTCGGCTCCGCCATGGAAACTCCGAATCCGTCAATTCGAATCTTACCGCATCACAATATCTATACGCGATCGCGCAGCCCCTGGATGCGTCGGGCCGTACGCCGGTTGCATCAAGCCGGGCTGCGACATTGGACTCTGGTATGGCCGACTTACGAATGCCCGGCCTTGAGCCGCTTTTTGCGCACCACCTCGTAGGCAGCCGTGATCTCGGCCATCATGCGTTCACGATGCTCGTACAGGCGGCGGGGCTTGCGGGCGTTGCGCCGGGCGAGCGCGTAGGCGGTGATCAGCGGCAGCGCGACGGTCGAATCGACGTAGCACACGACCGAATCTGGCAGCTTCGAGGGGTCGATCTTGCCCCAGCTTACGGCTTCCGAGGGCGTCGCGCCCGACAGGCCGCCGGTGTCCGGCCGCGCGTCGGTGATTTGCAGGAAGTAGTCGTGCCCGCTTTCCTCCACGCCCATCACCTCCTGGATTTGCGGCTCGGTCTGCAGCACGAAGTTCTTGGGTGAGCCGCCGCCCAGAATGAACACCGCGCTCTTCATCCCCTGGCTTTTGGCCGCGTAAACAATCGACGCGGTTTCGTTGACGTCGGTCAAGGGATCGATCCGCAGGCCGTGTCCTTCCAGTTCCAGCAGCGCCAGGTTCATCCCGATCGAGGAGTCGCCCGGCGATGACGTATAGATGGGCAGCGCATGCTGGTGAGCAGCCGCCAGCAGCGAGCGGCGCGAGAGCTTTAGCACCCGTTCGCGCTCGGCGACGTAGCGGCCGGCGCGGTAGTGAAACTCGGCGCTGCCCATCGGATGCTGAAACTCGTCCTGACGCGCGATTTCGCGAAAGAACGCGTCGGTGGAAAGCAACACCTTGTAGTCGAAAAAGATATCGTAGATGCGCACCACGCCCGCCTCGCGCAGCGCGACGTCGTCGGCCTCGGCATGGCCCTGGAACATCTTGAGGCCGAGGCCAAAATGAGTGTCGTGGTAGAGGTTCGCGCCGGTCGAGACCATCCAATCGACGAAACCATGCTCGATCAGCGGAATCAGGCACGACATGCCAAGCCCGGCGGGAGTCAGGGCGCCGGTAACGCTCATGCCCACGACGGTGTCGTCCTGGAGCATTTTTTCAGCAAACAGCCGGCATGCCTCCTGTAGCCGGCGTCCGTTGTAGGCGAGGAACGCGCTGTCGATCAGGTCGGCGGCGGTCATGTCGCCGCGCACCGCCTGGGGATTGATCTGCGATCCGGTCAGCAACCGGGGATTCTTTTGTGGGGCCATCCGTCACGCTCGCTATAATTAATGCTGCGCCGCGGAAGCGTCCTCCGCGCGCAAACCGGCTATGAGGGCCGGTGCTGTCACGCAAACAGAATGCGCACTCCAATTCAAGGCGTAATTTTTGGCGGCTGTACCGGAATGAAGATTTAGTATCGTCAGATTTGCGGATCGCTGCCGGTTGGTCCTAAGATGACGCGGGGATGACATTTTACCAGGGGGACTATACGCCATGGCGGTAGTCGCGATTGCCCAGCAAATCGGTTCACGCGGACTGGAGTTCGGCGGCCTCATTGCCGCCCGGCTGCGCTATCCGCTGCTGGGTCCTGAGGAGATCGCTGTGGAACTCTCGCGTGAATACAACATTACGCCTGAGGTCTACAGTCTATTCGATGAACGCCAGCCCGGATGGTGGGAACGGCTCACCACTGACAACGCCCGCCTGGCGGCCTATTTTCGCGCCGTCATCCTCAAGCACATGAGTTCCTGCAACATCGTGGTCGTCGGGCGCTCGATACCATTTGTGATGCCGGCCGACACCCGCCATGGCTTGCGGCTGCGGGTCGTTGCCCCGCTGAACTTCCGTGTGCGCGAGGTGATGCGGGAGGAAAAGCTCGATGCCGCCGCCGCGGAACGCCGCGTCCGCCATTACGATCAGGAAGTCAGGGCCAGAATCCAGCGCTCGTTGGGCGTCGACTTGGAGGAGCACAGCCGCTACGACCTGATTGTCAACACCGCGTCGCGCCCCATGCAGTGGTTCGTCTCCACGATCGCGGACCTGGCTAACGCTATCGATCGCGAGGCCGACCCCCGCTCAATCCAGGTGATCAAGGACGAGTCGCTGGCCGCGCAGGTACGTGCCGCCCTGCTGGCCCATCCAAAGATGGGTCACGCTCCGATCGAGGTGGAGGCCAAAAGCGGAGTCGTGATGCTCAAGAGTTCCGCACTGGTGCCCCCCTGGGATGACCTGGCCGGCCAGATCGTACGCCGGGTGCCGGGAGTGATGCGGGTGGAACTGCAGATAGAGCAACCGCCGATGCCGCTGCGCGCGGAATGACCCGCGGCACTAATACCGCCCTCTCGTCGCCGTTTGACCTGACTTGGCGCCCCCTTTTATAGTCGCTGGCGCCGCCCCCGTATGACGCGCGCGATCATCATCTTCGTGGCCAGCGGAGCCTACTCCGGCTTTGTGCCTGCTGCCCCGGGAACCGCCGGCTCGATTGTGGGATTGGCGCTGGCCCGGGCCGCGCTGCCCTGGGCGAGGGCGCATTGGCTCGCGGCATCGGCGGTGTTTGCCGTCCTGTTCGCCGGGGGATGCTGGGTGGCGCAGCGCGCCCAGCAGATCTTCGGCCAGCATGACAGCCCACGGATCGTGCTGGACGAAGTCATGGGTATGATTGCCACAATGTTTCTAAATCCGCTCGACTGGATACACCTGCTGATCGGATTTGTCCTGTTCAGGCTGTTTGACATAGTGAAGGTGCCTCCGGCGAGCTTCTTCGATCGCAACTTGCGCGGCGGATCGGGAGTGATGCTGGACGATCTGGCGGCGGCGGTCTATGCCAATATCGCATTGCGCCTTGTGGCGCACCTGATCGTTTGACGGGAGTGACCATGATTCAGAGAGCATTCATACTTTCCACGGGCGACGAACTGACCACCGGCAAGGTAGTCGACACCAATGCGAACTATCTCGCCGACAAGCTCAACGAAATCGGGCTGGATCTGGCCGGGGTAATCACGGTCGGCGACGTTCCCGAGCGCCTGGAATGGGCCTGGAAGACCGCGATGGAGCAGGCTGACGTGGTCATCTCGACCGGCGGGATCGGGCCCACGGCGGACGACCTGACCACCGAAACCGTGGCGCGCCTGACCGGAAAGAAGCTGTGGTTCGACAACGAGACCGCTGACAAGATGCGCCGGCTGTTCGAATCAGGCGGTCGCAAGATGCCCGAGAACAACCTCAAGCAGGCGATGTTTCCCGAGACCGCGGTGATCATCCTCAACGCGCTTGGAACCGCGCCGGGCTTCCGCATGGCGGTCGCGCAGAAAAATCACACCTCGCACCTGATCGTTCTGCCCGGCGTTCCACGCGAGATGAAGCCGATGATGGAGGAGACCGTCATCCCCTGGCTAGTTGAAAGCCGCGGCCACGACAAGGTGCACGTCAGCCAGACTTTCCAGACCTATGGAATAAGCGAGTCGGGTCTGGATCAGGCGGTCGCCGGACTGATCAAGCCGGAGGAAGCGCGAGTGTCCTTTCGCGCCAGCTTTCCTCAAATATCGCTGCGCGTCGCGGTTGAGGGTCGTCCCGGAGAGGCGCAGACGCGGCTTGACGAACTGAGCGCCCGCGTTCGGGAAAAGATTTCCGACTTCGTGTACGGCGAGGGCGACGTGACCATGGAGGATGTGATCGGACGCCTGCTAACCGAACGGCACCTCACCCTTGCCGTTGCGGAATCATGCACGGGCGGCATGGTTGGTCATCGCATCACCAACGTGGCCGGTGCGTCCAACTACCTCCGCGCCGACCTCGTGACATACTCCGACGAGTCCAAGGTCAAACTGCTGGGCGTGAGCGAGGAGACGCTCAAGCAGCATGGCGCCGTCAGCGAGCAATGCGTGCTCGAGATGGCGGCCGGAGCGCGCAAGGCCATCGGCGCAGATATCGGGTTGGCGACCTCGGGGATCGCAGGTCCGGGCGGCGGCTCGAAGGAAAAGCCGGTAGGCACGGTATGTATCGCGCTGGTCGCCGAGGGGTTTAAGGCGGCGCGCACCTACCGGATGTGGGGTACGCGTGACTGGATCAAGACGCTCGCATCGCAGGTCGCGTTGGATTGGATACGCCGCTACCTGCTCGGACTGCCGATGGGCGAAGGGCCGTTTCGGCGCTAGCGCAAGCAAGTAAAGTATCTAAACGCTGAAGAATCGAATTTAGACGGGCAAATCAGGCTGCCCCGCGCGACGCACTGCCGGACCCGGTTTCGGCCCTTGACAAGCCGTAAGCGGCGGCGGTAGCAGAAAAAACTAGTCTAACGCAGAGTGGTCGCGTACGCGCCCGCCCGGTGGCTCGCGTGACTGAATATTGGCGATTTTCTCTTTCCCGTCAAAGCGTGCTCAAGGAGCGTCTGGTCCTGGACCTCGACCATGGTCCGCGCCGTGAAGCGCTGGCGATGGTGGAGTACCTGGCGCGCTATGTGGGGATGTTCAAAGTCGGCAAACACCTGTATGTGCAGTCCGGGCCTGAACTGATCCGCGAGATTCGCCGCCTGGGCGCAGAGGTTTTCCTCGACTTGAAGTTCCACAGTCCGCGCTTGGCCTGCCGCGCGGCGGTCGAGGCCACCCGCCTGGGCGTCAAGATGTTCGACCTTCACCCCGGCCATTGTATCGAGACGATGGAACGCACACGCCATGAAGTCGCCCGCGTGTGTCACACCGAGGGGCTGCGCCGTCCCTACATCGTCGTGGTTGCAATGCTGGCCGGCATGAATGGGAACGCGGAGAGCTGCTCCGCCCGTTGCGATTCGAGCCAGGACCAGATCGCGATGCTGGCGCGCCTTGCCGCCGACGCGTCAATGGACGGGGTGATAACCTCGCCCTGCCAGGTCAGCCGGGTGCGGGCGGCGTGCGGGCGCCGCGTGATGATAATGACCTCCGCGATCGCTCCCGATGACGAATGGTGCGAGCATCCGGACCGCATCGGGCCGGCCGAAGCGGTGCGCTCGGGCGCCGATTATCTGATGTTGGGTAAGCCGGTATGGAATGCTGCCGACCCGCTGCGGATGATCCGCGAAGTGCTGCGCGAGATGGATCGCGGCGTCCGCTCCGCCCAGCGCGGCAGCCTGGCGCTGTTTTCTGAGCGGCCGTCGATCAACTGAACGTGCGCAGAAGTATCTTTTTTGGCGCGGCGTCCTCGCGTGCTGCAGTCAACTGCCCCGGCGCCGGAGAGCGGTTCAGGCGACGCCGTGGTCCTTCAGCCAGGCGAGCATCCGCTGCCAGGCGTCTTTAGCCTGGCGCGGGCGGTAGCTCGGACGGTAGTCGGCGTTAAAGCCGTGCGGAGTGCCGGGATAGATGATGATTTCCGAGGGCTTGCCGGCAGCCTTCAGCGACAACCGCAATTCGTCCACCTGCGCCGCAGGAATGTGGTCGTCGGCGCCACCGTACAAACCCAGAACCGGCGCGTTCATCTGCGGCACGAGGTCGACCGGGTCCTTGGGCGTCAGCGGATTTTTCGTCCAATGCAGCACGCCATACCAGGCCACTCCCGCCTTGAGGTTGGGATTGTGCGCGGCGTAAAGCCACACCTGGCGGCCGCCCCAACAAAAGCCCACGATGCCCAACTTCGCCGTGTCGGCTTTGCCGGTGCCCGCCGCCCACTTCACGGTGGCGTCGAGGTCGGCGGCGACCTGGCTGTCAGGCACCCGGCTGACAACCTTCATCACACCTTTCATTTCGGTCATCGCGCTTACATCGCCTTCGCGCGCGTAGAGCGCCGGCGCCACCGCGAAATAGCCGACCTTGGCGAGGCGGCGGCATATATCCTTGATGTGCTCGTGGACGCCGAAGATCTCATGTACCACCAGCATCGTTGGGAACGGACCTCCAGACGCCGGCATCGCGCGATACGCGGGGATTTGGCCGCCTGGGGCCGGAATCTTCACTTCGCCGGCGACCAGCCCATTGGTGTCGGTGGTAATGGTCTGCGCTGAAACCGGCATCACCGCCAGTGCAAAGCCGCTGGCCAGACTCCCCACCACGAACGCGCGGCGGGAGAGCCGTGGGATGGATAAAGTCTCGGCAGTCCGCCGGTCGCCGGTTATGCGCATTGCTGTGATCGCCTCCGCCTCAGATGACTCATACGAACATACCGCTTTGCACGTGCCACAGTGAAATTGACCGGCGCGATGTCGTGAAAACATTTTTCACGCCTTGAGCAATAACCATTCAGCGCCAACAAAAGCGGTACCCAGAAGCTATTAGCTACGTCGGACTCCAGGTCCAGAAAAGTGGGGTTATCGTTTGAGGGGTCGCTCAGCGGGACGTGTATTTCGTTGGCCGTGATGATGTCAGCGCCATTCGCCGGTTTAGGGCTCCATTTCTGCCGGAATGATCTTTGAACCGCATCGCACAGTAACAGGTTGCATGACTTGGCCGGGCGGGGCCGAGCAGGACCAAGCCCAAGAGGGTTGGCGGCATTACCGTCCCCCCGGTTACTTGAGTAACTCAGCGGACTGATTCGATACAGTGGCTGCGCCGGCGCCTAGCCGAAGTATGATTCCAACTGCTTCAGGATTGGGTTGGCCATCCTTCGGGCGTGCTCGGAGCTTTTGATCGCGTCGCGAGGCCCCGATTCGGCCTTCTCCCTGAATGCCGCAACGATCATCTGGCTGCGGGCCTCGGCAGCCCGCCTGATCTCGTCGATCTCGATCTTCGAAGGCAACGTCCCAGCTCCGCCGGCGGTTTGATTCGGCGCGCCGCCGAGATCCAGCAGGCGGTTGTAGGAATCGGCCAGCTCGCTGGCTGCGTCGAGCTGGTCGCGCAGCTTGTTCTGCAATTCCTTGAACAATATCTGGTGCCCGTCGAACCACCGATCCTTGATCGTCGTGATAGTGAATTCGGCCTCGAAGAGATCTAGCAGCAGCCCCACAATCTCGTCGCGGTAACTGCAATCGGGCGGTCGGCGGGTCAGCTGATTAATTGTTTGCCGCTGTCGGCGCTGCCGCAAGAGCTCATCCGGGTCGGAACCAACGGTGAAGTCGCAGCGGTCAGCCAGCGCGATGAGATGGCGCACCTTGATGCCGGCGAGTTCGGCCTGACCTTCTCCGCCCTGGCGGTCGACCCAGTCATTCCAGGAGCGGACTACAATGCCCGCAATAACCTTGAGGTCGCCGGGGAGCTTACGTCCCGCCCAGGCGCGATAATCGTCGATATGAAGATAAAGTCGGCCGTCGATCTCCCTGGTGCGGCCGGTGAATCCCGCCAACGCCGCCGCGGCTTGTTGGCGCAGCTGCGCGATTACTATCTCATCGGCCGCGACCAGTTTACCGTCTTCACCCGTCTGGCAGATCTCCAAGGGAGCCAGCCGATGAGAGCCGGCGCTGACCCTGAGGGTAAATCCACCTGCCTCGAGGATCGCTCCGAATTCGGCGAGTTCAACCACGTAACGATCGATCCACTGACCATCAACCAGCGGCATCAGCAGGAGGCACTCCAGGGGGATGGGACCCAACTCGACTGCCACACCGGCCTTCACCTCGCCCGCCTGGATGAGGGAGTGCACCGCCGCCTCAAAGGCGGCGATGGTAGCCTGGGTCTGGTCCGCGGCTTTACCCTCGGGGAGCCAGTCGAACAGGTCGCAGCCCAGTAATGTTTCCCACCCCTGAACCTGATGGATGATGGCGGCCTCGATGGCAGCCGCATCCTCCGAGCCGAGCGGACAAGGCTGGGCCGCGATGATTTTCCACGCCTCGCGCAGCGAAAGCTGCATCTCGATCTGGTCCAACACCTGTGAGTTATGCTGGGCGATCAACTCCAGTCGCGAGAGCTGCCGTGCCGTTACTTCATCAACGTAGTGGTTGCAATCCAACCACAGTTGGGCCAGGACGGCGCGCCCCGACAGTTCGCTGACGATACTGTTCAACAGCGCGGCCGGCTTTTCCTTCTTGAGCCTCTTGTCGAAGTCGGCCAGCACCTCCCGGGGATCGCCCAGCAGGTGCTCGGCCTGGTTTTGGGCAAGCCAGTCACCACACTCCGCCATCGAATTGAAACGAGCGATGGCGTTGTCGATCGCCAGGACAATGGCCTGCCGCGGGTTGAGGGAGCGCACCAGTTTATCGAGCCGCCTGTGAATTTGTTTGGCATCCATCAGGCGCCTCCGAACTCGTCGGGGTCGACGAGACTGGGCTCGGCGTGCTTTTCCGTCAGGGCCTGCTCCAGCGCGGCCAGGCGCTGCTCCAGTCTGCCCAGGTCGGCCGCCTTCATCATGACGGTGAGGAGATAGCCGACCGTGGTGGCAACCTTAGGATCGACCTGGCCGCGCAGCACTTGATTGATGGTTCTGCCCAGCAACGCGGTGAGATCGGCGGCGGTGGTCAACGGAGCGTCCGGCGTGCCGGCGGCCAACACCGCGGGGCGGTTCTTTTCGCCGCCGCGCCTGCTGGCCGCGGCGCGGGCCGCGGCCTGAGCCGGATCGTGGAAGAAGCACAGGATCGACCCGGTCAGCGCCTGGGCCTGGCAACGATCGCCATCGGGTTTGACCTGGGTGCACTGTCGGCCCGCGTCGGCTTTGGAAATGTCTGCTGCGTCTTGGTCAGCAGCGCGATCAATATTTGTTCCAGCACCGTGCGCATCGGTAAGCTGGGGTTCAGGTCGATCAGCAACCTTGGTGTTCATCTTTTCTTCGTCCTCTACCAATTGAGATCGGTTCGACAAAGGGGCTAATCCAAGTCCACGTCATCTTGCGCCACGGACATTGCCACCTGTGGCGGCGTGTTCTTACCCTGCAGATATTTTTGTTCGAGAAACTCTCCGGTTTGGCTCAATTGTTCGGCTCCGCGCCGACATCCATCGACTATCCGCCGCATGTCCTCTTCCGTCAGAATCGCTTTGGCCATGTCGGCGAAGTCGGCCAACTGCGTGCAGAGGCGATCGACATACGAAAAAACAGTGTCTGGCGATCTGAGAAGTTGGCGTACGGGCACGACTGGCCCAGGGGTATTAACGCTCTGGTGCGCTTGATTCTCGGAAAGCTTCAACTTTTTGTAGGCGGCATTCACAGTAAGCTTCCCGTCTTCCACCGCCTTGACCACCGCAGCGTCGACCTTGCCGGCCTTGACGGCATTGCGCAATGCCGCCGCCTTCTCGACCAAGCGCAGGCTCACATTGAACTGGGTAGCGACCTGAGCGTGGCTCAAACCGCAAAACTGCGGCTTGGTTCGATCGCCGCCATGCTTGGTCTTGGCAACGGTCGCCGCGATTATCGCGCGCTGGCTGGTGCCCAGATGGCGGCGAATCATGTTTCTGCCGATGACGAACGCGACTGGGTCGTCGCCCTCGTACTTCTCAAACCGCGGCTCGAGTCCAAGTTCCAGGCATGCCCGGTGCCGATTACGCCCGTCCAGGATCTGACCCTCGGCGAGGACGATCGCTTGGCTCAGGCCATGCGTTTTGATGTCGGCTTTGAGTTGCTGGAATTCCGGTTCGCTGAGCAGCGGAAAGATCTCCGCAGCCGGATGGGCGGTTAGGTTTTGTGCTGTCATACGTTTATCTCCTGCAAGATTGGAGCAGCGGCACTGTGACCTGCGTGCGTCCTACATCTAACCGGCGCAACCAAGCAGTAACAGAACGAACGCAATCCCCACTCTGTGGTGTTTTAAATGCGCGCGACCGGATATGGTGCGGTGCTCTGTGTGCGGGTCTGGTTGTTTTCAGCAGGGTGCCCGGGAGCCGCGTCACCTTCAGCCTCCCCAACCGAGCCAGTTGGAAATCGCCTGACTCACGTCGGCGTTTTACATAAAGGGTCAAGCGAATCTGATGCTGGCCCTTAAGAGCAAGCGCGAAATGAGGTCAGCCTTGGCAACTTCTACTTTTGAGTCTGCCCGTCACCTTGGCCGGTACCGAGTAGCAGAAATCGCCAGGCGGCTCTGGCCCTCGAATGAGCCTTTGAACCTTGCTGATGTATCAATGGGCGGACGGAGGTGATCTAAGGGAAGACGACCTGGCGCAATCTTTATTTACTCGACAACGCTGTGAGGCCACCCGCCGTTCTGCGCGACGTAGATAAAGATCTCTCAATCGCCTGCGTAACTCGAACCAGCTTGGGTTGGGGCGCTGATCAGCGCGAGCGGTTCGGTCGGAGCAGTAGGCCTTGATATCGTTTCAGACGGCGTTCGAAGCTGCAGGCGATTTACACGGTCCAACGTGTATCCGATCTC
>DATFSZ010000139.1:0-6853 GCA_035262365.1 Binataceae bacterium (SeqCode)
CGGAAGACCTATCGGGAGAATGGTTCCTTCGCATCTAGATCGCATGTCGTACCCTTGGTTTGCCCGTGCTTTTCTGGCTTTGCTAAACGGGACTGGCGGCCCTAATAAGGGTCATGCTGCGTAGCCGTGCCTCCTCACCTATGGCTAGGGCCTGTCCGCACCGCGGATGCTAGGATTGCGAGGCGCCACATTGGTGCTCGATACGGGAGCAGAAACTCTATGTTCAATTTCAACTATAAACAATGACTCGCCGGATTCCAGCACTATGTCGGCTACGACGGCGGGCAACCAGCATCCATCCCAAACCCACACCGGGTCATGTCGTTTAATAGTTGCCTGCGATGCGTCCATCTTGTCCTCCGTTCCAGAAAGGACAGCAGGCAAGAACTTCTGGCAGGGTGCTATGACGATAGCGCAGCAAGGCGCTAAATCCAAGATACGCCACTCGTCGTGTCATAAACATAGGAGATGTCCGGGGCATAAACATTTAAAGATGTCCGCGCCCAGGAGTACAGCCGCGCGATGGAGAGTATCGAGCGGCGAGTGCAGCGGGAGGTGCGGGCAGCGTCCGCCGCCTGTTGCGCAGAACGTCCCTCAGCACGATGGGCAAGTAACTTCATCGGCGGCGATCACCGATAAAAAGTCTCGCGCATCCCGCGGCCATGATAGCAGGGGCAACGCTCCCGCAGTTGCATACAGAATAGGGCCGTACTTCACTCAGCCGGCGGGCCAAAAATATTGCTTGGCTGTGCGCGGACGCGGGGCGCATAATTGTCCCGAGGCCGATAGTAACGGCAGTCTTGTCGAAGCTGTCTTCCTTGGAGAGAGAAATCCAGCGGAGAAAAATCCCGATGGCGCGGCGAAGGCATGGTGAATCCGCAAAATCTTCGCTCAAGGGTTTGAGCCGGCGCGATTTTCTGAAAAGCGCTGGATTTGGCGCCGCTGGATTGGCGGGCGCAAAACTGCTCGAAGCAAACCTGCTGGCGGCGCAATCCGGACCGGCTGCAAGCGATGAGATTGGCCCGGGTCCGGTGCCGCTCAAGCTCAACGTAAACGGGACGCCGCGCGCAATCGCGGTTGAACCCCGCACTACGCTGGCGCAGGCTTTGCGCGAGAACCTGGGTCTGACTGGCACCAAGGTGGTCTGCGATCGTGGCGCCTGCTCCGCGTGTACCGTCTGGCTGGACGCAACCCCGGTCAATGCGTGCATGGTGCTCGCAGTCGACGTCGGCAAGCGCCGCGTCACGACGATCGAAGGCCTGGCGCCAGAGGGCCGCCTGCATCCGGTCCAGGCGGCATTCGTCGCGCACGACGCGACGCAATGTGGCTACTGCACGCCGGGGATGGTGATGAGTTGCGCCGCGCTGCTGGCGCGCAATGCCAACCCTTCGCTTGACGACGTCAAGCGCGCGGTTAGCGGAAATCTGTGCCGCTGCGGGACCTATCCAAAAGTCTTTGCGGCAACCCTGACGGCCGCCGAAACGCAACGGGGGCACTCATGAGCGGAAAGTCTTCAACGCTTGGGCCGGGGACGCGCGCCGACACGCTGCCGTTCGGTATCCCTGGCGCGCAAACTCCCGGTGCGACGCTCACCACCGTAAGCCGCGCGGTTGCCGAGAATGAACCACCGCCGCTGTCGCCAAATTCCGACCTGCAAGTGGTCGGCAAACCAGTGCCGCGTATCGATGGTGCGCTGAAGGTCACGGGCCGCGCCCGCTATACCGCCGACACGCAATTACCGGGGATGCTTTATGCGAGTGTGGCGACCTCCAGGCTGCCGCACGCCCGGGTCAAATCGATCGACATGCGTGCCGCGCAGGCCCACCCGGGGGTGCGCGCAGTACACGTGGTCAAGCGCGTGCTGGGCGTCGCGGTCCTGCGCGACAAGTCCGCGGAGATGCCCGCGGACTTCCCGATTGTGCGCTTTGCAGGCCAGCCGATAGCCGCGGTGGCCGCGGTTTCCCAGACGGCGGCCGACGAAGCCGCGGCGCTGATTCGCGTCGAGTACGAACCGCTGCCATTCGTGGTCGACGTTGACGAAGCGCGCAAGCCCGATGCACCGCTGGTCTATCCTGGCCCTGCCGACCAACCGCACACGGCCGGAGGCGGCGGCGGTCTGCAGAATCTTCCCCAACAAGGCAACGTGCACGGCCCGGCGCGCAACGAGCGCGGCAACGTTGAGACCGGCTTCAAACAGGCCGACGTCATGGTCGAGGCGGAGTTCCGTACTCAGGTGCAAACCCATTGCGCGCTGGAGACTCATGGGATGGTAGCCGATTGGCGCAGCGACGGGCTGACGGTCTATGCCTCGACCCAATCGACTTCCAGCGTGCGCGATGAGTTGGCGGAAATCATGGACCTGCCCGAAAGCCGGGTGCGGGTTCTGACCGAGTACATGGGCGGCGGCTTCGGGGCGAAGTTCGGCGCCGGCAACGCCGGAGCGATGGCCGCGGAACTGTCGCGCAAGGCGGGCGCGCCCGTGCGCCTGACGCTCACTCGCAAGGACGAGCATCTGTCCACCGGGAATCGCCCTAACTCGTGCCAGCAGCTCAAGATCGGCGCGACGAAGGACGGCCATTTGACCGCGATCGATCTGCGCTGCTTTGGCACTGGTGGCGTCGGCACCGGCGCCGGCGCCGGAGGGCCCGCGGCCAACATGTATCAATGCCCCAACCTGCTGGTTGAGGAATCGGACGTTTTCACCAACGCCGGCCCGGCGGCGGCGTTTCGCGCGCCGGGCCATCCGCAAGGCTGCTTCGCGTTGGAACAGGTTATCGACGAACTTGCTGAAAAGCTCCATCTCGACCCGCTCGAACTGCGCGGCCGTAACGACAATAGCGCGGTGCGCCGCGAGGAGCGGCGAATCGGCGCCGCGCGCGCGCACTGGGCGGCGCGCCGCGCGCCCGGCGCGGACCGCGGTCCAATCAAGCGCGGCATCGGTGTAGCGCAGGCGCTCTGGTACCGGATTGTGAATCTCGATTCCGCCTGCGAGGTGCGAATCGGGCGCGATGGGTCGGTGGAACTGCTCTCGGCGGTTCAGGATATCGGCGGCGGCATCCGTACCGCGTTGGCGCAGGTCGTCGCAGAAGAGTTGGGGCGCGAGGCCTCGGACGTGCGCGTTTCAATCGGCGACACCGCGTATCCCGTCGGGCCGCCGTCGGGCGGCAGCATGACCACGACTTCGATTACGCCCGCCGCGCGCGCCGCGGTGTTCCAGGCGCGCCAGGCCATGTCGGCGGCGCTGGGCCCCTTTTTTGGCGTCTCGGCGTCTGAAATTGAGATGCGCGATGGCAAAGTGTTTCCGCGCGCCGATCGGTCCCGTGCGATCAGCTTCCGCCAGGCCGCCGGCCGCTTGCGCACTTCCGAAGTGGTCGGTCGCGCCAGCCGGGTCGCGGATTACGAACAACCGAAGCAGCTTGTGCAATACGGCGGTGTGCAGTTCGTCGAGCTTGCGGTCGATACCGAGACCGGCGTGATCAAGGTCGAGCGCGTGGTGGCGGTGCATGACTGCGGGCGGCCCCTTAACCCGCTCGCGGTTGAAAGCCAAATCAACGGCGGAATCATCCAGGGGATTTCCTACGCGTTGTATGAGGATCGCCGCCTGGACCGAAACACCGGCCTGATGGTCAATCCCAACCTCGAGGCTTACAAGATCGCGGGCGCCTTTGAGACGCCGGAGATCGAGACGGTGATCCTGGAGAACTATCTTGCGCTCAGCTCCACCGACGCCGGCGGGATTGGTGAACCCGCCACCGTTGCGACCGCCGCGGCGATCGCCAACGCCTTCTACAACGCGACCGGGGTCCGCGTCCGCAGGTTGCCGATGACGCCGGCGGTGGTGCTCGACGCGCTGCGCCAGGAGATGCGCGCATGAACAACTTTGTGGTTGCCAATCCCCGCTCGATCGATGAAGCGATTCGCCAGGCCGCGAAAAGTGGCACCTACAAGGCCGGCGGGATCGACTTGATCGACTGCATGAAAGAGGGGTTGGCGTCGCCGCCGCTGCTGGTCAATCTCAGCGCTCTACCCGGGCTTGACACGGTCAGCGCCGACGGCGCGGGCAACCTGCGGATCGGCGCAATGGTCACGCTGGCAGCGCTTGCGGAAAATCCCGTGGTGAACGAGCAGGCGCGGGCTGTGGCAGAAGCCGCAGCGCGTTCGGCCACCCCGCAAATTCGGAACATGGCTACGGCCGGCGGCAATCTGCTGCAGCGCACGCGATGCTGGTACTATCGCAGGGTCGATTTCAATTGCCGGCGCAAGGGCGGTCAGACCTGCTTCGCGCATGACGGCGAGAATGAGTATCACGCGATCTTCGACAACCAGCTCTGCGCGATGGTTCACCCGTCATCGCTGGCGGTCGCACTGATTGCTGTGGAGGCGCGTTTAGAGTTGACCGGTGCCAAAGGCAAGCGCGAAGTAGCGCTGGAGCAGTTCTACCTGACACCGGAGCAGGACCTTCACACCGGGTATCATCTGGATGCGGGAGAACTGGTGACAGCTGTTCTGATTGCGGCTGCGCCGGCGCGCCGGGTGTCCACCTTTGTAAAGGTTGGACAGAAGGAATCTTTCGACTGGCCCCTGGCCGACGTGGCGGTGGCGATGCAGCTTGCCAACGGCCGATGCCGGAAGGCGCGCGTGATTCTCGGCGCGGCGGCGCCGGTGCCGTGGCGTTCGCGCCGCGCCGAAGCCGAGCTGGAGAGCCATGAAGTGACCGAGCAAACGGCGCTCCGCGCCGCGAAGGCGAGCATGGAAGGAGCCACACCATTGGAGCGCAACACCTACAAGGTGGCAATTTTTGAAACCGTGGTCAGGCGCGCGATTATCGCGGCGGCGGCTCAGGACGGAGGTCACGCATGAGCGAGACTACCAACGGTGCCGGTGTATGCCGGTTGCTGCGCACCAAACGCGCGTTCGGCAGTTCTGATGACCCGGCCAAACCGTGGCACAACACCCGCTCGACCACCTCGGCCTACTGGTGCCTGGAAACCATGCAGCCTGCGGGCCCCGACGACCAGATCGCGCATCCGGACCTGTGCCGCGAAGGCCGCAAATGTTTCCGGACCCGCGAGGTCTAAGCGCCGCGAATAGCAATTTGTAGTCTCCATTCGAAATTCTGTCGCCGCTCCTTGTCCTAAGGAGAGGGCGGAGGGAGAGGTAACGCGGCCATGACGCAATCCGGCTGGATGGTGCTGGAGGCATTGTCGGTCTCGCACGGCAAGGCCAAGCGCTTAGCTGCCGATAATCGAATTGCTGCACGGTTATTTCCGTTTCATCCCGGACGATGACCCGCGCATCCGGCGCGAGAGGGTCACCGGACGCGTGTTGGCGCTCGATCGCGCGCTGGAGGACACGCTGCCTTATCTGCTGGGGCTGCTCGGCCTGCTCGAAGGCGAAGATCCGCTGGGCCAGATGGACCCACCGACTAGAAACTAGACTTTTAGTCGGATGAGACCGGCAGTTCGAATCCCGTCCGCTCCACCGACGAGTCAGTGCTAACTGCAGGTCCCTTTTTATGTGCGGCTCCGATCGCAGTCCCAGTTGTGAGCTGGGGGTGAGCCTCTAACTCTGAGCCCTACACCAGAACAGGATATACAACTCATTGCACCTGCGCGCGAATAGAGCTGTCCCCGCCGGGCTGGGGTCCTCGGTCCCGATGAAAGGGCGTTGGTTCGGCGGCTGGCCCCGAAGAGCGCCGCAGCTCCCGAAGTCGTGACTTCTTTCGGCTCCATGTCTATGCCCGCTCAACCGAATGCGTACAACCCGGGGGAATCAGAGCCGTGCATCCGGTTAAAAGGCCAGTCACTGCATTGTAAACCGGTGTTGAATTTCGGTCCCGCCGGAACCGGCACGCTCGAGCACCACGTTTGATAATCTGGGGCGTGCTAAGGTTGACCGGCATCTCCAGCACAAACACCTCAAAGTCTGCGCGAAGAGCACCTGCGTCGTCACTCAACTCGCAAGCCCGGAGCCCTCGTTGGGCTCCGAGTTACTCTATTCTTGCGGGTGCCGGATAGATATACGACGTCCGCGGGCTCGCAGCGGCGCGGGACACGAACTGAGCTTGCCGAGCTGGCGCCGTCCTCCAGCTCTCGACGCTCTCGCGATAACCATCCTTACGAGCAGCCGGCGATGTCGAATATTTACGGTGTTGTGATCCCCAAGCTCATGTGGCAGATTTGCTGCGTTGAGGTGGAGGAGGATGATGGGAACGGGAGTTAACGATAAGGGTCGCTCGATCTCAACAGGGATCGCGATTAGGGGACGCAAGAAAGATCAAACCACGGATTGGCTTGGTACACGCTTCGGGGAACCCCGTCTTCGGCTCGCCCGGCATTCAATGCAAGTACTCGACGCGATCGGGCTGCTACTCGGTCAGGATGCCCGCCGCGAAGCCCTGCTGCTAATGCTGATCGATCGGAAGATACTTGCGCCGTTACGCGCGCGCTAACAGGCTCTGCCAAGCGTTACATCGCGGCCGCGGTACTCTGCCTGGTGGAAGACGTCATATCCTACCGGCGGGAGGCACCTTCCGTTGCTATAGCCCAGCCCAACACCGACCAACTTCAGCGAGATAATTTGATGTTTGCCGGGATTGCCGCGGGCTAGGGCCAGCCGTTGAACGCGATGCTTCAAAGCATCGACAGCGCGGCGAATTGAAGTCCTAAGGTGAAAGCGCCTTGTCGGCGTCGGCAAGCTTCAGTCCTCCTGATAATCCTGGCGAATGTCTGATGTTCCGGCCGCTTAGGACTCGGCCAGCAATTGGTCCAAAACCAGAGGTTCCACCGGCTTGGGAACGACCGCGTCGACCCATCGCCGGCGCGGATCATCGGCGCGGATCTCCTGCGCCCAA
>DATFSZ010000140.1:0-12945 GCA_035262365.1 Binataceae bacterium (SeqCode)
TTCCTCCGCACGCTCCGTGCCTGACGTTTCGGATAACGCCGATCCGGCTCATGGTTTCACCATCTGCCAGGCGAGCGGCGGCGGATGCCCCGCAACTACAGCCAAGGGCGGTACCAGCCTTGCCGTTTCCACCTGGGCGGCGTTCACTGCACTCCTCAACCAGGCGCAGGGCCATAACCTCGGTTTTCTCAATCCCGTGATCTATCCATTTGCCGGCACCAACGGGTTCCATAATGCGGCATCGATGGGTAGTGACTTTGCCCATGTTGGCATTGGTTCTCCGGACCTCTCGGCTCTGCACTTGTTGCTTTGCGGACAAAAGCCCGGCCCTGGAGACGCTATCGCTTCCAACGTTCTTCCACTCATATCAGGGAAGGTCCCGAACAGCGGCAGCTCCGGAGTTCCCGCCGACGGCTCAAAGAGTTCGGCCGCGGTACAAGTGAAGCTGCTCGACGCGGACGGTAATGTCGTCAGCGGCAAGACGGTGAAGCTCGCGGGAAATTCAGGCAGCCATGTGACCATCACGCCGTCCAGCGCCGTCTCAAACGTCAACAACGGTGTTGTCAATTTCACCGTAAGCGACCTAGTCCCCGAGAACGTGAGTTTTACGGCGACCGACAGCACCGATTCGGTGGTCGTGAAGCAAACCGCACAGATCACATTTACCGGCCCGCCGGCCACTGGGGCCGGCCTCGATGTCTTCCCCGCCAGTGTCAGCGCCGACGGCAAGAGCAACGCCGTGATCACGGTTACGCTCAAGGACTCACTGGGGCGGCCCTCTCCCGGCAAGCTTATCCAGATATCGCAGGGTCCGGGTCACTCGGTCATCAAGGGCCCGCTTCCCGCAGTAACGGACGCCAGCGGGGAAATCCGGTTCAACGCCGTCGATCTGATCAGCGAAACCGTTACCTACTCAGCAACTGACGTAACCGACGGTAATGTCCCCTTCCCCACTACCGGCAGCGTGTCGTTCATCAGCGGGCTGCCGAGTGCATGCAACAATCCGTCGCCGCCGGCCGCACCTGGGTTCCTGGCCACGCCGTATGCCACTGGTTTCACCGCGCAGGCCTTCAACTGGGGTGACGTGAACTTTAGCAACTGCTCGGGCGCTTACGGGATGGCCTTCGACGCTTCCGGCAATCTCTATGTAACCGAACAGCCCACCGGGAACATCTACAAGTTCCCGCCGGGGGGCGGCGTGGCCGATGCCGGCACACTGGTCACCGCCACCGCACTGGGACCGTCACTGGCTGGACTGGTAATCGATCACAAGGGCGAGATGTTCGTCAGCCGCGACGCCACCATCGGCAACTTCACCACCGGCGCGGTGTTCAGAATCAACCCGGCCAACGGCGACATCCTGCAAACCGTCTCGTCCAACCTTACCTGTCCCACGGCTCTTGCCGTGGACCCGCTGAGCGGCGATCTCTTCAGCGACGATTCCTGCAGCGGTGCGGGCTCGGATAATCCCGACGTCTGGCGCATCTCCGATCAGGATACTGCGACGCCGAAAACCACTGTATACACGACGCTGCCGGGCACGCCGAATGCCAATCTCTCCTTCGCCTCTTCGGGGACGATTTACGCCTGGGCGTTCAATAAACCCGCTCCTGCCGGGGGAGGCATTCCCGTCCTCGCGCAGATAAGCGGTACTAACCAGCCCTCCCCTCCGGCCATCAACGTCATACCGAATCTTCAGCTCTCGGCTCTCGGACTGCTGGCCAGCGGCGCCCAATCCAACGGCGAGGCGCAGTCGCTGTATCTCAACCCGTTTGACGGCGCCACCAACACACCCATGGGAATCGCCGCGTTCGACCTCACCACCAAACCGCCCAGCCTTGGTATCACGCTGGCCACGGGCAACGGTGCCAACAATCTGATCTTTGGTCCCGACCGATGTATTTACGCGGCACAGGGCAACACGGTCTTCAAGATCACCGACGATAAGGGCGGATGCACCTATGCGGCGGCCAGCCAGCCGCCATCGCTGGTGCTGTCGCCTCCGACGATCTCACCCAACCCGGCGCAGGGGGCATCGCAGACTTTTACCGCGAGTTTTCATTACACGTCGGCGCCGCTTGGCACTCCGATCACGTTCGACGTCGAGGGAGCCAATCCGCGAGCTTCGCTAGTGCGGACGAATGCCCAAGGCCAGGCCTCTTTCAGCTATGCCGGCCTCGCTCAGGGCGTCGACCGGATCACTGCAACGGCGAAGATAGGCACGACTAGCCTAACTTCCAATAAGACCGTTGTGACGTGGGCATCGGGTCTACACACCAGCTTTCTAACTCTGAACCTGAGCCCGACCACGGTGATGGCAGGCAAGCCCGTGACCCTCACAGCCTCGCTCAGCGACGTCTCGGTCACGCCGGCTGTCCCAGTTGTCGGAGCCAGCGTGCAGATTATGCTGGAGGGAAGTTCGTGCTTTGGCAGCACGAACGCCAAGGGCAATGCCTCGTGCTCTTTGACCCCGCTTATTGCTGAACTCACCTCGCAGACCGCAAGCTTCGCGGGCAACTCGACGCTTCTGCCCGCCACTGCGACGCAGCAATTCAATGTCACAGGTCCGCCCACGTTCATCCCGACCTTCACGCCGGGCAAGACCCCGACACGCAGTGCGACGCCAAAGCCAACGCCCAGTCAGCTAGTTCCAACCACAACCCCGACGCGAACACACACGCCAACGCGGACGGCGACGCCAACTCCTACTCCGACCCCGGCCAAGTGCGTAATCACCACACCCAAGCCCACCGTGCCGGTGCCCACGCCCACCCCGCTGCCCGGCCATCCGGTGATTACCAGCCTCACCAACCCGGTGCTGGTCGGCGCCAGCTTTGTCATCAACGGCAAAGGCTTCAGCGCCAAGCCCATGGTCAACTTCTTCGTCGCCACCGCCACCGGATCGGTCAACGAGGGACCGCTCACTCCCAGCTCCGTCAGCGCGACGCAACTGGTGGTGCCGGTTCCCAAAACCGCCAGCCAGGGCGATGGCTTCGTCTCGGTGGAGGTGATCAATACCGACAAGGGCTTTGCCATTTCCAATCTCGGCTACGCGCTCCTGCAAGGCTCGGCGGCGGCGGGATTACCCAGCATCACTGGTCTCAACGGCCATGGCCTGGCCGCCACCAGTATCCAGCCCGGCTTCGCCACCGCCAACGTCGAGACCACGCTGATACAGGGCAGCAGCGTGACGATCAACGGCAGCGGCTTCGACGTCGCCAACGGCGTCGCGGTGGATGTGTTCTGCGCCTGTTCGGGAGACAAGCTGACAACGCAGTTCCTCAATCCTGGCAATCCCAATCTCAAGAGCAACTCGATCGTCTTCACGCTGCCGCTTTCCGCACCAACCGGACCGGGCTCGATCGTGGTGAGCAACGCCGGCGCGGCCAAGAGCTACACCATCAAGAGCGAAGCCGTGTCGGTGCCGCTGGGAGCGCGGATCATCGTCACCAGTGTGACGCAGAGCGGCAGCCTGATAACCGTTGACGGCGCCGGCTTCTCGACTCTGACGGTGATCAACTTCTTCAATGCTCAGGGCGGCACCACGGTCAACCTGGGCGGCATCGGCGCTAGCGGCAAGCCGAACATTGCGCTTACGCTGGTGAACTCGACGCGCTTTACCTTCACCAAACCCAAAGGCGCGGTGCCCGGCGAGGCCTTCGTGCAGGCGCTCAATCCGCCTTTCGTCCCCTTCACCAGCAGCGGCAACGATCCCTGCGGCGCCTTTGCGCTGCATTAGCCAAGGAAGTTGAACAGACGCAGCCGCGCCGTGACCACATCTTTGATCGCGTTGTAAGCTCCCGGCAGGATCTTGTAGGGCGCGACCTCCTCTGGATGCGCCTTGAGCTCGGCCTCCAAGCCGCGACGCCACGCCAGGCGCAACTCCGTGTTGACGTGGACGATGGTCATGCCGGCCTTAATTGCGCGCTGAAAGTCCTGGTCGTTCGTTCCAGAGCCGCCGTGCAGGGTCATGAAGATGCCGCAGGCAGCGTGCACCGCTCCAATTCGTTCGATGTCCAGGTGCTTTTGCGCCTCGCCGCGCACCATGCTCTGAAGCAGTCCGTGCATGTTGCCGACCGCCGGGGCCAGCACGTCGATACGGGTGGCGTTGACGAATTGCGTCGCCTCTTCGGGTGTCGTCAGCGCCCCGATTCCTTCCGGCGCTTTGGTAAGGATTTCAGACGAAGTGCCGATATAGCCGACCTCCCCCTCAACCATTATGGCCGGGTTGATTGACTTGATCGCCTCCACCGCCCTGCTGGTCTGTTTGACATTTTCATCAAGGGCCATCGAGGAGCCGTCGAAGATGATCTCATCGAAGCCGGCCCGCGCGGCCTCTTCGGCTTTTTCCAGCGAATGGGTGTGATCGGCGTTAAGGAAGATCGGATGGCCGGTCTCCTCGCGCAGGCTTTTGACCAGTGTGGCCGCCTGGCGCACGCCCACAAGGGCCCGTTCGCCCTCCGAAACACCGACCATCACCGGAACATTCAACTCCCCCGCCGCCGCCACAGCTGCCCGCAGCGCGGTCAGATCGGAGAAGTTGAAATGACCCACCGCGACACCGCGGCGTTGTGCGTCCTGGAGAACCTCGCGCAGCGTTGCCATGGCATCACCTCTATGCGGCCTATCTTCGCATTTGCAGCCGCAGGCGTAAGCGGTTGTATGTTGAGCTAAACCGGCTTGAAGCGGGGCGGGCGCTTTTGCACGAAGGCCAGCACGCCCTCCTTGAAATCGCCCTGCTTGAACATGTTGAACATGATGGTCGTGCTGTCGTCGGTAGCCATCTGATAATCGCCCGCCAGATGCTGCCACAACATGCGCTTGGCCTCCGCCATCGCAGTGGGCGAGCAATTGGCGGCAATCTCCCGTGCCATGTCAATGGCGGTGCTGACCAATTGGTCGTCGGGCACCACGCGACTGACCAGCCCCATCGCCAGCGCCTCCTGCGCACTGATAATCCGTCCCGTCAGCGCCAAATCCATCGCATGCGACATCCCGACCAGGCGCGGCAGCAGCCAGCTTGACCCATGTTCGACCGATAACCCGCGGCGGACGAAGATGGCGCTCATCCTGGTGCCCTCGCCAGCGACCCGGATGTCGAAGTGTAGCGCCATGCTGAGCCCCATTCCGACGCAGTTGCCGTTAAGCGCACCGATTACCGGCTTGTGCATGTTCAGGATGAAGCCAAACAGCGAGTGGTGATTGATGTCGACGGCGTGGACCGGGGCGGGCTCGCCCTTCTTGCGTTCGGCGGCAGCTTGCAGCACTCCCATGTCCATTCCGGGACAAAACGATTTGCCCGCGCCGGTTGCCACAATCGCGGCAATCGCTGGGTCGCGCTCCGCGTCGCCCATCGCATCTCTCAGTTCACCGGCCAGCGTCGGCGTGATGGCGTTCATGCGATCGGGCCGGTTAAGCGTCACAATCGCGACCTTGTCCTGCTTGTCGTAGATGATCTCGCTGTAAGCCATCGCGCATTCTCCCGCGGGCATCGCACCCGCGGCCCATTATGCCCAAGGGACGTCCGGCAAAAAAGGACCGCTGGGCCCGCGCGGCAACGTCTGCTTTGTGGTCTGAGCCCGAGCGACAGCGGCGAAATGGTCGTCAATCCTCCGCATCAGTGAGCCGTGTAGCCGCCGTCAACCGGCAGTGCAAGTCCGGTCACGAAGGATGCTTCATCGGAGCACATCCACATCACTGCTTCGCCGATATCCTCCGGCGTACCCAGCCGCCCCAGCGGATGCGACGTCTTGTAGGCTTCCTCGAGGCGCGGATCGCGCTCGAAGCCCCGTTGCATCATCGGGGTCATGGTCGAACCCGGACAGACCGCGTTGACCCGGATGTTTCTCTTCGCATACTCCAGCGCCGCCGTCTTGGTCAGTCCGACTACGCCATGCTTGGCCGCGCAGTAAGCGCCGGTACGTCTCTCACCCACCAGCCCCATGATCGACGCGGTGTTGACAATCACGCCGCCCCCCTGCCCTACCATTTGCGCGAGTTCGTATTTCATGCAAAGCCACACGCCGGTCAGGTTGATGGCAATCACCCGGTCCCAATCGTCCTCGGGAATTTCTCCAATGCGGCCGCCCGCCGGGCTGACGCCGGCGTTGTTAAAACCGCAGTCCAAACGTCCGTAAGTGTTGACCGCCTGCGCCACCATCTCCCGAACCTGCGCAGTTTTTGAAACGTCGCATTTGACGCTGAAGGCATCGCCGCCGGCTTTTTTGATCATGGCCACGGTCTCTTCGCATCCGCCAAGGTTAAGGTCGGCAACCGCGACCTTCGCTCCCTCCCGCGCGAATATCAGTGCTGTAGCCCGGCCGATGCCCGAGGCTCCCCCGGTAATCAACGCCACCTTGCCCTGAACCAATCCCGCCATCTGACTCTCCTGTCCGCCAGCCGTCATGAAAATCATGGCGCCTCGCGGCAGTCGAAC
Organism: Binataceae bacterium (SeqCode); assembly: GCA_035262365.1. Lineage (GTDB taxonomy): Bacteria > Desulfobacterota > Binatia > Binatales > Binataceae > JAJPJA01. The sequence continues at coordinate 6,437 of DATFSZ010000140.1, forward strand.
TTGCCACAGTTCAAGGCCGATAGCGAGCGGCGTTTGTGAAATGCGAAGAGCAGGGATGGGCGGTTTTTTGAACCGCCCATCCCTGTGTATCAGTTAGCTCCCCATGTCGTGCGGAACCCTTACGTTCACGCCTGAGGTCGCCCTGATTGCCCCAGGCATCGACGCAGCCGACCCGATCCAATACACGCGGCCGCTCCCCGAACGCAGGCGCGAGGCCGCTAGGTTGACAGTAGAGAACCCGTGATCCTCCAATTCCCCGCGGTCATCGCCTCATTGCTGCTAACGCCGGATATTTTGCATAGAGGCGCCGGGTCGGGCACAACTCGGAGGCCGAAACCTTCACTGTCACCTGCACCATTTTGTGATTAGGCGGCCAAATGTTTTCGGGATTGACCGTGATCGAACGAATCGCGGGACTCCGGGATATGAATCGTTTCGGATTGGCGGCCGGTGCGGCCACAGGTGACTAAAACGGCGTCCGCTCGTGCGCTGCCGCCGCTATTGCAGGTTCGTCGGCGTGGCCGTCCGTGCCATAAACCCGCAGCCTGCGAGCTCGTCGCTGTCGACCATGAAACTCGCTTCGTACCGGCCGGGGCGCGGGATGCTCATCCCGTTTATCGCCAGGTCGATGTTGGCGACATAACGCTGGGTCAGCTCGTCGCGGCCTTGCGCCAGCATTTGGCCCGCCAGCTCGGTGTTGAAGTCGCCTTCTTCGCTGCGGATGCGCATGGTCACTGAATGCGCCCCTTGGGTCTTCACGGCAACCTTGGCGAAGATATGAAATGGCGGCAGGGGCGCCGTGTACGCCGCCACGTTGAAAGTATCGAAGATACCCATCAGGCTGACCTTGCCGCTCATTTCATAACGAACGTCATCGCACAGCACAGCCAGCAGGATTTCGGCTTCTTCCATTTTTGCGGAGGCCGCGCAGGGTCACGCCCGCTCCTCCGCAATGAATTATAGCGCGACTGCGGGACAAAGAACCGGGCCCAGGGAACCTCGACGCGATTCTCCGCTTGCAAACCGATGCCCGTGCCCTGCGCGAAACCGCCTCTCCTCAGTGGCCGCCGTCTTTAGCGGCGATCAGCCCCACCCCGCCGGCCGCGCCCAACAGAGCCGTCAGGTCCGCGATGCTCAGGGAACCGCTCAGTCCGTGCGATACCACCACCAGCAGCGAGGCCGCCAGCATCAAGTAGCCCGTAATCGTGGTTTTGGGATTGCTCATCAACATCATCACCTCCTCCTCATCAGATGCAAAAAACCGCTTCTCGATTTCGCCCGTAAGCACCAGATAGGAACGTCAGGAACGGAAGTAAGAACTAAGATAAAGTACGAAGGCCTGCTCCCGGATGGCCGCTCCCTGTCTGTTCTCACTTCCCTCCCCTCGCCACTCGGCTCTCAGCCCGGATGCTCCAGGTCGATCAAATGCAGGTACCAGTAGCTCACATTCTTGCTCCAATTCTGGTTGAGTCCGCTCGGATCGTTCGGGGCGCCGTTGGGCGCCCAGATTCCCGCAAACCAGTCGATAAAATCCTGCCCGTAGGCCACGGCCTGCGTGCCGTCAGGCGCTTCGTACGGTTCCAAGGTTTGGTTGTCCTGATCGTACTCGAGCAGCCGATGGCGCACGGTTTGGCAGCAAACCTCAAGCTGCGCCGCGTAGTTCGGCGCCTTGACGCTCAGTACTCCGAACTCCCGTCCAGGGCCGCCGCCTTCGGCCTTGCGAATCGCCGCCACGAAATGCCAGTCCAGTCCATATTTCGCCGCCGCGATCTTGATCAGTGCTGCCTCGTCCTGCCATACGGCAGGCGTCCATTCAGAGTTGCCCATCACCATTCTCTCCGTTTTGCCACCTGAACCGGCTCGCAGCTTCCAACCGATCCACCGCTGCCTCCTGCCGCGAAGTAATTCTCTCGGCGCGATTGACCACCGCCTCGTGCCGATCCACAACCTGGCGGACTCCTGTCACCAGCCGATCGGCGAAGTCGTCCATGATTTTTCGGAACACTTCGAGCAGGCGCAGCGCGTAACGCGGCGCCAACACCATCATCAGAAGCACCAGCGCGGTGGGAAAACCGACCTGCTCGATTATTTTTACGATATGGTCGAGCTGTTCCATCGTGTCTGCCGTGTGCCCCCGTGTGAAACCCCTGGCCTCAGTGAATCTTCCAGGCGCTGCCGTCGCAGAACACGGGACAGGCGGTGGCTCCGCCCCCAGTCGGCGCGGCACCATAACTGCAGGTTGCGTTGTTGTCGCTCACAGCCGTCACACTGAAACGGTTGGACGTGTTGCATACGCCCAGGCTGGCCACGGTCGAGTTGCCCAGGACAAGCCTGCCGCTGCCCGCCACATTTATGCCTGGGGTGAACAGACTCCCGCCCAGCAGTGAGAAAGCGCCCGCATTGGTAATGCCGAAATCCAGACTTTGCGACCCGTTGCTGCCGAGCCACAGCGCCCCACTGGTGCCCGCGCGCGCGGCCGAGATATCTCCGGGCGACGATCCGGTGGCAGCGGCTCCGGCCGCCAGCACCCCCGCAACGACTTCGTTGCCTGTACCGTTCGCGCTCGGCGGCAGACCGTCCAGACTTCCGTCCGGTATTGTGTCCACGAACGAATTCGCCCCCACCGCCGTGTTCGCAACTGAGTTGGCCGGCACATTCAGCGCGAATTTCTCCGTTCCAGGCGCGCCGCCGGCCACTGTCCGGTAGATGTTGTAACTGTCCGCGCCGAAGACTGCGCGCAATGCGCCGCTGATCGATACGCCGCCTACCCCAACCTGGCCCGTACAGGAAACAGCGACGCTCTCCGGACTGGCGATTGTCTCTCCGCTTCCGCTCAGTGCTGTATATTTATAGAAATAGGTATTGTTCGCCGGTGAACCGCCATCGCTGCACGAGGGCGAAAGAGGTGAAGTTGCTGGGTTCGATAACTGGTTGACGGTAAGCGGTCCTCCGACGTCCCGAATCTTGCTTGGGAAGTCGGTGCGAAAACTATCTATACCCGACGAATCTCCGTTGATCAGGGCATTGATGAAGTACTCGCCGAGCCCCGCCGATCCGGTCCCCCCGCCGTTCGCACCTGGCAACCTCTGCAAATTGATAAGCGTAATCTGATCGGATGGGCCATTGGTAACCGCGGTGTTGAAGTTCTGCTTTGCGAGACCGCGGCAGCCCAAGCACTCGAAAGTCCGGCTCCCGGCTCCATTCACGCTTAAATTCACGGTGGCTGTCACCACCGGCGGATGTGGGCTGCTCGGAATCAGCCGGAATCCAAGTCCGAAAAACGCGAATTGATCATCGTTGCCGGCAATGAAATCGCCGTTGGTCGGCAGAAATAGGCCTCCGGCGAAGTTGGAATTCTCCAGTTCCAGTTGCCCGCCTCCGGTTCCCCCGAATCCGCTGAAAAGCGCCAGCATCGTAGGTCCCGCCTGACCAAGATTGATCCAGGTAATAGCGTTGTTGTCGTTAGTCGCGTGCCACGCTGTGCCGCCGCTGGAACTGTCGTCCGGTGCCGTCTGCGTGTAGGTAATTGTCGTCGCGGTTACACCGCTAATCGTAAACGTTCCATTGAAGCTGTTGTTGGTGGCTTCGGTTATCGCCAGCGTTTGTCCGGGCGCGAAGTCGTGCGGGGAGGCGGTGGTGACTGTCACGACGTTGGAGCTGCGGACCGCCGTCGCGACGCTGAAGTTGGTCGCCTGGGTTGCCCAAATAGGTTGGGAGCCGCCGCTTTCCTCGGACAACGCAAGGAATCGCACTTGCTGAAGATTCCCGTTGCTGTCCCTGATCACGAAGTCGCGCGGGTAAACTGTGTTTGCCGCCCATGGAGCTGCGACTGTCGGTGCGGCGTCGGTCTCCTCATTATAATTTCGCACCGACATGAAGCTGGCTTGCCCCAGCCAAAACCCTACGCCGCAGTCAAGATTTTCCACGTTGTCGACATTGGTGCTGGTGCCCAGATGCGTGTCGAAGCAGACCGCATCGTGGTCGCACGTCACGTCCCTGAAGCTCCACTCCACGGCCTGCCTCTGGTTGAGTTGAAAGCCGTAAATCGCCTGGGTCGTGCGAACGTTTTCAATCACGCTCCGATCGTTCTGCGCCCCGACCGGGTCCGCCTCAACTCCCGTCACTACCAGCGCATTCCCGTTGCCTGCACCGGGCAGGTTCAGGAACTCAAGGCCGCCGCACTGAATGTTGTACACCCGGTTCCAGGACGTGGGATGATGCGCGATGGGTACAATATTGTTGAGTAGATCGACGCATGCCGTGGGCTGCGAAGAGGCCTGGTCGCTGCCCATTATCGCGAAATCGTGAACCCGCACGCCGACGCTATCGGCGATTTGAATCACCGGAGCGTTTCCCCCGGCCCATATGATTAGCGTACCAATCGGGCCTGGTGCTCCAGGTCCCATACCTTGTCCCGCAAACTCGAGACTGCGACCACTGATTTCCAGCGTCTGACTGGTCATTATCGGCAGCCCCGGAACCTTGATCACACCCGTGCCGTTCAGTGGCACCGCATTTAGCGCTGTGTTGATTGCGGCCCCGTCGTCTGTTCCAACAAATGCCGCCGCGTTGCTTTGGCTCGGCCCGCCATACGGGGCGCTCAAGATCGCATTGGGCACGGCCACTGCCGTAATCGTCCCCGTAAACGTTCGCGTGCTCGTGGCTCCCCCCGATGCGGTCCAGATCACGATCAATTTGCCCACATCAGCCGCGGTGAAGTTGGCACTGACTGAACTCACCGACGTTGAGCCATTGACTACACTTAGATTGGTGATCTCCCGGGCATCGAGCTTCGCCCCGTACTGCATCGGATTGAACTCGTTGTTGACGTTGTAATCCGAGATCGAAAACGGGCCGCCAGTGCTGTTGCCGGTGATATTACGGCCCGACGTGATTCCGTTGACTAACAGCGTGCCGTCATCCGCCAGCGTCGCATCTCCGCTAATCGACTCCGGCCGCCATTGGTTCGCGCCAGTGCTGAAAATAGGTAACTGAGCGTCCGCCGGCGCCGCGGGCGAGAAATTGAACCCCTGAATCGCGCTTACCTTGCCCGGCTGGAGCACCGCCGTACCGATCGCGCCTGTACCCGGGTTCGTTACCGTCAGTCCGCAATCGCCCCCGGAGCCGATCGACAGCGCCGAGACCACCGAGGGCGGGTCGTTGTTGGCCAGGATTAGAGTGGCCAAATCCGCGCTGGCCGCGAGCGGGATTTGGATCTGCACTGGCTGGCTGCTTCCCACCGTCACTTGGACGATCGCCCCCTGCGGCACCGTAACTCCCGCCGGCAGATTACCCTGCGAGTCGGTGAATACCGAAAACGACGAAGGCGGAATCACCGTTCCGCCAAAGGACTGGGTCGCAACGGTTTGGAAGAAAACCTGCGCGTTGGCGCCCGCCTGTCCGTCGACCAGGGTAAGATTGCCGGTCAGTGTGCATAAATTGACCGCTGCAGCCACACCGCTTATCCAGACGGCCGCCGCAACCGCGCCCGCCATCCCAATGGGCCGCCACCACCACCGCTTCGATGCTTTTTTCATTCCCTGCCCCGCAACCACGCCGCACACAAGCACAAACGGCCCGCCGGCCGCCCAACTTGAAACGCCAGAACACTCAATCTGGTCGGATACCTAAAGGCTGAACTCGGTGAACTTCCGGCTTCAGCAGAATATATGTATTGATTAACTGGCTATTGAATTATTTATTATACTATAAACCAACAGTACTGACTAATCGGGACGAGTGTCGAATCATTTTGCCGTGCGCTCCTGGGCCCATTGCGTCTTCCCGCACAGCTCAGGCCAGGACTCGTAATTCCTGCCCCGGGCCCACGTAAACCGGCCGGTCGCTTTTCTTGTCGTAACCGTAGAGTTCCCATCCGCCCGGCAGGACTGCGGGATCTTCAAGGCGACGCGCCACGCTGCCACTGAACTTCTGCAGTGTCGGACCCGCTGGCGGCGCGGGCTTGCGTGCTGTGTTTGCTCGCCGCGCGCTCCTCCGCGCCCTCGGCGCTGGGTGCCGATCTGATGCCACTGACTTCTCAGCCGCCGGTTCCGGGGCAGTGGGGCCGGACGCCAGGCGTAGCGCCGGCGCCATTCCGGCAAGACCGGCTAGAGATGTTGGAATCGCGGCCGATAGACCGCGGCCGTTCATCCCAAGCGCGTGTAGGAGTCGCTCTTGCCCAGTGCCCACATTATGGCTTTGCAGCCCCGTTCCGAGAGTAACGCCCAGCTTTTGTGCTAGCCCCAGCGGATTTCCCTTGGAATTTGGGGCGAGTAACCCGGATGCTGCCGCCAGCATCGCGTTGGCCACGTTCAGGCGATTCTGCCTGCCCAGCTGCTCGTTCGGACTTTGCGCGCCATTCAAAGGCTGCAACGCTCCCACCAGTCCCGGCAACTCGTTGATCATCAGTCGAGCGATTAGACTAGGGCAATCCGACCACGTCTAACCACGTCCGATGAACTAGGAAACTATTGCGCAATAGCCAGTCGCTATACCGATGGTTGCCGATG
>DATFSZ010000141.1:0-4270 GCA_035262365.1 Binataceae bacterium (SeqCode)
TTCGCTACCGGAGATCGCCGGCAAGATGATCGCATTCCATGAAAAGCAGGTCGCAAAATAGACCCAAGGTCTTCGCCTCTGCCGTGCGCGGGGGGCGGTTGATAACTGGACCTTTCAAAGCCTGTTTCGTAAACATTCGGCGCAGGCGAGTATCGATGACAGTGAGAAGCGACGAATGGTACGACCTGGAAGCCGATCCGACTGCGAGCTTGCGGGGATATGCCCTGCTTGCTGCGGCAATTGTCGCGATGGTCTACGTGGCGTTGGTGGCGGCCGTCGCTGGCGCAACCGGCGCCTTTTACATCATGTTTCCCGAACTGGGCGCACTGGCCTATGACGTGTTTGGCCGTCCGCGCGGCCACTGGAGCAACGCGCCGATCCACCTGGCCATAACACCGGTGATAACCGGCGCGATCGGCATCGTAATCACACACGCCCTGTCCTACGGATTCCTGTCAGTGATGCTCACCGTTGGCGCCGTACTGGCAGTAATACTGGCCCTCGGATCGCCGATCGCTCCGGCGATTTCCGCTGGCCTGCTGCCATTGGTCCTGGGCGTGAGGAGTTGGGGCTACCCACCCGGGATAATGTTCGGCACGGTCCTGCTGGCCGCTGCGTCATTACTCTGGCGACGCTTGATACTGGGCAGTATCAGTTCCGCAGCCGGCGTTATTGCGCAATCCGCTCCCTTTACACCACAGGGATGGTCATGGGTTGCACCATATTTCGCGTTTCTGATCGCGGCGATCGCGCTGGTCAAACTGACGGGTCTCCGCTTTATCCTGTTCCCGCCGTTGGCGGTGATTGGATTTGAGATGTTAGGCCACGTTGAATCCTACGCTTGGGCGAGCCGCCCTTTCCGTCTGCCGATCGTCTGTCTGTTGAGTGCGGCGGGCGGCCTCCTTCTCCATCATCTGCTGGGCGTGACCTGGATTACGGCGGCGCTGAGCATGGCCTGGGGAATGGCCGTCTTGCAAATCTTCCGAGTCCATGTGCCGCCCGCGCTGGCCGTCGCTCTGCTGCCGATGGTCATGGACAAGCCGACCGCGTGGTATCCGTGCTCGGTCATGGTCGGCACCTCGGCGTTGACCTTATGGTTCTGGCTCTGTGTCGCAAGAGTACCTCCTCCTATCTGGCCGGCGAGCTCCTGATTCAGGAACGTGGCCGACATGGCCAGGAACAGCAGGCCAGAGCCAAAATCAAACCCGGGTGGAAATGTCCTTGTCGCGAACATTTCCATCTCCGACGTTGGCGTCAGTCGACAAGAGTCCCTGGACTCGAGCAACCCGCCACTTGCCCGAACAAGAGTCCGCGTCGGGCCCGCACAAGAGCGAGTCGACGATCAACGAAACGATCCTCGGCCCTTCCACCGCCGGCAGCGGGCGCGGCTCGAGTGTCTCGCCCGCCTGTCCCTGGCCCTCGGCAATAGGCAGCAGCGGGTGCCCACCTTGTGCTTCTCCGTCGGGACCGGCATCATCAGCGGGTAAAGGCCCCCCACGGCAGGAAGGGATGCCGCGCCTGAAACACCTGCTTGGACATGGCAATGGCGCGGAGGCTGGCGCGACAAAATAATATCTGGATCAGAATCGTGGCAAAGCACTCCAACCAGGTCGCGATCGCTCCCGCGGAGTTGTGGACGATGCTGCAGCGATGCGACGCGTTCAGCACGTTCAGCGATCACGAGCGCGAATCCTTCGAGCATGCGATACAGCATGAATATGGAATGGTGGTGCGCCGGTTTGCGCCCGGCGATCCGATCTGCCGCAAGGGCGAGTTCGAACTCGACCTGTGCATCTTGCTTGAGGGCCGCGCCCAGGTTCACGACCAGGATGACCGCGGCATCGCGGTACATACGGTGTACGAAGCCGGCAGCATCTTCGGCGAGCTGGGCGCGATGGGCGGACGGCCGCGCTCCTTCAACGTCGTCGCGGCGGCGCAGACGCTCATCTTCTATATACCGCGCCACGCGCTGAAATACCTGGAGATCAACGAACGCGCTCGCGCCATCCTGGCCGATCGCTACCGCGAGCGGGCGGTGCGCGCGATGACCGGCCGGGTCGAGTTGTTCGCCACCGTGCCGGAGTCGTTTGTCGACGAACTCATCCGCCATTGCCAGATCGTGCGCTACGACCTGCGCGGCGTGCCGATCGTGCAGCAGGACGAGGAGGTCGACGGCTTTTACATCATCCTCGACGGCTTTGTCGAAATCGTGCGCCATCGCGCCGACGGCGCGCGGCGCGTGCTCGCCTATCTGCGCGAGGGCGAGTATTTCGGCGAGATCGCGCTGCTCGGCACGGGCCGTGCCTGGGGCAGCGCGTTCACCGCCGGCAAGTGCGAGTTGATCAAGATCGACAAGGAGGGATTTGCCGAACTCTACCGCGGCTACCCGGAAACCGAGCGCGCGATGCGCGAGGTGATTGCGCGCCAGCAGGAGCAGGAAAACACGATCACGCAGGAGCTTTCCGACCTGCTGGAAAAAAGCGGCCAGTTGGGAGTGATCCAATCCGACGCGCTGCTGGTGATGGATCTGGATCGCTGTATCAAGTGCGACAACTGTGTCCGCGCCTGCGAATCGCTTCACGGGCGCAGCAGATTGATCCGCAACGGCGTCCAGATCGGCAAGTACCTTGTGCCCAGCGCCTGCCGCCATTGCGACGACCCCAAATGCATGAGCGCGTGCCCGACCGGCGCGGTGAAGCGCCGGCCTGAAGGAGAAATCTACTTCAAGTACGACCTGTGCATCGGCTGCGGCAACTGCGCGATCGCCTGTCCGTTCGATAACATCACGATGATCGACACACCCTCCTTTGACAAAGCCCAGGCGCGCAAAGCCGCAATCGCGGGCGGCCGCGATTTCTTCCGCCCGTTGCCATTGGCGCAGCACCACGCCGTTGGAAATCTACTGAGCCGCCTGTTCGGGACTCAGGGCGGCGAGGAGCCGGCGCCGGTGGACGAAGAGCATGCGCATGTCCCGCCCAGCTTTCCGATCAAATGCGACTTGTGCGACGGGCTGCCGTTCATGGGATGCGTGCATAGCTGTCCCACCGGCGCCGCGATACGGATAGAAGCGGCAGAGTTGTTCGAGGAAATTCACGCCGTCAGCGCCAAGTCGCATATCCGCAAGGCGCAGGACGGGGAATAGACGGGGGGTCGCTACACGATGCAGCATGAGGCCGCCTGCATGTGCCCGCCTGCATGTGCCCGCCTCCACTTGCCGGGCACCGCTACGAGCTGGTGACAGGCAGATTCCTGCCGCCCGCCCTGGCGCACCAGATCTTCGCCGAGACCGACAGCGAGTTCGTCAGCGCCATGCCGATTGGCGGTATGGTGAAGCTGCCGGACGGCGTCGTGATGGACGTGCCCTGGCGCCGACAAACAGCCGTGCAAGGGAACGTCCGGGCGCTCTGGGCCTTAGCGCCAAACTTGGCCCGGAAATGGGCCGTCTGGCCGCGACCTCGCTTTCAACGCCTGAAGAGTAGCCCCAGATGCGAAACCGGCCACCAGGAGCGCCTCGAGGCGACTCTGAGCGGAACAAGGCGGCGCCTATCCATCCTATGGAGAGAATGCCGCTACCTAGATAACAGTCAAACGCGGACGCGCCCCCAATGGGCTCGGGTGTCGGGTTTGTCGGGTTCACCGGTGTCGCAAAGACACTAGAACGGAGACGATAAAAGCCCGACTGCACCCGCGCAACAAGCGCATCCACAATCGCCTCGGGCTAGGACCCTGACGATACCGCTGCACCGGCCGACTAAGCACGTCCCAAGGCGGCAACCGATGCCGCCACGCACCTACTCTGAACTTTTCCCCCATCCTCCGGTCTCGATCTCGCTCACGCCGCAGCCTCTCCAGAGAAATCGACGAACAGAAGCCAACCGGCTTTGACCAGGGCGGCGACGGCCTCAAGGTTGGCCTCGATTTCGTCCAGGAGCGCCTGCCAAGGCTGGCTAGGCTTGTCGGCTTTAGCGCCGTGCCTTGCAGACCACTAGGTCGCCGTTTTCATCGATTCGCAGCGCTACGCCATGCTGGCGGCAGGCGTCGAGGTCAGCCACTCAAACCCTCATCCGCAAGCTCCCGAAGCGAGCCTTCACAGCCCGCGTAAAGAATGAAGGCGAACCGGCAGTTCGCACGGCCTCGTTGATGGGATGGACCCAGCCCGTGTTCAACGGCTTCATAGTGAGCCAGCGATGGCAATCACGCCATCGAAGAGAACTACGGGAGGGTCCAAGCGTGAAGGTTACAAGAATCGGTCTGGATATAGCAAAGCAGA
>DATFSZ010000142.1:0-4137 GCA_035262365.1 Binataceae bacterium (SeqCode)
AGGTCCTTGCCGGGCCCGCTCGGTAGCATGACCCGCGCAATCGATGCGGCAGGCGCGGCAGGCCCGAAATTAGCGGCGAGATAGGCCACCACCATATCGGCCTCGCGCGCGTTCAATTGCGCGCCGCGTGTCACCATGTTGTAAACATGGCGCTTCCAGCCCTCTGCGCCGTTGCGCATCGACCTGATCACATTGAGCGCATGGCATTGCGAGCAGGCGGTCGCCAAGAGGTCGCCGCCTTCACCCGGCGGCAGCGCGCCCTGGGCGCAGGCGGGCATGGCGATTGCGATTGCAAGCGCGGCGGCGCAGAGCGTCGGAGCAAACCCGCGCATCACACCCTCCTCGTCCGCAGATCCGCGACCGAATAGGCCGGATGCCAGGTGCTGGCGGCGCCGATGCCGTCGCGCTGGGTATGGATGTCGAGGAGATACGGCCGCCCGTCGGCGATAACGCGCTGGGCACGCAGGATCGCGGCTCTGACCTCGCCAGGCTCGGTGACGACCTCGCCCTCCACCCCGAAGGCGCCGGCGGCCTTGGCATAGTCGACGTCCGGGCTGCCGATGTAGCAGGTCATGTCGCGCCCGGTCTTGAACTGGCGACCGCCAAAGCCCCAGATGCGGTTGCGTTCGTTGTTGTAGCTTCTGTTGTTGAGCACGATGTTCATGATCGGCGCGTGGTAGCGTGCCTGGCTCCACAACGGCTGAGGGCCCGAGAAGCAGAAGCTGCCGTCGCCGACCACGGAGACGACCGGCTGGTCGGGCCGCGCCAGCTTGGCGCCGAAGGCCGCCGCCATGCCCCAGCCAAGAATGTTTGCACTGGTTGCGAAGTAGTTCTTGTCGGTGCCGCCGAACGACATCAGCGGGTCCATAGCCTTGCCGGAATCAACGTCGCACACGTAGCAGGTGTCGGGTGCGAGCGCGCTTTCCAGCTCGAGCCCGATGCGCGAGAGCGTGATCGGTGAGCGGTCGGCGTTTTCGTGGGCGATCTTCATGCGGAATTCCGCCATCTCGGCCGAGTAGGCGCGGGTGCGTGTGGTGCGCTGCTCAGCAATCTCCTTCAGCCGCGCCGGCGTGGCGAGGCTCTTGATCGCAGCGATAAGGTCGATCGTGGCGAGACGGATATCCGCCACCATGCCAAGGTCGACGGGCGTGAGACGCGCAAGGTTGGTCGGGTCGTGCCGGATCGAGATCACGGTAGTGCCCGGCATGGCGCGATCGCCATAGCGGTTGCCGAGATTGATGAGCACGTCGACCCTGCCGGGGAAGCGCATGTCGCGCAGTTGTGCTCCGATATAGAGCGGATGCCGGGTCGGGAACGGCCTCGACCAGAAGCCGAGCGCGTTCGGCTGGGAGGCGACCGGCAGGCCCAGCAATTCGGCAAGCTCCACGGCTTCCTTCTCGCCGTGACACCAGGTGATCTCGTCACCCACGCTCATCAGCGGATTTTTCGCCTCGATCAGGATGCGCGCGGCCTTCTCCACGTCATCCTTGTCGGGGCGAATGCGCATCGGTACTTCGAACTTGGCCTGGTCCCAAATCGCCGCCTTGGCCTGGTCGCGCAGGGTGTTGTTCGGAAGCGCGAGGAATACGGGCCCGCACGGCGGCGTCGAAGCGAATTTGAGGCAGCGCCGCAGGGTCTCCGGGATGCCATCGGTGGTTTTTGCCATCCACGTCCACTTGGTGATCGGATGGGTCATGGTCTCGTGGAATTCGGCTTCCTGCGGCTGATCGCGCCCCATGGTCTCCTGGTCGGCCGAGGCGACCGCGACCAGCAGCGGAATCTGGTCCTTCCAGCTGTTGATCATCTGGGTCATGGCGTTGGGCAAACCCACATTGGCGACGATCACGATGCCCGGCTTGCCGGTGGCCTTTGCATAGCCGTCCGCCATGGCGACCACGGCGCCTTCGTGAATGCCCTTGATGACCTGGATGCCAGGCTCATCGACCAGCGCGTCGAAAATCGGATAGTCACCGGTCGACGGGTTGAAGAATACGTATTTCACGCCCGCCGCCTTGAGCTGCGCCACGAACAGCGCTCCGCCGGTACCTTGTAGTTCCCGCATCGCGCCCGGCGGCGCAGCCGACGCCGGCGTGAGTGACTGCGCCATCGCATTGGCGGCGACCGTGCTCATGCCGAGTGCACTTAGCCCAGTCATCAGCTGCCGGCGCGACACGCCATCGTCGAGGTACTGCCTGATCAGCTCCTTCATGGAAGATCTCCTCCCGGTAGCGGGTGTGGCGACCGTCAGCGGCGGCCCCGCTTCGAATTTGAACATAGCGGCCAAACATAATAGCATCGCAACGGTGGCACCTCACCACGAAAAAAGACCTGGCCCCTGGTGGTCCGACGCCCCCAATTCTTAAGCCACTCGCGGAACTTCATGTTGAACCGTTTATTTGGCTTGTCGTGACCGGGCTTGTCCCAGCCATCCACGTGTTAGGCGCGGCGCCGAGGTGACGGCGATCAGCAGCGGGATTTGGTTCCTCCGGAGCTGCACTGATCAGGTAACCTGCCAAAATCCGCAAGTGCCAAAGCGTGAATTGACCTCTTTCAATGATAATCCACAGTTGCGATACGCAAACTAGACAATCTCTTGTAAAATGGTACATGCTCCGCCGGGCACGTTGAGTCCTCACCTCGCGTGATCGCATGGGATGACCGGAAGTTCGCGCGCGACGTGATCTATTTCCTGTTTTTCCTATAATCGGAGCTACGCATGAAAAGAAGTCTGTCATTCATCGTTCTCTGCTTTTTTTTCTCATCTCTATTTATGGAATCCAACCTTGCGCAGGGTGTTTCCCAACTTGATGTCCAAGGTTTAGACAAGAAGGTTTTTATTGGACAGGCATACCCTTCAGGCAACATTTATCTTGACTGCTTTCGCGGCAAAGCCGATTGCCACTCTTTATGGCCAAAGGAGCTTTTGATCATGCCCCTGGGTGACACAAACTCCGTGCTCGGAAAAACAAAGATGAAAGCGTCATTCATTAAAGTTATGAAAGATGACCTGAAAAATAATGTTATCCGATCAACCTATATTGCTGGAGTCGAGGGGATGGATGGCGATCATGAATCGTGTGGACTAGGGGAAATCAAAAGAGTGGAGCAATATAAATACATCCCCGAACGCGCCGTAGACTATTTCGATGCGATCGTCGACCATTGCGAGTCGAATGAAGGGTGAGCATCTACCATACTGCTTCTTCGAACATGCTGCTGCGGGAAACGGGGCTTGATATGGACCGGGCGCGGATCGAGCGTCTGGGCCGCCTTCATGCCGAGGCCTTTAACGACAGGTTCTGCCGCGTGCGGCCGCTGCGGGGCGCGCGCGAACTCCTCAGCTATCTCGCCCGAACCGGAATCCCTTTGGCAATCGCAACCACTGGCCGCATGGAAACCGCCCGCCGCGTTTTGCGGAGCCTCGAGATCGGTCTTGCAGGCATCCCGATCATTACTCGAGACATGGTCGCGTACGACAAATCCTATCCTGATCTTTTTCTCGCCGCCGCCGAAGCGCTGAAAGTGACATCAAGACCGCATGCGTTGTCGGCGACAGCATTTGGGACATCCTGGCCGCCCGCAGCGCAGGGGCACTCGGCGTCGGGCTCCTATCCGGAGGGTACGACCCGGACAAGTCGGAGCGCAGCGGCGCTTATCGCGTCTAATGAGGATCCAGCGGATTTGCTCCGTCACATCGACGAAGTCGGCGATCGCGTGTAACGGTTCCCGCTCCCAGCAACGGACTCGTAATCGCCAGGCTTGTCATGCCCCGGGCGAACCGCCACGGGTTTCGCCTTTCAAGGCATTCAACGCGGGAACTGAAGGTGACGCATGGCGGTTGTTCGTGCACCCGAAGCCGGCGACGTTCACTCCGCTCCCGCCGGTCTCGGCCGGAGAGATGAATGCCTCGCCTCATCACTGGAACGGCTCTTGCTGGAAGTATTCTCGCGCTGTCGTGGGGAGCTTATTCGGAGTCTCTGCCGCCGGATGCGAGCTATCGACCGCTCCCGACGCAGCCGTTCTCGGTGGTGCGCGCTGGCGATGAAGCGCAGAAGCCGGCGGTGATGCGACGCCAGGCGGAACTGCTGCAGGCGCGCTATGACCTTTCGGACCGGCCGATCCCTGACGTCTTCATGT